>CAZYNJ010000072.1:0-1573 GCA_964648955.1 uncultured Candidatus Saccharibacteria bacterium | reverse complement strand
GTATTATAATTATTCTTTATTACAGCTCCATCCGTTATTCCCTCAGGAGTTACAATATCTCCAAGTAATATACTTTTTCCATATCTCTCTACAAAAAAAGAATTCTGGACCCCCCACTCTATCACCTCTGATGTATTTTTTGAATCAATATATGTATAAAGGTAAGAATCAAAAGTATTTCCCCCGAAATATCCTACAGGAGTAAGAGAATAGATATGGCTTGAGCCAATCTTTTTAAATGAAACTTCTCTAAAGTTTTCCAACTCAGATGAGTGATAACTAATGATATACTCTTTGGGAACAGGTAATACCCATGGGAAATCTGGTAAGAGATCTTGAGTCTCAGAACTAGCTAGAAGTAATTCTCTCTCGACCTCCTCTTTTACATCATCTTCAAGGCCAGAGCTGGCTTCTATTGTAGTGATAGTTTCATACCATACACTGTTCTCCTTCACATATATTCTTAATCCTTGATTTTCTTTTACCCAATATTCACCATATTTTTTATCTTCACTTCCTATTGGAACAGAGAGGATATTGTCCCATCCAAGATTAGGTAATTCCTCAGTATAATATTCATGTACATTATCTCTAGATATCTTATCGGGTAATCTATAAGCGGACTTACCATCCATTAGAAAGTTTTGTACTGTATTAGTATCTTTATTCTTTTCAAAAAGAAATACAGATTCTGGATATGTTGGTATTTCTTCTAAACCTAATACATCTGTTTGAGTATGTTCACCATCTTTCGGGTTTCCTCTACTACTTAATACATATCTAATAGATATAAATATTAGTCCTGAAATTATTAATATTAATATACCAATAAATATCTTCACTCCAATATTTCTTCTCGGTCTTCTAATTTTCTTCTTAAGAGATTTTTTTCTTTTAAAGAAGTTTAATTTCTTTTTTCTTTTAACAATAGATTCAGTATTTTGTTTAGACTTTTTAATCCCTGATATTGGAGATCTATGTTTCTCTTTAACCTTCCTTCTTCTTTTTTTCATGCTTAAACGATATATGTTAATTTAAGGGATTTCAAATATGTAGTATAATTATCTGTTTTATTAATGCGAGATCGTCTAATGGTAGGACGCCGGCCTTTGAAGCCGAGAATCATGGTTCGAGCCCATGTCTCGCAAGATAATATTGTTATCAAACTCTCTATGACTCCAGATTTAACCAACTATTGGAATTTCAAAAATAAAGAATATCGTTTTGACATATATATGTCTGATGACTTTTCAGATATTAAGGATATAAAACAGGTCTATACAATTGTATTAAGTAAAGACAAGAAAAATATGCTAGTCGTTTATAATAAAGGTGGTATATGGATATTACCAGGTGGAGGAGTTGAATCAGAGGAAACATTATTAGACACATTAGTTAGAGAAGTTAAGGAGGAGACAAATAGGGATGTAGACATGAGTACAATTACCCCCTTTTTCTATCAAAAGTCATATGAAAAAGATAGTAATGGGGAATGGAAGTATGTCCAAACACAAGCTAGATATATAGCAGTTGCTAGTAATGATTTAGAGTTTGAACATGATCCAGATCATGG
>CAZYNJ010000071.1:0-1598 GCA_964648955.1 uncultured Candidatus Saccharibacteria bacterium | reverse complement strand
CTTTTCCTTAACTTTTTTCTTTTTAACAATAATTGGTAAATTCTTCAAAACAACATCTGGTGTTACACTCCTTCTCTTTTTTACCTTTTCATTAACCTCACATACAATCCTACAACTCTCTCCAAAAAATCCTTCCATAACTTTTCTAATCGCTTCTTGACTCTTATGACTCTCTATCCTCTCCTTATGAAACAAGAAAGGAACTTCTAATTTTAACTTCCCCTCTTTTAATTCAACCAAATTAGCACTACCTAAAAATGCAAAAAGATGCCCATTAGCAGGTTTAATGGCTTCAATAATTTTCTTCCAAGACTTATCAATAACTTTGAAGGTCAATTTAGAAGAACTCTTCTTTTCAACCTTCTTTATAACTTCTTCCTTTTCTACCCTCTTCTCAACCTTCTTCCTTGTTGATTTAGGAGCTACACTCTCAACCACTTTCTCTTTACTTCCATTCCCATTATCCTTCTGAATATGTGTACTAATCTCTACAGAAGGAATTATCATCTCCAATATTAATGATTGACTACTAGCCATTTTCATATTTCTCTCTGCATTAATGAAAAGATTTATCAGATGTAAAACATCCCTATTAGTTAACTCATAAGCAAAAGAATATTCTTCTTCTTTTAAGATACCTCTTAACTTTTTAATTAGAATATCCCTTAACATTTCTAAAACACTTGCTACAAATTGCTGAAGATTAATACCTTTAGAATCCAACTCAGATATTAGATCTAAAGCTTTTACAGAATCACCCTTAACAAGATTTTCTAAAAGGTAGTAAACCATTGTAGAGTCAGGGATACCTAATATTGTTCTCACCTCTAAAGCAGTGACCTCAGAAGGATCCTCTGTTTGTCCACTAAGAATTACATCTAGTAATGAGAGAGCATCTCTGTAACTCCCCCTAGCATTCTGAACGATTAAGCCTAATGCCTCCTTCTCTATCTTAATCTTCTCTTTCCTGCTAATCTTTTTAACAACACCCCCAATTTCTTCTTCTGTCCCCAATCTAAAATCATATCTCTGACATCTTGAAAGAATTGTCGATGGTAATTTATGAGGTTCTGTAGTAGCTAATATGAATATTACATGCTCTGGAGGTTCTTCTAAGGTCTTTAGAAGTGCATTAAAGGCTTCTCTAGTAAGCATATGTACCTCATCAATGATATATACTTTGTATTTCCCTTCTGTTGGAGAAAACTCTATTTTTTCCTTCAATTCCCTAATCTGATCAATTCCCCTATTTGATGCTGCATCTATCTCTATCAGATCTAAGAAATGTCCCCCTTCTATACCTTTACATATCTTACACTTAGTACATGGATTCCCATCCTTTTTAACCTTTGTACAATTTACAGCCTTTGCTAATATTCTTGCCGCACTTGTTTTACCAGTACCTCTAGATCCTACAAAGAGATATGCATGAGAGAGATTGTTAGTCTTGACTGCATTCTTCAGAATCTTAGTAATATGCTCCTGACCAACTAAGTGGTCAAAATCCTGGGATCTATATTTTCTATACAATACCTGGGACATATGGGTATATCATAGAGGGTAAGGATATAGTTTGCCAAGGGAAAAGATATTGTTCA
>CAZYNJ010000070.1:0-1602 GCA_964648955.1 uncultured Candidatus Saccharibacteria bacterium | reverse complement strand
TTTATAATGGGGTCTTTATCAATTTCATTTCTTTTTATAGTTAGATCTAATATTTTAATTAAGGATTCATAGTAATAGTCCTTTTTATTAGGAAATATAGCTCTAAAATCTTTTTCAGTAGGTAGTCTTTTTAAATCAGCTGTTTTTGAAAATATATTAGAGAAATATTGAAGATTATGCATAAGAGTTCCATATACAGCCCATTTAGCATTCTCTAATGTTTTCTCTTTATCTATTGGTTCTTTATTAAGTATTTCTTTAAAGAAAAGATCTTTATCTTTCGCCTCATTATATTGTTCAAAGATTGAAGAAAGGTTTTCTATTCTCGAAGGACTTATCCTTGCACCTGGAAGTTTTTCAGAGGGAGATTCTTCTAAGGTAGGGTTTGTAGGTTCCCTGTATTCTGAGATTTCTAATTCTTTTTGTGTATCTAGTTCTATTCTCATATGTACGGGGCAGTACAAACAATATAGTACATTGAGGAATAGGGGATGGCAAATAGAGGGAAAGAGATTGAGTAACTGTTATAGATTCTTTAATTAAACCTATTCTAAATCCGAGAAATCACGAAGATCTTCTCTCCTTTGAAGTATTTTCTTTGAATCATTACCATCTATAAACTTTGTATATTGTGAGTGTGAGTTTTCAATCCTTTTATAATATTTTATTGGACACCAATATCTTTCTGTACGACCCCCTATCTCCATGCTATATCGAACAAGATTATTAAAATAGCTACAATATTTACAATTAACCTTCTCCCAGAAGTTCAACATATCGAATAGTTGTCTATCATATATAAAGTAATCCTTTGGGTTTACAAGGGGAATACCGTAGAGTCTAAAAGATATTTGATGATAGATTTCTATAGCAAGGTGAAATACGAAAGAAGGAATAAGGGCACCATATATGAAGGGTGCACCTACAAGATATTTCCAAACAGGAACTTCCAGTCCTTTTTTCTCACGTTCCCAAAACTTAAGATTTATTTTAGGTACTTTAATTCTTCTTACAAAATCTTTCTTTGCTTGTAGCTGTTCTATTTGCTTATTAAATACCTTATTTGCCTCTTCCTGTAGCTCTGTAAGTTTAGGGATAGCTTTATAGCTCTCAATAGCTTCTGAGAGGATTTCTTTTAATCGATCTAATAATTCTTGAGCCATTAGAGATTATGAATTAATTGATATGAATGGAAGAGTATATCATAGGATTAAAAACAGGATACTTCTGAAATCTTCTAGGTATTTTGGATATTCATATTAACATGTACTGTTACAATTATATTACAATAGAGTGTTAAGTTTTTATTAAATAATACAATGGTAAAACCTATTGAGTTTGATGAATTAAATATCAGTAGAAAAGCTTACTACAAATGTGGGCATTGTGGTGCGGAGGGGCATATTCTTTTTAAGAACAGACTTGTCCATTTGGATTGTAAGGAAGGCATGAAAGAAATCCAAGGAGAGTTATGTCCACAATGTAATAAACCTCTCTCTAGCGAAAAGAAGTAAATAGAGTGTATTGTGCGTCTTTTTCATACGAATATAATACTAGTTGAAAAAAATATGACAAGAGGATAAGAAAACCTTTATTTAATCT
>CAZYNJ010000069.1:0-1612 GCA_964648955.1 uncultured Candidatus Saccharibacteria bacterium | reverse complement strand
AGGATAGTAAATATATTAAAAGATGGTGTAATAATTTCCAGGAGATATATCTTAGCAGTAGGAAAAAGATTAAATTATAAGTTAGAACAAGTTCGAGGAATATATTGTAGATTGTAGTATTAAATGGACTAGCTATTTGCAAGGTATCCCTAATAGTGGTAAGATATTTACCACTATGAAGAACAAGTTGTTAATATTAAGTAGAACAGGAAGTATTATTTTTACAACACAAGATCTAGCAGTTATATGGCAAGAACCTAATAATAGAAGATTGTTAGAAACTATTAAGTACTATATTAGAACCAAACAGTTGTATTCAATAGGGAGGGGAATATACTCGACTAAAGATATTCAACCAGATGATTTAGAAAAGGACATAACCTTATCTTTTAAAATATCTCAAAAGATATATCCCAACTCTTATATATCTCTCTTTACTGCTCTAAAATATCATGGATTAATATTCCAATATTATGAAGAAACATACTCTATTGCTCCTAAAAATATTAAAAGAAAGATATTTAATAAACAGTTCATATTTAAAACTATGAAAGATGATATATTTACAAATGAAGTAGGGATACTATCTAAGGAAGGATACAGGATAGCAGGGAAAGAGAGAGCCTTATGTGATACCCTCTATCTATTTCCTAATGTATCAGTTGATAATATAGGGGAAGTAAATGTTAAAAGGGTAAAAGAAATATCAAAAATTTATAATAACAAATCTCTAATCAAAAGATTAAATTCTTTACTAAACTAAAAATGTTAAATACAACAATACACAAGAAGGAGATGATAAAATTGTTTTTAGATATACTGAGTAACAGAAATCTATCTACCACTCTCGGTTTTAAAGGAGGGACTGCACTCTACCTTTTTTATGATTTAGATAGATTCTCTACAGATTTAGATTTTAATATGATTGATGAGGACTTTAGTACAGACGAGATGACATTAGAAATAGAAAAATCTTTAAAGATAGAGGAGTATAAGAATAAGAGATATACACATTTCTGGTTGTGTAGTTATTCAAAAGGACAACACAAGATAAAGGTGGAGGTTAATAAAAGGAAATACCCAGATAGATATGATGTTAAGGATTTTAGAGGATACTCATGTAAAGTTCTTTCCCAGGAGTGTATATTTGCACATAAGTTATGTGCAATTACAGATAGAAGGGTATTACAAAATAGAGATTTATACGATGCTTGGTTTATGTTTTCGAAGAATTTCGAAATAGAGGAGGAGATTATAAAATTAAGGACAGGAGAAAGTATTGGTGAATATAGTAAAGGGATAGTGAAGTTGATAGATAAGCTTCCAGGGAATTACAATATACGCAATGGACTAGGTTCAGTTCTTGATCAAGGAAAGAGAGATTGGGTTAAAAGGAGTCTCCTAGAAGAATTAAAGAAATATTTAGTAGCTTTAGAGTAGAGATGTAATATCTATTGATGAAAGTACAAAAGCAGTAGAAGTAGTGGAGTTAAATAGAAATTCTAGTGGGGGAAAGTAAAATAATGGGCGTCAACAGCTTTAAGATTTTTAGCTCTTTTACCCTTGACATAATTTACGATTGGTATATATAATATGCTAATTATGAATCAAC
>CAZYNJ010000068.1:0-1617 GCA_964648955.1 uncultured Candidatus Saccharibacteria bacterium | reverse complement strand
GATATCTTAACAATGGCAATTGGGATAATGATTGGTACTGCTTTCAAAGATCTTATTGATTCTTTAGTTAATGATGTCATTTCCCCTCCTATTGGTTTTCTAACTTCTGGTTTAGATTTCACAAATCTATTTATTACAATTGGAGAAACACAGTATGAGACAATTGAACAAGCTCAAGAAGCAGGTGCCACTATCATTACCTATGGTAATTTTATTAATTCCTTAATTAGTTTTTTAATTACTGCGATTGTATTATTTATTTTTGTTAATCAAGCTAAGAAACTTTTTGTTAAAGAAGAGAAGAAAAGTAAAGAGACTACTAAGAAATGTCCTTATTGTTTTAGTGAGATAGATATTAGGGCTAGTAGATGTTCAGAATGTACTAGTAAATTGTAAGACATATCAATGGGAAAAGGAATAGTTAATAAATGCAGAAAACTAAAGTTAGCATATAACGACGATCTACTTGGAGATACAACTATGCCAGAAGATACAAATCCATTTTCAGAGAATTCTACTTTAGAAGAAAAACTCCTATACTTCTCTCTTCCTATGTCTCTAAACTATCAAAGAGATAGCTACAAACTTTGGGAAGCTGCATTGGATACTTGGAAGGATAAAGATACTCGCTCTGTTTTTAAATTAGAAAATATGAAGGGACTAAAAGAAGAAGATATTAGAGAAAAGCTTTTGAAATACAAATTAGCATTACAACCTAATAAACATATTGATACATGGAGAAGGATTAGTATTACTGTTTATGATAATTGGGGTTCTTTTAAGAACTTACTCACTTCCATAGATTATGATTTTCTTAAATTAAAAAAAGTAATACAGAAAGATTATAAAAAAGGTTTCCCATATTTATCTGGTCCTAAGATTTTTAATTACTGGTCACATATTATTCAAGAGTATTGTGATATTGAATTAAAGAATTCAGAATATATTGAAATAGCTCCTGATACACATATAATACAGGCTTCTGTTAAATTAGGGATTATTAGTAAAAAAGAAGCAGAGAATATTTCAAGAGAAAAACTTTCATTTCTCTGGAGGGAGATATTAAAAGGTTCAGGAATAGATCCAATAGAGATGCATTCTCCTTTATGGTTTTGGAGTAGAAATGGGAATGGGTTTGAGTATAAGGTTTAGAAGATATAAGAGAATGGTGAGTGATATTAAATAGCATGGAACTTAAAGATAGGGCTAATATATTTACTTCTCTAAGATTTTTTTGATAATTTCTATATCTGCTCCAACCATATCATTTTTTAATAACTCCTCTTTTTTAACCCATTTAATCTCTTTATGTACAAGTTTCTTTAATTTTTGAGTTTCATCATATTCTACATAATATGATTTAGCCTTAACTTTCATTTGTGGATAATCATAGATCACTTGGCAAATGAAATCTTTAATCTCAATATTGATATTAAGTTCTTCCTTAAATTCTCTTTTTAAAGCTTCTTCATCATTTTCTAATGTCTCTGGTTTTCCACCCGGGAATTCCCATTTAAATTCTTGATGAGAGCCTTTTGCTCTTTGGGCTATAAGGTATTTATTTTTGCTTTTAAGAACACCAACAACAATCTCAATCATCTGTATAAAAATGAAATT
>CAZYNJ010000067.1:0-1624 GCA_964648955.1 uncultured Candidatus Saccharibacteria bacterium | reverse complement strand
AAGATGACTAGAGATTATTATGAAGGTATGTTTGGAAGTTTAAAACATAATATAATCCTTATGCTTTGTCAAATTCAAGGGAATGTAGTATATGCTGAAGGGATAGATATTACAGAAGAATTAAAGTTCATAGAAAAGAAATGCAGAAGTATAAGAAAACAATTAAAAGAAGTTCGTGATCCTAAACTAAGTGGTAAATCTGTATGAAAATACTAATTAACTATTCAGATAAGAACTTTAAAACATCACAGAAGTTAAATAGTAAGACTGGAATGGGAATCGGTAACTTTGATAGATTTATAGAATACTCCCCAGAAGATATTGATAAGAAGTTTTATCAAAAGAATGAACATATATTAACACAACTTCGTGGTGGTGGGTATTGGTTATGGAAACCATACATTATTTTAAAAACTTTGCAAAGAAAAGATGTTAAGTATGGAGATTATATATTCTATTTAGATAGTGGTGCTTATTTTATTAATAAAATAGATTACATAATAGATTTATCAAAGAAATATTCTCAAGATATAATACCATTTGCAGAGAAAAATGGTGATTTGGAAAAGGTTAGAACTAAAACTGATATGTTTATCACAATGGATTTGGATGAGAAGGCTAAGGAAATATATAAACGATTAAAGTACGGTGCTAAGAAATGAAAACTGAAGAATCAATATACCATAGAATAAAGAAAGTGTTATCGGAATTTAAAAGAAATGATATTGAAAAAGAAGAAAATGCCTGGAGAAATGTAGATGAAAGAAAGAGAACAAATAAACAAACTTGAAAAAGAACTAGAGGTTAAAGGTAAAGGTATGTGTATGCAATATTATTGTGCAAGAAGTCAAAGGATAACTGAACTATGGGCTGGGATAGGGACGAAAGGAACGCAAGGATACGAGAGTATTGGATGTTATTCTTGTAACGGAAAAAGGATTAAATGTGGTGCATACTATAGTAATGGAAATTAAATATCCAAAGAAGGGAATATATAAGGGTAAGAACAAAGTAGGAGAAGTAGAGGTAGAACTAACACCAGAGCAAAAGCAATATTATGAGATGGGCTTTATGTGTGGATATATTGAAAGGTTAAGAATTAATAAAGAAGAAGCTGATGAACAATTTAATAATAAGCCAAGGTTTGTGAAATGATAACTGATAAAAAGATGTTAATTATGAGTATTTGTTTTGTAATATATTTTGCGACTCTATCTGGATTTCTTATATTCTCAGAAAATGTTCCCTTCGTTAATAGTATAGATTTTGATTATGGAATACCAACAAGTTTGAACGAAATAATAGAAAACTGTAACTCAAATAACGAGAGTATAGAAAGTGTGTCAAAATGTTTTATTGGATATACTGAAACCTTTTTTGATTATAGTATGGATAATACAAGAATAATTAGAAATGATGATGATAGTTTCTCTGAAAAATTAAAGGTTGATAATACTTCATCACAATACTCACCGATTAAAGATAATGATATTCTATTATATTTGAAAGAGAACAGTGGTTCTTGTACAGAATGGACATTGTATTATGAAGAATTATGTAAAATGACAAATTTTAAATGTGAAAGTGTGAGAAACGGTGGTATTTCTGGTGTTTTCTATTATCA
>CAZYNJ010000066.1:0-1645 GCA_964648955.1 uncultured Candidatus Saccharibacteria bacterium | reverse complement strand
AACATTAATGGCTAAAAAGAAAACTACTGCTAGAAAGCCTTCTAGACAACCTGTAAAGAAAGGAAAGAAGGTATCTGTTAATAAACAGATTTCCCTTAAATTACCAGATTTCAAAAAGATTTGGAATAGTGTAAAGAAATCTAACTGGCAGCCTGTATTAAAAACTCTAGGGCTAACGTTAATAATCCTTGGTTCCTTTATTGGTGTAGACCTCTTAATACAATATCTTAACAATGATTACAGTATTGCTGTAGTTAATGGAGAGAGAGTATCTAGGAGAGAATATTATAAACTTTTAGATCAAGCATATGGTGAATCTATATCAGAAACATTAATTGAATATTCTTTAATTAGACAAGAGGCAGATGTACAAGGTATTACTCTTACTCAAGAAGAATTAGATGCAGAATTACAAGAAACAATTAACTATGTAGGTGGAGATGAAGCTTTTGAAGAACTTCTCATAGCTAATGATATTACTAGAGAGGATGTTTTAGATCAGATTGAATTAAGTCTTTTAACTGCAAAGGTATTAACTCCTACACTGGAATATACGGAAGATGAGATTAAAGGATTCTTTGATGAATACAGTGATTTAATATTTCCTGATGAAGCAGGAGCATTAGAAGAGGGAGAGCTTCTTGATTATGATCAATACAAAGAAGAAACAGAAGAGATATTTGTTAATCAAAAGGTTGAAGAGGGTAAGGCTTCATGGTTAGCAGAATTAAAAGCAGTTGCAAAGATCCAAAACAATGCAACAGAGAAACCAAAATATGGTCTTTTAACTGTAACTAGGAATATTGTTAGTAACCTCATAGATGGTGTTAATAGCAATGAGGAAATAACAGAGGAATAGAGAATATTCTTTGTAAAAGGAAGGGAGGTATATACCTCCCTTTTTTGTTACCTTAAATCATTTGCAGGTTCTACCAATGCATATCCACCTTTCTGTCTTCTATATACCATTGATATCTTCCCTGTGTTTTTGTTTTTAAACAATAACTGATCATATCCAAGTAGTTCCATCTTCTCTATAGCTTCTGCCTCCTCTATTGGTGACATATCCGTTATTTCTTTCCTTACTGCTATCTTAGATACATAGTCAGTATAGTTATCCATATCCTTCTCTTCATCTTCCCCTACCAATGCTTCTAATGCTGCATCAGCCTCTAATACCTTCCATGGTGTCTTTCCTTCCCATGTACTCTTCCTATCATGATATCTTTTTAATCTTCTAGCTAGGGTATCTGTAGCTTCATCTATATTCTTATACATATCTTCCCCTACTACTTCTACTCTTACAGGAGAATTAGGTAATACAATATTAATATCTATTCTAAAATCTTTCTCTACTCCCCTACTATATTTATTTTGCTTTAATGTTACTTCTATACTTATCGCTTTCTTCCAAAACTTTTCATATTTTACTAGCTTCTCTGTTACATATTTCTTTAATGCTTTAGTTGGTTCCATACCAACAAAAGATATTTGGATATTTTCTTTTTGCATATATTTAGAACTGAAGTTATATATTTAATGATACAATATATTGAATAGTTTTATCTTAATATATATAATACTTTGTTAATCCGCGATAGCTCAATGGTAGAGCAATTGACTGTTAATCAATGGGTTGAAGGTT
>CAZYNJ010000065.1:0-1852 GCA_964648955.1 uncultured Candidatus Saccharibacteria bacterium | reverse complement strand
ATTCCAATCCTTTGGTACAGATACCTTTGTAGTAAATACTGATGGAGATGTAACAACCTCTGGAGATTTTATTACAGAAGGAATGTTAACACTAGGGACCTCAGGAGATCAAGGAAGTATCAGATACAATGCTACAGATGATGTAATTGAATTTACTAATGATGGAAGTACATGGTTACCATTAGGTGCTGCTACTGCAAAAGTAGTACTCTCTCCTGAGTATGGAGGAGCTGTATTAGTTGCAGATGCTACTGCTAATGTAGGTTCTATGACCTCTGATTCAGATACAGATTCTAATAACTACTACGAATGGAGTAGTAGTGAAGTATCTCTAAATGACTATGATGTTCGTGTTAGATTTACCTTACCAAGTAACTTTGAATCTTGGAGTACCACTGCTCTTACTCTTAACTTTGTAACAGAAGCTACAGGAGGAACTAACTCTAAAGCAGATATATATCTTTATCTTGCAACCTCTGGGAGTGTTGATGGTAGCTCTACCAATGGGGCTTCTACTGTAGGTGGTACATGGACTACAATGAGTATTGCAGGTGCTGATTTAGATGAATGTAATGCAGCTAATGAAACTTGTATGTTGATAATTAGGATGTATTCAGCAAATGATAGTTATGTAAGAGTAGGGGATATAGAACTTAACTTTGATCGTTCTCTTTAGTGAAAAAGAGTAAAGAATTTATAAAACAACTTAAAAAGTTTTGGAAAAAGACTAAGAAGTTTGTACAGAAGAAAACGACACTTTATATATTGTTTGGAGTCTCATTCCTATTAACTATCTCTACAATTCTTCTTCTTAATTCAAATTTAGTCCCAAATTCGGACATAGAGGAGACTAAGGAAGGAGAAATGGGGATCTTCTCTAATAGCAATCCATCATTTGATGTGCTTTTTGGTAATAAAAATGATGAATCTACACAATGGATTAGGTTTGAGAGTGAAACTAAGGAGTCTAATAGCTTTGATCCGAATTACCAAGTAAAAAAGAAAGATCTCTTAGAGAAAGTATCTAATATATTCAAAAAGAAAGAGAAATTAGGTATAGAAATGTCTCTAAGTGGTGTAAAACTAAGTGAAACAGGTAGTGAAACGATAGAGGAAATAAGTGATGGAGAATTAAAGGTTAGTGATATTATGGGAACAGATGATATTGAGACCTCTACAGAACTGCTTGAGGTGGGAAGATTGTTAGGGAAGAATGATAGTGAACAAAATATTAGTAAGGAAACAATTTTGAATGAAAACGTATGGAAGGGGGTAGACCTAGAGTATCAGATACTAGAGGGTGTAGGTGTTAAGGAGGAAATCATAGTAAGGAGCCTAGAGTCATATATGGAAGATTGTGGTAGTAGTGAAACGGATTGTGAGATTCCTTTAAATGAGTATGTTTTTGATTTACAACTTGATGAGGGCGTGGAACTTCATCAAAGTTTAATGGGAGTAAAGGAGAATCCCAAAGGTACATACTATTTTACCGATAGTGAGAATAATTACTTAGCACATTTTCTTCCTAGTTTTGCTTTTGATAATGGAGGGGCTAGAACAACAGGTGTAGATCTTACAGTAGAAGAAACAGAGGAAGAAGGTACTTACAAACTACATGTGATTTTAGATTTAGAATGGTTATTAAGCTTAGAGAGGGTATTTCCAATCCATATAGATCCTAGTATTGTACATGATGATAGTGCAGATTTTGATGCAGGGAGTTTAAATAGGTTAGAGGATGCTACAGGACCTAAGGTACAATTAGTAGAACAAGAATTAACAGCAGATGTACATACTGTGGGATTATGGCATTTAGAAGACAAGTATTATACAGATAGCAGTGGAAATGGGA
>CAZYNJ010000064.1:0-1862 GCA_964648955.1 uncultured Candidatus Saccharibacteria bacterium | reverse complement strand
CTGATCACTTCTTTCCTTTTATACAAGCCTCTACGAAGCCAAGGAATAGGGGATGAGGAGTTAAGAATCTAGACTTAAGCTCTGGATGATATTGTGTACCAATAAAGAAGGGATGATCTTTCCTAGATAATTCTACTGCTTCTACAAGATTTCCATCAGGGCTAATACCAGAAAGAACTAAACCTTTTTCTTCTAATCTCTCCCTATACTCATTATTAAACTCATATCTATGCCTATGTCTTTCATCAACAATAGGTAATGAATCAAATAACTCATTTGAATACTTACTATACATCTCTTCTAATAATGTACCTTCTACAACCTTGCAAGGATAACCACCAAGTCTAATAGTCCCCCCATACTCCTTCTTTGCTATCTTCTTTTTTTGATTCTCCATTATATGTATAACCATATTTTTACTCTTTGGATTAACTTCTTCAGAGTTAGCATCTTTCAGTCCAAGAATATTCCTAGAGAACTCTATTACTGCCATTTGCATACCATAGCAAAGACCGAGATATGGTATTTTATTCTCTCTTACTAGCTGTATAGCCTTTATCTTCCCCTCACTACCTCTAGAACCCCATCCTTGAGGAACAATAATGCCATCCATTGTAAGAAGTTTCTTTTGTGCTTCTTTATCTTCTTCTAATCCCTCAGATACAAACCAGTGGATATTAGGTTTTACTTTCTTTTCCCAACAAGCATGTTTAATAGCTTCAAGTACTGAAACATACGAATCTTTTAAGTCAAAATCTCCACTTTTAAAATATTTACCAACAATTCCAATATCTACCTCTTCCTTTAAGTCATGAATCGCTTTAATCTTCTCCTCCCACTGTTTTAATAGATCAGTCTTCTTTATCTCTACATTAAATACTTTAAGTATATTTCTTGCCAATTCTTCTTTCTCAAAATTAATAGGAATATCATATATATTTTTGATATCAGGAGCAGAGATAATGTGTTCTTTCTTAACTACACAATATCTACTTAATTTATCTCTCCGTGGTTCATCAAGTTCTCTTTCAGCTCTAGCGATGATAAAATCAGGAAGTATCCCATGACTATTTAGTAATTGGACAGAGATTTGTACCGTTTTAGTTTTCATCTCCCCTAATGTCTTAGGTATTGGTAGATATGACACATGTACATGTAAAACATCTCTTCCATATTTTACTTTCATTTGTTTGTTGGCTTCTAAAAACAACCCATTTCCAATTTCTCCAACAGTACCACCAATCTCAATTATTACGATATCAGCTTTACTTTTCTTCCCAACATCTTCTATCCAACCAATAATTTCATGAGGAACATGATAGTCCAAACTTACCCATTTACCATCATATGCAAGAGATCTCTCATCCTTAATTACTTGATCTAAAATAGCACCACAAGTCATTGAGTTAGGTCTAGAGAATGATTCATTAACAAATCTCTCATATGATCCAATATCCATATCTGTCTCAAAACCATCTTCAAGTACAAATGTTTCTCCATGTTCTAATGGATTCATTGTGCCTGCATCCACATTTAGATATGGATCACACTTAACCATAGTCACTTTTTGGCCATATGATTTAAGAAGAAAAGCAATAGAAGAGGCCGTAATACCTTTTCCAATTCCTGAAATAACACCACCTGAAACGAAAATGTATTTAGTCATATAAAAACGTATAGAGGTTATTGAATACTCTAAATAATAAAGACCTCTATGTCAAATATTAAGGAAATTAATTGGAATAAAAAGATATTTAATATTCTCGCCTAAACTTCACATCCTTTACTATTGCTTTCTTGCCTCTTCTCCCTAAATCCTTCTCGTACCTTCTAGCAAAATCTCTGTATTTAAGAATTCTTCC
>CAZYNJ010000063.1:0-1976 GCA_964648955.1 uncultured Candidatus Saccharibacteria bacterium | reverse complement strand
TAGCAAAAATATCACAAGAGAGTAGTAAGGCAATATTTACTTGTTTCTTAGGAGGGAATGACGTTGAAGCAGGTATTGGAATCTTAGAAGAGATGGATATTGTTAACTTCTCAAGTATAAATGAAGCAATGACGACAATCTATAAGATAGCTGATTTTAAAGAGAAATCTGTTAGAGAAAAGATCCCACAAATAAAAGATCTTCAGAGGAAAAGAATAAGCTCAAGTATATTAGAGAAATATGTTACAAAAGATATCTCAATATTACCAGATAGAGTTACATATGGATTACTTAAAGAGTTTAAAATTAATATTGCTGATTACTTAGTTACAGCAAGTTTAGAAGAGGCTACTGAATTTGCCTCTACTAGATTTCCTGTTGTAGTCAAAGCAGATTCCTCTGATCTAGCACATAAAACAGATTTTGAAGGAGTGTATTTAGATATTAGAAATATTACCGAGTTAGAAGAAAAGTTTACAGCCTTAAGAGATACTGTTACAAAAGCTACAGGGAATGCTTCTCCAGAAATCCTTGTTCAGAAGATGCTTAGGGCTGACGCTGAAATCTTTTTAGGTGCAAAGAGGGAGGGGAATATTGATATTTATGAGGATGGAGGACTAGGTTTTGGTCATCTATTAGCTTTTGGTCATGGTGGTATATATACAGAGATATATCAAGATATTAGAAATATTCTTATTCCGGAATGTAGATCAAGAATTGAAGAGGTTTTGGAAGAAACAAAGATTTGGAAGATTGTAGAGGGTTATAGAGGAAAACCTGCATTAGCGAAAGAGAAATTAATAGATATGATAGAGAAAATTCAGAGTTTACTAATTACATATCCAGAGATAGTTAGTATGGATATTAATCCAATAATGTTAGATACAGAAGAAGCAATAGCAGTTGATACTAAGATATATGTAAAAAACTAAGGATTCTTTAATCTAACTCGATATATATACCTACTAGAAAGCCTTCATATGTTTCATTTAGATACTGATTAGCACAAAAGATTTTCTCTACTCCATCATATTCATATTTACAAGCTTTAAAAGCTTTATCTGTCTCAAGATACCTTATAGCTATTTGGTCTCCTATTCCTAATTCTTCTATCGTCTCTTCAAATGAATGTAAAACTTCAACATAACTTTCCGTGTTGTAATACATATTATATAGATTACAATATCCTTCAAAAGTCTTTTGTTCAACAAAAAAGTCTTCATAGGTACTTTCTCCCTCTTCATTTATACCTAGATATCCCATCATCACATCTCTTGATACAACTACCTCTTCAGGGCAAGCATATTGTTCATAACTAGGAAGAACTCGAAACTGATCTTTTTCAGTATACTTGAGGTCTCCTATCTCATCCTTAGGGATAGGATCCCAGTTCTTTCCTCTTATTGCAACATATTTTTTAAAATATCCATTGAAAAGGAGATCCAGTCCATTATCAGGATATGGCCACTCAACCATTCCTTCCCCTGATACTAGAATCTTCATTGTCTTTTCCTTTCCATCTATATTTAAATACTTACCTATTAAATAGTTGAGTCCATCTTCTGTAATTCCATATCCAGCATATATTGGTCTAAACTCTTTAAATTTCCATTCTCCGAACTCTCCATATACCTCTACTGTATCTAAAGGAAAGAAATCTTCATCATACTCAATATCATCCCAAGCTATATTCTCTCCATCTTTCCTCCAAAACATCCAGCTACTATCTACCTCTATGAAGAAGAAGTAGTAGAGAGAAGCTAGTGAAAGGAGTAAAAGAAATATTACTATGTATATCCTGATTTTCTCTCTCTTTGTTTTCATTCCATAAATCTAAAAATTTATTAATCAACCCTATCTTTATTCTAACAAGGAAGGGAAGAACTCTCAAATAGATAGATGACACTATAATTATTTATATCTGATCACTTCTTTCCTTTTATACAAGCCTCTACGAAGCCAAGGAATAGGGGATG
>CAZYNJ010000062.1:0-1983 GCA_964648955.1 uncultured Candidatus Saccharibacteria bacterium | reverse complement strand
AGGATAATATCACTTGGGATATTGTATGTCAAGTGTTTTTATTTCTTTAATATCTCAAACATTAATATTGAACCCCTACTCTACAAACTTTGACAGTATTTTTTTATATGGAAGATGTATTAGTTTTAGAATAATGGGTCTTCTGTTTCAGGGTCTATCAAACCGAATTCCATAGAAGTTCTTCTAGCAGCTCTAAAACTTATTATCATTGGAGCAGTTCTATTGAGTCTCTCTGCTTCTTCATAATCACCATTCGATTTAGCATTTTTAATTTTTTCCTGAATTTCAGAAGAAATTTCAAAATATAAATTCATATATCGAGTTTCCATAACCCCAACGATATCTTCCTCTGGGATGTTCATTTTCTCCCAAATATCCCTGTTTACAAGGATGTCTGGTATTTGCTCTAAAGGGACCTTTGTATCTTCGGGATAAGGAAAAGTTATTTCACTTTCACGATTCATAAGAATTATCGATATAAATATTTATCAGTCGAAATTATATCAGAAATAACTTGTAGACACTATGGGATATGGGGTCAATGGTGGGATGAGTTATGGAACAATAATGTGTTTTTAATAAAGAAAATGCCTGAGTATATGAAATTGTTGTTAGTGAATATTTCACCAAACTAATCTCGACTCAGGCTCTTCTTGCACTTTTCAATGTTATTGTTATTCTTCTGTATGGAAAGTAAAGTTTGGGATTCTTCCATAGTCTTCAGTTTCAACATCCTCATCTTGGGAGTCTATGTGAATTTTTCTGTTCGATATCATAGCTCCAATATCTGAGGCATAAGCTATAATCATTGAATCTTGTACATGAAGAACATCTCCAACCTTTGGACTTTCTTTTACCTTTAATACTGTAGCACTAGTTCCTTTTCCTATTCCTATATAAATCATTCCGTTCTCCTTTTCTTAAAAATCTTTTTACTTTCCATATGGTTTTAAAGTGCAAAAATACAAGTATATTATATCAAAAAACAAAGAGAATTACTATGGGGTATGGGGTGAATGATGGGACTTGAACCCACAACCCTCGGTACCACAAACCGATGCTCTAACCAGTTGAGCTACATCCACCATATCGAAATATTATACCCTATTAATTAGATAAGGAGAATTATGTTTCCATTATTCCCATATTAATAAACATTTTTATATTTAAAGAAAAAGGATGGAACAGAGAGAAAGGATATAGTTATGTATTAAAAAGGATACAGAGAAATAAAATCTCTGATATATTTACATAACTATTTATACATTAAAGTATAATCCAAACTCTCTGTTAATGATCATCCCTATTCTGTGCTTTGGGAGTGGTACTGCCACAAACAACCAATAATAGTTATCACAGAACCATCTTTTAGGTTTAACCATTAAAAGGTGGTGATCTTTTTCCTCCTAAGGAGGGAGAAGGAAAAAATATAACTTTTCCAAGCACCAAATTATACCAAATCGTATTTGTAACTGCCATATCCATCTGCTACCCTAATCATATGATTAAACAAATAGAAAAAGATTTTTTAAAATACTCTGATCCATCTAAAGCAAGACACTCTTCCCGATTTTTTAAAACAGGTAAAGGGGAGTATGGAGAAGGAGATATATTCTTAGGTATAACAAATCCTCAAATAGATGAAATAGTAAAGAAATATTACAAGGATGTATCTCTAAAAGACTTAATATACTTTCTTAAAAACAAATACCATGATTATAGAATGTTTGCATTAAAAACATTAGTAAAGAAATACTCCAAATGTAAAACAGATGAAGAAAAGAAAGAAATATATGATTCGTATATATCTAATACTAAATATATTAATAATTGGGATCTAGTAGATGTATCAAGTTATAAGATTGTTGGGGAATATTTAAGGGATAGAGATAGGAAGATACTTTATACCTTTGCTGGATCTAAAGACTTATGGAAACAAAGAATTTCCATTATATCGACCTACTCCTTTATCAAGAATAATGA
>CAZYNJ010000061.1:0-2004 GCA_964648955.1 uncultured Candidatus Saccharibacteria bacterium | reverse complement strand
TCTTTAATTTTTTTATTAAAATTAGTATGTGGTGACCATTTAAGTTGTTTTTTTGCCTTACTAATGTCGGCCCAATTCGCTTTAACGTCTACTTTTGGCAATGGTATAATATTTTTTTCCATCCAAGGATATCTTTCTTTGAATAATTTATATAAATCATTCAATGTTATCTTCTCTTGTCCTCCTAGATTAAATACTTCAAATTCAACATCTTCTTTCCTTGAAATTATATAAGCCAAGCCTAGTATCAAATCTTTAACATAAATATAACCTCTTATCGTTGATCCATCTCCATAAAAAGAAACCGGCTCTTTGACTTCAAGTTGATGTATCCATTTATACAAAACTTGATCACCTCTACCATTTTCACCATATACAGAAAATGGTCTAATTATGGTAATTGGAACTGGAGATATTCTGCATAATAATTCTCCTGTCAATTTCGTTGTCCCATAAAGTGATGTTGGTTGTAATCTCATATCTTCTTTCAATGGCGGTTTTTGTTCACCATAAACAGAAGAACTTGAAAAGAAAATAAAATGTTTCACATTATATTCCTCTGCAAGTTCAAGTAAATTTCTTGTTCCATTTATATTTGTGCTAATGTATTCGTCTGAGTATTTTTCTCCACGCCTAACTCCTGCTTCTGCTGCCAAATGAATAACTGTTTTAATATTATTATTCGCAAATATCTTTGCTAATTGATATTTATTCCTGATATCCTGACCATCTTTTAAATCATAACCTATATAATGGCCATCTCCTATCATTTTTATTAAATGACTGCCTATAAACCCTTTATGTCCTGTTACTAAAATCATATTTTTTTTGCTTTAACTAATGTTCCAATTATATTATTGTTAATGTCCATTGTGTGCATCTCCTCTGCTTTGTATATTTGTTTAAAATCTACCCTACTAACTCTATCAACCATCTCAACAACCTCAAATCCTGTTTCTTTTAATAGTCGTCTTACTCCATCTGGTGTATATCTTAAATAATCTGTTCCTTTAGGCTCGTGTATTGGGTAAACAAAATGAAAGCTCATATAAAGTATGCCTCTTTTCATTAAATAACGACTAATATTTTCTAATGCTTGAACTGGATTAAATAAATATTCACTAACTTCTATGCAAAACACAATGTTTCCTTGATCTCTCACTATTATATCTACATAATTGACATCTCCCCAATCATAATTCAAGTCCCATTTTGGTAAATCCAAAACCTTATATTTTTTTACATCCCAAGATTTTACTCTATTCTTAATAGATTTTTGACTACCACCAACATCATAAACCCTATGTGTTTTAACTTCAATTTTACTTAACCACTCCTCCAATTGCTGTCTTGTAAAACTCATACTTTCTCTTTAATTAAAAAATTAAATAATGTCGCATATTCTCTTGCCATCCTATCTACACTTATGTCATTTAACCTCATTAGTTCCATTGTTCCACCCTCACCATTTAAACCTATCATATCAAGCCCTGACGCTAATGCCTCCAATACAACGTTAGGACAACTATCAGCAAATGATGGATATATCAATGTATCAGCACTCCTGTAAATCTTGGCTAATTCTTCTCTGTTCTCTACTACTCCGAAATTCCTAACCTTTTCGCAATCTATCAAGTCATAATTAAAACTTTCATCAAACCTACCGACTAACCATAATTCACAATCTTCACTTTTTGCTTTTCTTTGAAAAATATATTTTGCTTCTTCAAATCTCTTATTTATATTACTACTATGTTTTACATACAAATAAACCTTTCTTTCTTTTGGTAGAAATTCTCCATTTTTTGAAAATAGCTTTGTGTCTACTCCATTATAAATAACCATTCCATCTCCACAATAATAACCTAGATATTCCTTTGACCATTCTGATTGATATACAACAACCTCTGCTATACTTGAATATAATTTTAACCTGCTCTTAATATCCATTCTCTTGTTTCTACTTGGCTTTGGTAATCCATCAACCCTAAAGACTATTGGAAT
>CAZYNJ010000060.1:0-2040 GCA_964648955.1 uncultured Candidatus Saccharibacteria bacterium | reverse complement strand
ATTGCTTTTTGTTCATGGATTGAAGGAATTTTAAATTTCAGTGATTCGATAGTTTTTTTATTTATTGAACCAAAAACTGATCCAGTCTCAACATTCACTATACCTTTGATATTAGCCTCCAGTAAATAATACAAGAACTCATTATTCTCGTTTTTCATTCGTAAAGAGCATAATCCACGTCCTATACACAAATCTTTGTTAGCTATATTTAAATCTCCTACAGGTGCTCTTACACTCATTAATACATCATTCTTTTTTGCAATCTTTTTAGGATTAGTACACCATGTATCAAAAGAGGGATATTTCAAGCCAAATGTTCGGTTACCTTGTAAGAATGGTTTACCAACTTTGTTCTGATTGTAAAACTCACTCTTTGGTGACTGCCCCATTGTTATTTCTACTATTTCACTTAGTCTTTGGTCTTCCCATTCACTATAACTCATAACCTATTCCCCTTAAGTTCTCTTTGATTTTTCCCTCAAGAGATTTAGACTCTTCGAATAGGTCTGATAATTCAGAAGTCAGTTTATCCATTTTTTCTTCAAATGGTATACCATCATCTTCCTCTTCTTCAATACCTACATATCTACCTGGAGTTAATACATAGTCATGTGATTTGATTTCTTCTATTGTAGATGATTTACAGAACCCATCAATATCTTCATACGTTTCTTCGTTTTTCCAATTATGGTATGTTGAATATATTTGTTCTATCTCTTCTTCTTTTAATTCTCTATGTTTCCTTGTTTCCATAAATCCCATTTTACGAGCATCCATAAATAATACTTTGTCTTTTCTACCGTTTTTGTTCTTAGATACAAACCACAGAGATACAGGAATTGATACATCGTAAAACAATTGTGGAGGCATAGCGACTATACAGTCAACTAAGCCTTCTTCCAATATAGATCTACGAATATCATATTCTTCACTTCTCGATGTTGATAAAGAACCATTTGCTAAAACAAATCCAGCTGTACCTCGTGGACTTAATTTACTTATCATATGTGATATCCAAGCATAGTTGGCATTTGTTTTGGGTGGTACTCCCCATTTCCATCTTGAGTCATCTAATAAACGAGGTTGTCCCCAGTCTTTAATATTAAATGGCGGATTGGCTAAAATGTAATCAGCTCTTAATGTTTTATGTTGATCATTGGTAAATGTATCTCCATCTCTATCTCCAAGATTAGCATCTAGTCCTCTTATTGCTAGATTCATTTTTGCCAGTCTCCAAGTAGTAGCTACGTACTCTTGCCCATAAATAGAAATATCACCAAGTCTACCTTGATGTTCTTCTACAAATTTAGCTGACTGTACAAACATACCTCCACTACCGCAACATGGATCATATACCCTACCTTTATATGGTTCTATCATATTTACTAATAATTTAACTATACTTGGTGGTGTGAAAAATTCACCTTCAGTAGTTCCAAACTTTTTAAGAAAATACTCGTATACTCTACCAAGAACGTCTTTTGCTCTTGCTTCTTTACTACCAACATTAAAAGAAAATAAATCAATCAATTCTCCTAAACGTGTTTTATCTAAGGAAGGTCTGGCATAGTTTTTTGGTAAAACGTTTTTAAGTGGTGCGTTCTCACGTTCTATTTGAACCATAGCATTATCAATAACTTGTCCAATAGTAGGTTGTTTTGCTTGTGACTTTATATAATCCCATCTTGCTTCTTTTGGAACGAAGAATACATTCTCTGCTTCGTAAGCGTCACGATCCTCTTCCATTCCAGGATACTCTTCTTTGACTTCATTAAATCTTTCTTCAAATGAATCAGATATATATTTCAAAAAAACAAGTCCCAATATAACGTGTTTATATTCGGAGCTTTCAATATTACCCCTTAACTTATCTGCCATTTCCCATAGTTTATTTTCAAAGCCTAAATTAACTGTTGCCAATCTAATCATCCTTCCTAATTAGTACTATTTCTATTATACACTTTTTGTGGTTCAATTTAAATGTAATTTTATCAAGTTATATAAGGTAATGGCTAATCTAAAGTAATCGTGTAAAATACC
>CAZYNJ010000059.1:0-2114 GCA_964648955.1 uncultured Candidatus Saccharibacteria bacterium | reverse complement strand
CTGGGACTAGTGCAGGAGCATTAATTGGAGGGCTCTATGCTTTTTATAAGGATGCGAAAAAGGTTGAATCTGTCATTTTAGAACAAGATATAAAGAGTGTAATTAGAGCATTTTCAGACATTGATATAAAAAAAGGAGGAGTTAAAGGGAAAAAAGTTAGAGAATTAATTGATTCGTATATTGGAGAAGTTAAAATTGAAGATTTAGATATTAAATTTGCTGCAGTTAGTACAGATATTGTTACTGGTAAGAAAATTGTTATTAAAGAGGGTCTCCTTAGTGATGCAATTGTAGCTAGTGGATCTCTACCATTGCTTTTTAAACCAAAGAAAAGAAGCAATGAGTTATTACTTGATGGAGGTTTGGTAGAACCACTCCCCGTAAGGACTGTTAGAGAGATGGGTTCTAGAAGAGTATTGGCTGTAGATTTGAATACAGGAGAAAGTATAGATAAGAATTTGAAGATTATTTCAAGATCTATCAATGTTCTGATGCAACAGTTAATCAGAGAACAAACAAAAGGTGTATGGAAGACTATAACTCCTAAATTTGATGGGGAGGTATCTCTACTAAAATTCCTTAATGGTAAAGATTTAATTGAAAAGGGAGAGATAGAGGCTAGAAGAGTTCTCGCATAAATATTTGTTATACTTTATTCATATTAAATTAATAAAATAAATCAATGGCAAAACCAACAAAATATGCAACACCTATTTGTTTCGGGCTTAGTGTATTAGCAGGAATAGGGATATTAGGAAGTTTAATATATACTTCTCCATTAATAGCAATAATAGCGCTAATTCCTAGTGTTATTTATGAAATCTATAGAACAGAGGGGAAATCTACAAAGACATCTTCTATTTTAATTGGTATTGTTTTATTTCTTGAATTGATATTAATAATATTTAATATTGATTTCGATATCACAGAATTCCTAGGGCAAGAGAGTCAAATAATAGCTGGCTATAAGGTCCCTCTAGGTACATTAACTGTTGTTGGTCCATCTGTAATGGCTATCCTTTCTGTAATATTATTTCTTCGTACACGAGGGAAATATACTAAATGGTTAGCAGTAATTATTTTTGTAACATCATTTGCAATTATATATGGATTAGATCCAGAAACATTTGGTGAATTATTCAAATATGGAATACAGGAAGTGTTAGATAGGGTTGCTCATTTCTAATACCTATACTTCTTATAACTAAAAAACTAGTCGTATGTTTTGTTCTTCCCATTTTCTCTATATTCTTTGTTAGCTTTCAGAGCATCTTTACCTACTGGGAATTTCTTTTCTAATTTAGGAAGTTTTTCATAGAAATATTTCTCTACATCTATCCCTGATTTTGAAGCTAACCTTAGAAAGTAAATTAAAACATCTACAAATTCATAACCTAACTCTTTCTTTTCTTTTTCTGTAAACTCTTTAAATTCTTTTTGCCATTGATAGTGTTCTGCTAATTCTCCCATTTCTATCAATATTGCAGCTATTAGAGAATTTGGTGATTCATGATTCCAGTTTCTTTTCTTACAAAACTCTTCTACTTCTTTTGTCATTGTTTTTAGAGATTTTTCCATATTAACAGGTCATCATTATATATATTAGATTTCTTTTTCCTTAATAATTTCTTTTCCTTCTATATTCTCATCCAACAATTCAGACTTAACAAATATCCTAGACCAATATGTTAATTCTTCCATATGGTTCTCTAAATACTTAGTATTAACAAAACCAATTGTTTCTAGACCTTCTTCTCTCATTTCTACATCATCTCCATCTAGATCAAATATATAGAAGAGACCTATATGCATATGATTAACAAGATTTTCATCCTCAATATATACCAAACCTACAAATTCTTTATCTACAATATTAGCTTTAACATTAGCTTCTTCTTCAACTTCTCTTTCTAACGCTGTCTGTAAAATATCTTTTCCATTCCCTAAATCAAATTCTTCTACATGACCTCCTAATGGTAATGGACAAAGACTATTTAATCTCCCTTCATTTGCTTTCACCTGTCTATGGAGAAAATATTCCCCTTTGTATCTCAAAACTACTTGTGGAATTATTTGCTTATATGTTGGATCATTTTCTAAATCTGCTCTTTTTC
>CAZYNJ010000058.1:0-2155 GCA_964648955.1 uncultured Candidatus Saccharibacteria bacterium | reverse complement strand
GCTCTAGCAATTACTTTCAGTCCCATCCGTCCATCATTTATTGGTCCATCTCCATCATATACCTTATTAAAAGTAGAACTGCTAACTTCTCCTACATTATTTAAAGAACCAGAATAATTTGTCATAGAAGTTATATTCCCTAGTGATGATGAACTATCATCATAGTCAATATATGCACTTTGTAAACCAAAACCTTCTGCATTTGTAACATCTAGATCTTCAGTAGTAGAGGCTATCAGCTGACTATTGATGGTACTGTACAATCCTCCATTCTTGCCTCTCTGTATTAAAGCAAATCCTCCTGAAGAATTTGTCTCAACATCCAACCAAATATAGTTAGTATTTGTAATAGCTGCAGCACTAGCTATTAATTCATCAGCTCCTGTAAAAGCTATGGTGTATGGAGCAGAAGTCTCAGTAGATGTTCCTGTAGAGATAGCGATATCTATGTCAAAGAAAATAGTTACTGCAGCAGTTGTAGCGTTAGAAGTAGGTCCCGCGTCTGATTCTGTAAAATCTCCATGTACTGCAACAATACGTATGTAATATTGTGTAGATGATGCAAGACCCTTTATATTTAAAACCTCTGTCTCCCAATTCACTTTTGTTCTGTAATCATTAATATCATGATTTGCATATGCCTCTGGTTTATATGTAGAACCATCAATATATTGAATATCCGATACAAAATTATCAGTCGATATCTCTATACTATAGATAGTGTCCGAAGGATTTCCTTCCTCATCAATTTCAAATCTTGCACTGTTATAACATCCTCCCGGTCCACATACTGCTACCATACCATTAGCATTTAATTCGGCTGGTCCAGTTGTACAATCAGATGATCCATCAGTTGTTGTTTCAAAACAAGATACAGTAGGTACACTTGCTGTAAAAGCTTCCGTTCCATCTTGTCTTAGCATATATGTAGTGGAGTAGTTTCTTGGATCAGCAGATATCCTTCCTACAGTAGAAAGTAGAGAGTAATCATTATCTGTAGTTTGGGATATATCCCCACCTTGTGTAGTAGCTCCTACAATTTTGTAATTGATTGAATCTAAGTCATCGGCATTAACAATTTTTAAAAACAAGAGAGAGGAGAGTAAAATTGTAATTGAAAAGAGAATTTTCTTCATAGCTCAATATATCAAATTTTGATAGAATTAAAAATATGGAATATGGGAAAGCAGAAAAAGTAATAGAAGTAAAAGGGTTGAAGAAGAATTTTCGCTTCAAGAAAAAGAACGAAGAGACAGGGAAAAAAGAGAAAATAGAAATTAAAGCTATAGACGATATATCGTTTAAGATTAATAGAGGGGAGTTTATAGGATTGATTGGTCCTAATGGAGCAGGGAAGACAACAACATTAAAATGTCTAACAGGTTTACTTAAGCCAGATAGGGGAAATGTAAAAGTATTGGGATATGAGCCTTCTAAGAGAAATTATAAATATCTAGAGAAGATTTCGTTTGTAATGGGTCAGAAATCTCAGCTTTGGTGGGAATTACCTGTAGTTGATTCTTTCCTTTTAAACAAGGAGATATATAGGATTAGTGATGAGGATTATAGAAGAAGGTTAAAAAGACTAACAGATTTCTTAGAGATAGGGGATATATTAAATACTCAAGTTATGAAACTTTCTTTAGGACAGAGAATGAAGTGTGAATTAGCTTCTGCACTTCTTCATAGGCCGGAGATTGTTTTTCTTGATGAACCTACTATTGGTCTTGATGTAGTTATGCAAAAGAAACTTAGGGAATTTCTTAAGGAATATAACAAGCAGATTAATTCCACCATTTTACTTACCAGTCATTACATGGAAGATGTTAAAGATCTTTGTAAGAGGGTAATAGTGATTGATAAAGGGAAGATTTTGTTTGATGGAAGGGTTACAGATTTAGTTAAAAAGTATGTTAATTATAAGGTCATTCATTTTGAATTAAAGAATGGAATTAAGAAAGAAGATTTAAAGAAGTTAGGGAAGATTGAATATTTTAATGGGAATAGGGGAAAGATTAATGTAGAAAGAGAAAATGTTACAAAGGTAGCAGCAAAGCTTCTTAGATCATTCCCAGTAGAGGATCTAGATATTGAGGAGGTTAGTTTAGAGGATGTAGTTAGAACTATTTTTAATGGTTAATTGTTGATATAATCC
>CAZYNJ010000057.1:0-2168 GCA_964648955.1 uncultured Candidatus Saccharibacteria bacterium | reverse complement strand
CTTAACTTTTTAGGTATATCTTTCTTCTCTATCATATGATTTAGAGTATCATAGAGTTGGCTTTATAACAAGATTATTTCCTCTCTATATTGAAATATGCATAATGGCTTTGTTGCTGAATTCTCATGTGTCCTGGGGCTGTTTGATTGTATATATTTTTAAATCCCATACCTGTCATAGATTTAGTCCCTGCATCTGTATGAAAGGTTACATTGGTAGTATTTCCATTAGATAGTGACATACTAACACTATAGACAGTATTAACGGGGCTTACTAATAAAGATTTTAGTTCTGATGATGTGTAAGGATCTTTGTCAGTTCTTCCATAATCATCTCTCCCAGAACAAAGCCCGTAGTCACTTGGTAATAACCGAGAGAGATCTGGCACTCCCTTTCTTCCAATATTATTCTTTATCAGATATGAATTAATCATATTAGTCATTTCTCCAGGAGACAACCATGGACTATGATTACAATTAGTTCCTTTTGTAGATGACCCATACCTATACCAGGATTTGTAAAACCAATTTACACCTGAGATCTTTTCCCAGGCATCATTAAACCAATTAGCCCCTCCCTCACTTTGAGTATCCCACCCTACATCATCTCCCCATCCACCATGCACCGCAGCGAAGAAAGCCTTGTATGCACTTGAACCTGATACAAGAACCTGATTTTGAGTGGCACTTACAGCAGCTTTCCATGCAGTGGTATTATCACAATCTTTATAAACTTGCCCTGACTGACTAGGAGGAATAGATCCACCAGACTTTGTGTAAGCTATTGCATAAGATCTAGAAGCCACTGCCTGGGCTTTTACAGCATCAACATCCCAACTAGGAGGCATTTCAAAAATTCTGTTCATATAAGTAGAGAAAGAAACTGAAATATCATAATATTTTTCATAAGATTTACAAGTTCCATTGCTATTGAATATCTGACAAGTACAACTAGTCCCAGTCCCTTTGATATGAATAGTCGAAGGTTCAGTATAATTCTTGTTTAATGTAGTAGTAGGATAATAAGCATTAAGAATATCTTCATATGTCTGCCCTCCATCTTCTGCTCTTGCCCTAGCTCCCCATTGGCTCATTCCATTTCTATGAGTATAAGCCCCTATGGAGAATACACCCCAATAACCACCGGGAGCTTGAGATATTGCCGTACCTTCCTCGGATCCAGTAGTTCCTCCTGTAGATATAAACCCTGCACTCCTTGAGGCTATTATTGCCTCTTGTAATTGAGAAACCTTCTTAGTTAAATCTTCAATATCAGCACTTAATCTACTCTTCTGAGCATACTCTGCATTTAACTCCGCCTGTAACTTACTCCTCTCTGCATCTAAAAGAGCATATGAATCATCTAATATCTTTTTCTCTTCATCTAACTCTTCTTTTTCATTTTCTAAATTAGATCTAGCTTCTGCTAAATTAGAAAATTCTCCAGAAATCTCCTCTATATCATCTGTTAATATGGAAATTGCAGACTTTTTGATATACAGACTCTCGAAAAAACCATCTAAACCCTTCCCTGAAAAAAGAAAGTTGTAAAATCCAAACCTAGACTCCACATACAACTCGCCAGAGACTACACCTAGAAGAGATTGTTTCTCTGCTAAAAGCTTCTCCTTAGCATCTATCTCCTTTAATTTAGTATCAATCTCTACCTCTTTAGCATCTATCATATTCTTCATTTCAGAGACCTCATCCCCTAGTAAAGAGATCTTCTCACTCAGTGAGTACTTGCTGTTACTAATCTCTGCAATTCTCCCCTCTATATCCTCCAAAAGAGACTCATTCTCCTCTATTTCCCCCTGTTTATCCTCTATCTCCCCTTCCAAATCCTCAATCTCCCCAGAGAATATGGGATATCTAAATGGAGAAACAAGAAGTGTTAAACAAACAAAAGTGAGAAAGATACTTATTAAGATTTGGGACAGCTTCTTCATTAGAGAAATTATACCATCTTCTCTAATATCTCCCCTATTTTAACAATGAGATATGGGGCAAAGATAATGGTACCTGCGATAGCAGAGAGGATGGAACTAATAAGGACACAACCCGCACTAACATCCTTCGCATATTTAATATTCACCTTATACTCTTTTGATATGGTATCTGCCAATGCCTCTATTACACTATTAGTAGCCTCCGTAACAAGAACCATAG
>CAZYNJ010000056.1:0-2210 GCA_964648955.1 uncultured Candidatus Saccharibacteria bacterium | reverse complement strand
CTTAACTTTTTAGGTATATCTTTCTTCTCTATCATATGATTTAGAGTATCATAGAATAGGCTTTATAACAATGCTATTGTAAATATTATTTAACTCCTGTTTCTATATTAATATGAATAAAGTTGGCAGACCCACCTCCAACTTGAGGGATACTGAAGTAAGCAGGAGCACGCAAATTAAAAATGTCTCTAAAAGCAAGAGTCTTGAGAGTCCCATTTGTTGTTGTCCCAGATATTGTAAATGTGGATGTTGCTCCAGATTCCAATTTTATGGCAAACTGCAAGCCAGTTGTCCAACCATTACTATTAGTTGTTGTTGCTGAAAGGACCTTTTTAATGGGGTTATCTACCTTTCCTTTCATCTCACTCCAAGAGTATGGATTGGCTCTATCACCCCAGCATTGTTGGGCATCTATTGGTACCAGCCTGGGATTAATATCAATATTAGAAGTACCTAGAGACATCCAATATTTGTAAGCATTTAATATATCTGCTAATTCTTCTCCACTAAGCCACGGGTTGGGTTTTGTAGAACAAGAGACATAGCCGTCTTTAGTCTTTCTCTGATACCAATTCATATAGAACCAATTCACCCCAGACCTAGCTTCCCAAGCTCTTGTATACCATTCTTCACTTCCAGCCACGACATCGTAGGCATTTAGTGTATTGCTCCATCCGCCATGTACTGCTGCAAAGAAAGCTTTATATGCTGTTCCTCCTGATACTAAGACTTGATTTTTTGTTGCATTTACAATATTCATCCAAGTGGAAGTATTATTACAATCTTTGTACACTTGTCCAGACTGACTTGGAGGAATTGATCCTCCTGAACTTGTATATGCTATCGCATATGACCGAGAAGCCACAGTCTGAGCTTTAACAGCCTCTATATCCCAGCTAGGAGACATTTCATAGATTCTGTTCATATAAGTAGAGAAAGCTATTGTCTCATTATAATATTTATCTGCTCCCCCACAATTTTCCCCCCAACCAAGGATTTTTATATTCACAGGTTCACTGTAATTTTTATCTAATGTTATACCTGGATAATAATCCTTTAATATATCCTCGTATGACTGCCCCTGTTGTGCTCTCTCTAATGCCCCATATTGACTCATACCATTCCTATGTGTACTAGCCCCAAAGCTAAAAATACCAAAAGTCCCTACAGGAGCATTATCTCTAAAGTATTTAAGTTGTGTAGTAGGAGTAGCATTACTAGAAACAGCATCAGCATTAGTAAGGCCCCCTCCTCCCTTTAAATATAATATTGTTTGTTGTAGTTCTGTAATCTTAAAAGTTATACCCCCTATTGTCCTTTTCACTGCATTCCTTTGAGCATACTCTGCATTTAACTCTGCCTGTAATTTACTCCTCTCTGCCTCTAAAAGAGCATATGATTCATCTAATATCTCCTTCTCTTCATCTAACTCCTCTTTCTCATCTTCTAAATTAGTTCTAGCTTCTGCCAAATTAGAAAATTCTCCAGAAATCTCCTCTATCTCATCTGCTAATATGGAAATAGCAGATTTTCTAATGTATAAACTCTCAAAGAAATCATCTAAACCCTTCCCTGAAAAAAGAAAATTGTAAAACCCAAATCTAGATTCTACATACAATTCCCCAGAAACTACACCTAAAAGAGCCTGTTTCTCTGCCAAAAGTTTCTCTTTAGCATCTATCTCTTTAAGTTTTGTATCAATCTCTATCTCTTTGGCATCTATCATATCCCCCATCTCAGAAACCTCTTCCCCTAGTAAAGAAATCTTCTCACTAAGTGAATACTTACTATTACTAATCTCTGAAATCCTAGCTTCTATCTCTTCTAAAAGAGACTCATTCTCTTCTATTTCATCTTGTTTCTCCTCTATTTCATCTTCTAAGTCATCTATCTCTCCAGAGAAAATAGGTGATTGGAATGGTAACACAAGAGGTATTAAACAAAGAAAAGAAAGGAATACACTTATTGTAATTTGGGACAGCTTCTTCATTAAGGGAATTATACCATCTTCTCTAATATCTTCTCTATTTCAACAATGAGATATGGAGCAAAAATTATTGTACCTGCAATTGCAGAAAGAATAGAACTAATGAGGACACAACCCGCACTAACATCCTTTGCATATTTAATATTCACCTTATACTCTTTTGATATTGTATCTGCCAATGCCTCTATTACACTATTAGTAGCCTCCGTAACAAGAACCATAG
>CAZYNJ010000055.1:0-2267 GCA_964648955.1 uncultured Candidatus Saccharibacteria bacterium | reverse complement strand
AAGAAAGATATTAAATATCCTCTCCGTCTTCATCCTTTATCAGCTCTATTAACTCATACATATATCTGGCTATAAGTTCACTTGTATCATACGCATCTACATTGTGTTCCTTAATCTCCCTATACCCATCTGTTATTAAATCTGCATCTGTCTCCTCTTCAAGTATTTTAACCTTCTCTATAGAAAACATTAAAGTATCACAAAAGTCCTGTGTTAGATTCTCAATTCTCTCAACCTTAGGAAGAAGATCTTCTGGTAGCAATTCTTTCTCTCCTCCATATGTTGCGTATCTACATTTAGACACACTCCTCTCTATCACTCCCCAAGGTTCATCAAATACAAGACCATTCTCTATTTCATAGAAGGCATTCTCTATTATCTGCGTATTTGTCATTATATACGCAACAAAGAAGACAATATCTTTCTCATACTGTTCCTTTTCATTCCAATCTTCTATACCATATTCTTCTTCTACTATTTCTTCTTGTTGTTCAGCAATGGGTTCCTCTGTTCCTAAGACTTCTTTCTTATCACTATGTGTTGTATCAAAGTAAAGGGCTCCTGTTCTTAAACTAGTTAGTACAATGGTTATGAAGGATGTATAAAAGAGGTTTTTCCAGAATGTTTTAGAGAATTGTTTATATGGTTTAGTTATATTATAGGAGAGGTTCATTAGTTAGATGAAAACATTTTTTAAGGGGAATGTAAAGGGAGTTTGTACTAAATCTGTAATATCTTATAAACTTTTTCGACAGATACATAGAAAGAAGATATAATCAAAGAATAACTTATGACCTAAACACATGGCAAATAACAATGGTAATTTTGAACAAACACTCTTTAAAACAGCAGACAAATTAAGAAAGAATATTGATGCAGCAGAATACAAACACATAACACTAGGATTAATATTCCTTAAATATATCTCAGACTCATTTGAACAACAGCATAACAAACTAATAAAAGCTGAAGATGTATACGAAGGAGCAGATCCAGAAGATAAAGACGATTTTGAAGAAGGTGGGGGTTGGAATAACCAATCTATAAATAAATTGTTACTCTTTTGTCGTGCAATTAGATATAGCAAAAATCGCTAAGTTATTACTACAAAAAAGCGGGCTAGAGAACTCAAAATCCATCTACTTAAATGCAATCCCGACCCAAAGAAGTGTTAGTAAACTCTCACTCGATAGTCTTGATCTTCTAAAAAAAGAGATCTCTGAGGAATTTATCAAAAAGCTATTAAATAAAACAAATTTCACACTTAAAATTAAAGGATCTGACCTACGTAATTTAATTGATCAAAGAGAAAGATTATCAGACAAACTTAACAACCCTTCAGAGCAAGTAAAAGAAGATGAATTGCAACAAGAACTTGATAGAGTAGAATCACAAATTAGGAGACTTGGGAAAGTTAAAAAAAGCTTAGGACAAATTTACTTTAATCAAAAAGGTCTTTTCGATGAAATCGGAAGTAGGACATTTGCATTTGGATATCCGATAGTAGTCAGACGTGATTATAAAGACCCTGATAAGTATATTTTTGCTCCTTTATTTGTGTGGACTTTGGATATCACAATGTCTCTACAAAAAAGTAATGAGTGGATAATATCAAAAAAGCAGGACTACCCCATAATTGCAAATAACGTTCTCCTTAAGCACATCAAAAATGATACCGGTATTAAAATAAACCTCGACCAAGAAAAGTATCTAGAGGATGGCATACTATCCTTAAATGAGATTACGAATGTATTATTACAAATAACAAAAGCTTTAGATGTAAATTATTCAAAAGAAAATATCGAAGATCTTTTAAAAACTTCGATAACACCTTTTCAAGAGAAGAATATCCTTAAGAAAAGATGTAGAGCTAAAGATCATTTATTGATCTTAAACAACGGTGTTTTTGGCTGTTATAAAAAGTCCAAAGAACGAATTATTAAAGATCTCGAAGCACTAGTAAACGGTGAGATCGAAGATACACCATTTGAACATGATAAAGAATCCTATCCTTTTAGCGCGGTAGCTACAGATCCAAGCCAACAAGAAATAATAGATCTTCTCACACAAGAATCTCAGATTTTAATACAAGGTCCTCCAGGCACTGGTAAAAGTCAAACTTTAACAGGAATTATTACCAATGCACTAAGCAGGGGTAAAACCTGCTTAGTAGTATGTGAAAAGAAAACAGCATTAGATGTTTTACAACAAAACTTAGAAAAACTTGGTCTTGGAGTTTTCTGCGCCTTAATTCATGATCCTATAAG
>CAZYNJ010000054.1:0-2274 GCA_964648955.1 uncultured Candidatus Saccharibacteria bacterium | reverse complement strand
CTTTCGACCACTCAGGCACCTCTCCATCATTAACAAGGTAATTATAATGTATTTATCTCCTCTTTTCTATCTTGAATGATAGATAAACTAGAGTCTTTGCCTGTTCTTATTATTAAACTAATTCTTATTCGACCTCTATAGTTTCCAGGACTTCTTCAATATGGCTTGCTGCCTCATCGAAACCTATTTCATTCCCATATATTTCAATTCTCCCGGCAAAAGGAAGCTTTGTAGAGTATTCATCTTCATTCTCTATGCATATCTCACCTACAAATTCGTTATTATCATTATCAACTCCAGTAGAAGATATTCGAAGTTTAGTTCCCTGATTTGTAACTATATCTTTGAATTCACTGTAAAATTCTGTTAGTACAGAAGTATTTTCTTCATAGGAACAGATATTCTGATAGGTGTAACTAGTAGGATAAATAAATATAGAAATTTCTTGGTCTTCTGAGGAGGAATCAGAGGGATAATGAAGTACAATACTAGAGTATTCACTTAGGGATCCTTCAGCGGATGGTGCAGATACAGTCCATCCTTTAGGATATGGGAAACAAAATCCTGGTTCCCACCATATATTACAAAAACTTGAAGTGTGCTCGAGAATTGCTTCCCATAAATTAATACCTAAAGAGCGCATATATGACTTGTTTTCTGTATAAAGATTATTACCTTCATCTACATTTGAGTAATAGAAGTCGGGAAGATCTTCTTCTAAGGTATAAATTTTACTTGGTTCGAATATATTTACCTTATCCTTTAACTTATCTAAATAGAAACTGAAAGAGACTTTGGAAATATCTAAAAGACTTTCAACTATGAATGGTAACCCAGGATTCTTTTCTGTTTCTATAATCAATCCTTTGAACTCGAGATCTTCTTTATCCACTATTATTCCAGCTTTTGTAATTGTATAAGATTCAGACATAAGAGTTAGGGTCTCAAAGTTTGTTTCTATTTGCTCAGGAGTCATGTATCCAGTACTTTCTAGACAATCTTCGTTTTCTCCACACACTTGGGTATACTCAGTCTTCTTTTCATCAAAATATTCCTTAATATGAGAGATATAATTTCCGAGAACTTCTATGAATTTATCTTGATCTATAGAGATAGTAATTATTCCAAATTCTGAGAATCCTGTTTGGAGGGATTTCTCTTCTGAAGAAACTATATATGTATCAATATCTGCAATAGTTTCCATAAAGGTAGATTCTAAGAATACAGTAGTATCATTTCTAATGAGTTGGGCTTCACTTGTTAGTTCATTTATCTCTTGTTCTATCTCTACATAGTTTCCAAAATATGAATATATATCTCTAGTCTCCACAATTATTTCACCATTAGACTTTTCCTTTTCTGGATGCATATTTCTATCTAGAAATACTAAGAAACCATCAGAACTATCTATTTTGACAAGAGAAGTTTGTTGATTTGGATTGATAATTGAAATATGCAAAGCATCGATGTCTATTGTTGTAGCTTGGAAGTTCATATCTCCAAGGCTACCACTAACTATTAAATCTGATTGAGTTCGATTTGTTTCGAAATCATTTATTCCGAAATATGATAATAGAAGGGTGGACTCCATTTCTTCTAAATTGTCATTTACAACCAAACCTTCTAATTCTAAACCAAGATGGATTTTTTCTTGGGTATACGAGTCTTCTTGAGAGGTAGGAAGTGTTTTCACGGCAAAATTACTAGAGATTTTCTGGTTAAAAGAATCAGATGTTTCTTCATCTAGAGGATTCTCGAAATTAGAATAGGAGGACATTTGACCTAATACTTCTGTAGAAAGTTTCTCTTTTGCACTAACCAAAACAGTGTCCCATTCACTAGAGGATAATGTTCGGAGCTCGATATCCTCAGGAGATAAGAGGTGAGTCTCTTCCTTTGTTTCTGTTGTCTTTTCTTTAGAGTGGAAGAACAGTGTTGAGAGAAAGACAGAGACAGGGACGAGTATCAATATACTAACAGAAATAAGAATCAAGAGGATTTTGTGTTTTTTGAGAAATGATTCAAATGGATTGGAAGAGGTTTCTGGGAGTTTCTGTTTTTCGTTGCTCAAAGCATCTATAGTAGAAGAATTATTTTTCATAATAAAATCACTAAGAACTTAGCTATCTAATAATATACCAGAGATATCTTCCTTGGGATACTTATAGAATGCTTTCTTTTATTAAAATAATATATAATGATATATGAAAGAAATGTACCTAGGTGCACATGTATCATCTGCAGGAGGGATTTTTAATGCAATAAAGAATGCAG
>CAZYNJ010000053.1:0-2430 GCA_964648955.1 uncultured Candidatus Saccharibacteria bacterium | reverse complement strand
GGTGATCGCATTTCCATATAAATATTCCCTTTATCTTATTTACTAATAATACAATAACATAAAAGAAACTAAAACCTTAAAATATTTGACCTCTACCTTCTTTTCACATATAATTCCATAACTATTCCCATACTTTTAATATTTGATTCCTGAAAAAAATGGCAAAAGCAAATAGAGAAATAATAGCCTTGAAATGTACAAAGTGTAAATTAAGAAACTACACAACCTACAAAACAAGAAATATAAAAGAAAAGATAGAACAAAAGAAATTCTGTTCTAACTGTAAAAAACATACACTACATAAGGAGACTAAAGTTAAATAAACCGCTCTTTTACTAATTAGGGCCCATAGTTTCAATTGGTAAAACATCGGTCTCCAAAACCGTAGTTCTCCGTTCGAGTCGGAGTGGGCCTGCCAGAATTAATAACTAAAGAAATGAATGTATTAAAAAATATTAAAAACGAATTAAAACAAACTACATGGCCTACAAAGGCAGAACTAGTTAAGACATCTATGTACACTATCGTACTCTGTGCTATAATAGCCTTACTTCTCCTAGTTTTAGACCTCTTCTTCCATGGAACAGTTAATTGTTTCTTAGAAGGATTTAAATCTGAGATATGTCCAATTTCTAATTTTTTAAATTAACAGCTAATGGCTGAGAAGAAAGTAACAGTAAAGAAAATTAAGAAAATTAAGAATCCAAAAGCTAAGTGGTATGTTTTAAACATTAGAACTGGGTATGAGAACAGTATTCAGAAGGAAATATGGCAAAGAGTAGAAGCTATGGGAATGGAAAAAAAGATCTTGGAAATGCTTGTACCTGTTCAAAAAAAGATCGTTGTAAAGAAAGGAAAACAGAATATTAAAGAAGAGAAAATATTCCCAGGATATGTGTTGATAAAGGTGGAATTAGATGGAGAAACATGGGATCTGATAAAAAATACTGATGGAGTTAGAGGTTTTGTTAAAACAGATAAATACCCTAGACCCCTTCCTGAGAGTGAAATTAAAGCAATTATGAAATTCCAAGAGGTTGAGCAACCATCATATCAAGCTTCTTTCAGTGTTGGAGAAGCTGTAAAGATTATAGATGGAGCATTTGCAGACTTCATTGGGAGTGTAGAGACAATAGATAATACTAAAGGAAAGATTAAGGTCCTCATTTCCTTCCTTGGTAGAGAAGCACCTGTTGAACTTGATTTTTCGCAGGTAAGTAAACTTTAAAATATTAAACAATTAGCTATGGCAAAAGAAATAAAAGTTATTATTAAAATTACCATCCCAGCAGGGAAAGCTACTGCAGCTCCTCCAATTGGTCCTACATTGGCACCATATGGAATTGCTACACAGGATTTTTGTTCTCAATTTAATGAGAAAACTAAAGATGGTCAAGGGATTCTTACTCCTGTTGTTCTAACAATATATGAGGATAGGACTTTCACCTTTTTCCTTAAGACTCCTCCTACGTCCGAATTGATAAGGAGGGAGTTAAAAATAAAGAAAGGATCTGGAGAACCAAACTTAAATAAGGTTGGAACGTTAACTAAGGAACAAATTAAGAGAATTTTTGAAATAAAGAAACCAGATTTAAACACCAATGATTTAGAGAAAGCAACCAAGATAATAGAGGGGACTGCTCGTCAAATGGGTGTTGAGGTTGAGAAATAATATATTTTAGATAAATAAACATGAAAAGAGGTAAAAAATATAAAAAGATAGTAAAAGATTTAAATAGTGAAGAGATATTTTCTTTAACAGATAGTATTAAACAAGTTAAAGAAAATTCATATTCTTCTTTCGTAGGGAGTATTGATCTACATGTAGCAATTAATATCCCTAAGGATACTGATCCCAAATCAATAAAGGGAGCTATTGCACTACCCCACTCTGTTGGGGCTAAGAGTGTTAAGGTTGCAGTATTCACAACCCCAGATAGAGATAAAGAAGCTACTAAAGCAGGAGCAGATATCGTAGGTTTAGACAAACTTACAAAGGATATCCAAGCTAAAAAGATTAATTTTGATGTAGCTATTGCTACTCCTTCTGTAATGCCTAAGATTGCAATCCTTGGTAAAGAATTAGGTCCTAAGGGTTTAATGCCTAATCCAAAGAATGGAACGGTTACAGAGGATATTACAACTGCAGTAAAGGAGTATAAGCAGGGTAAGCAACAATTTGCTTGTGATACATCTGGAGTATTACACTTCTTAGTAGGAAAAATGGAGATGGAAGATGATAAGGTTATTGAGAATGTCCATACAGCTATGCAAGCTATATCAGATGTACTCGGAAAGAGTCTTCATCAGTTAATAAAGAGTGTACATCTAGCCCCTACAATGGGTCCTAGTGCAAAGATAGAGTATGTAAAGGAATAACCCCTTAACTATTAGAAATGGAAGACCCTCAAAAGAGGGTCTTTTTGTTTT
>CAZYNJ010000052.1:0-2554 GCA_964648955.1 uncultured Candidatus Saccharibacteria bacterium | reverse complement strand
AAAAATAGTATCTTAATGATTATTCCCATTCCATTGTTGCTGGTGGTTTAGTCGTTATGTCATAAACAACTCGTGATACTCCTGGAATTTCATTTACAATACGAGAAGAAATTGATTGTAGTAATTTTCGTGGTAAGTATGGCCAAGTTGAGGTCATAATATCTTTAGATTCGTAAGCTCTCAAAGCTACCACTTCAGCATATTTTCTACTATCACCTTTTACTGCTGTACTCTTAACTCCTGTCATAACAGGAAAACATTGGAATATCTTTTTATACCAGCCAAACCTTTTAAATTCTTCTACTACTATCTGATCTGCCAATTGTTGTTTTTTCAAACGTGTAGCATTCACTTCTCCTAATATCCTGATTGCTTGCCCTGGTCCGGGAAAAGGTTGAGTGAGTACAACTGAAGAGGGTAGTTTTAACTGTTTAGCTAGGGATCTGACCTCATCCTTGTAAAATTCTCTAAGAGGTTCTACGATCTTTAACTTCATTTTTTTAGGAAGACCTCCGACATTATGATGGCTCTTTATCTTGTCAGCATGTTCAGTTCCTTTACTTTCAATGACGTCTGAATAGATCGTTCCTTGGACTAAATATTTTACATCTTTTATCTTTTTGGCTTCTTTCTCAAAAAGCCGGATGTATAACTCTCCAATGATTTTGCGTTTTTTCTCAGGATTAGTGACTCCCTTGAGCCTCTTTAAAAATTCACCTTTAGCATAAACTATTTTGACATCTATCCCGACATATTTTTTGAAGATATCTGTTACCATTTCTTTCGTCCCCATACGCATTAGTCCACTTTCGATATAGATAGGGAATAGTCTTTTACCAATTGCCTTAGCACAAAGCATTGCTGCTACCGTTGAGTCAATCCCTCCAGAAGCCCCACATATTGCAATTCCATTTGGCATTTGATTTTCTAGTAATCGGACAATTGCAGGGATATCTACTTTGGCAGTCTTTATCTCAAGGTTACAGATTTTAACAAAGTTCTCTAGTATCTTCTCTCCATATTGTGTATGTGATACCTCAGGGTGGAATTGAATACCATATATATTTTTTGTTTCATTACTCATCGCAGCCACCTTCACGTCATGTGTTCTGGCTGTAATCTGAAAGCCTTTAGGGATTTCTATTACTTTATCCCCATGGCTCATCCAAACTTTGGTTTTAGGGGGAACTCCAAGGAAGAGAGGGGTATCTTTCACGATTTCTAATTCAGCAGGACCGAATTCTCGTGTTTCTCCCGAGACTACTTTTCCTTTTAGCAAGCGACTAGTTAGTTGTAAACCATAGCAAATGCCTAAAACAGGGATGTCTAGATTAAAGATCTTTGGATTAACAGTAGGGGAGCTTTTATCATTTACAGAATTCGGACCTCCTGAGAGAATTATACCTGAAGGTTTTTTAGAACGGAGTAGGGTATTTATTTCCGATGGATTAATAATTTTGACTTTAACTCCCATTCTGCTTATGCGCCTACTAATCAAATGTGTAGTTTGGGAACCAAAATCAATAATGTATATCATATAGAGAACAAATTGTTTAATGTAAGTAAAAGGACTGGTAAAAACTCAAGGTCTAGCTTTATAATTTCTACTAAACAGTCTCCATACTTTCTAATATCTCATCCACTATTTCATATTCGCTTGTTTCTGCAATATCTTCTAAACCATAGAAATATGCTTCTCCGACATATCCAAATGAGTCTTCAAAGGTAAGCCCTTCCAATACAATTAACCCAGGGACACAAGGAGGCTCAAAGTAGTTATTACCTTCTTTTGTATCGTAGTAGTAGAGATCTGTTATGCGTCTCATTGTTGTTCCTAACCAATCAAATTCGGAATATACAGTGGATGTATAGTCATGTTCTTCCATAGTTATTCCTGATTGACTATTGTTACTCACCTGCTCTTGATAGTATGATTCACTCTCATCATTAAACTTTGCATAATCGCTACAACCTGCAAAACCAATTCCTGATACCGCCATCATGCTAAACACATTCTCATTTTGAGGATTAAATATTTTTAGACCCGTTAATCCAGTATATGTACCGCCACCACTCAACATGGTAGTCCCATCTCCGTTCGTGTATTCAACAAGAGTCCATCCTTCTGGTACTGTTACAGAGACGATATCTCCGGTGATGACTTCATCAGTATTTTCCTCTTCAGCTTCCGGTAATTCATTATTACATTCAGCCTCAGTCTCAAATGTATATAGTCCCTCATACATATACGTTCCACAGAACTCATCTTCCTCACACTTGACACTTGAATCATCAAACCACCACAAGGTACTACAGCTATCTAAAGCCTCTTCTTCATCAGCTTCTTCTGTCTCTGAATTAGGAAGAACTTCTAGTACAAAAGTATTTATATATGGGTAGAGGATATATGATATTAGTCCCATGATTACTAGAAAGAGTCCTACTATGAGTAAAATCACTCCTACATTCTTCTTCTTTTTACTTTCTTTTACTTTTGGTACTGTTTTTTCTTCAACTTTTGTCTTTACTTTCTCTTCTACTTTAATTTCTTTTT
>CAZYNJ010000051.1:0-2906 GCA_964648955.1 uncultured Candidatus Saccharibacteria bacterium | reverse complement strand
CTAAGATATATCTCCTGGAAATTATTACACCATCTTTTAATATATTTACTATCCTCTGTTAAATTTTCTAAATCATCTAAAAGGTCTGAACTTTTAATGAGTACTACTTTCTCATCTAATAACTTAAATACCTCTTTTCTGGTATATTGGCTATTCACATCCAATAATTTCTTTTCATTTGGAAGAATATCCATATTGTTCATAAACCATATGAGATCATAAAAATCCCTACCTTTTACATAGATTTGTTTTTTACCCTTAACATATACCCTATCTAAACAAGCTAGTATCTTACAAGCAAAAAGAGTTGATATATCATAATGTCTAATTACTAAAGAATATCCACCGAGCATTTTACTTATCAACTCCGTAGGATATTTTCCTGTGATAGATTTATTTACCTCTACCTTAATATGTAGTTTTTCATTTTCGTTACTAGACAGTCCTATTTCTTGCACAATTGGAAATTTAACCAGAACTCTAGAAATATGTTTACTCTTCTGAACCTTACACTCTACTCCCTTCATCTTAATTGTATTAAAATATTCTTCTATAATTCCTGGAAGGAGATTGAGTGGAACTTCCTCGGGGTTCTCAAAATCTAAATCTTCTGAGAATCTATCTAAACCATATATTTTCCTTAAGCAACTACCTCCGTAGAAGATTAATTTATTAGTCTCTATATTATTATAAAGAATGTATAGAACTATATTTTGTAAATACTCCTTTAATATGACGCGAATCTTTGATTCCTCGTATCCTTTTTCCTTTCCATCATCTACTATATTTTTCAGAGATTTAGTTAATGTATGCATGTTCTTCTAAGTTATTAATTATTTTAAGTAATTTATCAGAAGATACTATATTTGCATATGTTCTCATCTCCTTAAAATCTTTTTTTGTGAATAGCTCTAACTTTAATCTTAGATCTTCTACAACATTTACATCTGTATCTATTCTGTGCATTCTATAATATATATAGTCAAAGAGAGCCTTTGCCTTTGTCGCCTCGTAATACTCACACTCATCAAAATATCTAATCTTGTATCCACAAAAGAGTTTTTCCGTTATCTGTCTATATGAATATTTACCATCTGAATATCTAACAGGGAGTTTTGTTGTAACTGCAGTTACATTATATACTCCCTCAGTTAAGATATCATGCTCTGATAAAACAGTGGCTAATGAAATATATGATGGCTCTAGTAGGATACTAGATATAAATTTATAATAACCTTCTTTCATAGAGTTCTTTTTGTAAGAGTCTTTAGTTGCATATATCCCATTTTTAAATACCACAATATCCTTACTCTTTTTCCATCTATGTATATTCATAGATATTGTAAGGTTTGAATCTGTTGAGATAGCTCTGAGAGAGTCTTTTGTAAAATATATTAAATTGTCAAAGTGTTTGAGAATATTTTTCTTCATAGTATGTGCTTGTTAATCTTTACATTATATGTAAATTTAGACAAGTAGTCAAGAATGAAAGAACTTTAATCATAGCTACTCTGCCCACCAGAAGTTTTGTTTCTCCCCACTACTATTAAACCACTTTCCATGCCTCATTATCTGATCATTTGTAGGACCCATACTACCTGCAGTATAGTTAATTGTTACATTAGAAATATATGGAGTTACATTAGTATCATTGGTTGATATTATAGCCATATATTGCATATACCTATTAACCGTAGATGTCACATTAGATGTACCACTGGGATTACTAAGATATCCTCCTTGCTTTATATCGTCTATCCATACATTTCTTCCCTCGTTTCCATCAGTAACTCTAAGAGATATATTGGTTAATGCATCGATATCATCATCTCTAATATTAGATACATCCATGTATTCTCTTTGCCACTTAAATACCGTTGCATTTACTGTATATCCTCCACTTGGAAATGTAGAACCTGTATCCCAGGCGTCTACTTCAACAGCTCCTGTACTTTCATTTATAGATATTACATCTCCTTGTGCTATATATTCTGTACCACTGTAATTTTCTTTTACAATTACTTTATCATTGTAGTATATCTTACTTCCTTTTTCGGACAAACCTACAGTAGTAGCATCTATTGTAAATGTTTTATCTGTATCTCCTGTTATTAAATTACCTGAATCTAAAGAAGCACCAAAATCAATAGTTATTGGATGAGTTCTAAGACCTAGTTCATATGATTGACGAATTTCTGTAGGGGTGCGAGCAGTATTAGAGATACGGACTTCATCAATTATAGAAGCTAACGCTGTTTGAGGAGCATAATCACCCTGACCTATCTTTAGATTAGTTGTTGATCCACTTGTCATTGAAGTAGGTAAAGTTCCAGTAACAGAACCATTTATCGATTGTCCATTTTTGTATACTGCAACTCTACTTGCTGCTGCTAAAGATCCGTCATAAACAACTGTAATATAAGCCCATTCATTGTTTACTAAATTAAGGTTACTTGTTGCAAAAATATTTCCACCACCATCAGTCAAAGAATTACATATAAATACATATATTTCATCTGAAGCAGAATCTAATGTTCTAATACCAAAACTATTAGATGTTGACCAATTTGTCTTGGAAATAATCATACGACCTGTAGCAAGGGAGGTTGGATATAACCAAAGGGAAACAGACATTTCTGTTAGCCCATCAACAAAAGATACATCTCCCATATTTATTGAGTCAGTCGTATTTGTGAATTTTCTTGCTTTTCCTATCTCCCCTTCAATAGAGGTCGTTCCTGTCGGTGTTCCATCATTTCCATTTCCACTTAAATCTTTAATATATGCCCCCGTACCATTAGCTTCTTCCAAATGCCATAATCCCACTGTATTACCATCTGCCATATTATTTACATAACTTGATTCTCCTACAAATGCTTCTAAATATGTTCCAGGTCTATCTGCAG
>CAZYNJ010000050.1:0-2949 GCA_964648955.1 uncultured Candidatus Saccharibacteria bacterium | reverse complement strand
TTTTTTCATAGATAGGGCAGTAAAAGTTATCTATACATAAATTATCAAATATCTATACTCTTGTAAACAATGCCTATAGTGTCTTGTGAGCTTTGATTATGAATAGACTGTTTTTACTTGGGCTTTTCATCTCTTTCCCATCCTTATAAAAAGAGATCTTAAAGTTAGAACTTGTTAGTAGATTGAGTAGTTTCTTTAGATTTTCTTTCTCAATTGGATGATACTCTACAAGAATATTCTTTACATTCTTTAATTCCCCTCTAGCTTCTTTTAATACCTTTGTTTCTAATCCTTCGATATCTAACTTCAACAAATCAACAGTAGTATCTTTTAAATATGTACTGAGTTTCCTTGTTTCTACTTCTACACTCGTATCGTTATGATATTTCCCATTCCATGAGTCTCGGAAAAAGCTAGCGGTTGATTGCCAGATATTTTCGGAAGTATCTATAAAGAGATTTCTTTTCCTTTCTGAGGAATCTATAGCAAAGGGGAGTACCGTTATATCTTTTAAATCATTAATGAAAATATTCTTTTCTAATATTTCTCTAGCATATGGATTTGGTTCAAATGCTAATATCTTAGAGTTAGGATACATATTTTTGAAATATATTGTAGAAATTCCAATATATGCTCCAACATTTATAATATATGGCCTATCAGTATCTAATTCGATATCATAACAATTATTTCCAAATATCTCTGATTTTAATATATGGAATTCTTTTAGATTGTTGTAAGTAATTGTATATTTGCCAATCTTAGTACTATTCATATCCATTATTCTACATCAAGAAAAGGGGGAGGTTAAATCTCTTCCCTAGTTATTAGCTATTTGATTCATAACGGATTGAACATTGTATGCCCATTTAGTAGCATTGGGTGGACAATATGATGGAGCAATTAATGCGGGTGTAGTTGCACCATTTGCATAATATTTCCCCAAACCTTTGGATATGGTATAGATACCATCATCCCAAGATTCAAAAGTCATTTTCCCCCATCCCCACGCATTATACGGTCTGAAACAATTCTTACCACCACCAGATTCAATAATGGATATAGCAGCTACAAGTCTGTAATCAATACCATACTTGTATGCAGCTGTAACAAGTACCTCTGCATATTCTGCTAAAGGAGAATTTCTTTTAGAAAGATATTCCTTAACAAATTCAATCTGTTTTAAATTTGGATCTACTATTAATTCAGGATCTATCTCATCTTCAATTACTGTTTCCTCTATTTCATCTGTAGGTTTTTCAATTACCTGTCCTTCTGATAGGTACGTAGCACTGTCTTTTTGTATGATGTTAAGAGTAGATTCACTATTGATAGTATTTACTATCATGCCAAAGAAGAGGATACCCGTAAATGTAGCCAATATTCTTTCTTTGTTTTGGAATAGCTTCGTTCTCATAGTCTTAAAATGATTAATTTAAGAACAAGGGCCATTATATCACATATAGACCTATAGTACCAAGGATACAAAGTATTTATAATTGTGTTAAAATGACCTATTGAAAGCATTTATTAGGTATATAGTATGGATATAGAGGTTAAAGAAAACATCAAGAAAACATCATTTTCAAAGAAATCTTTCTTTTGTGTAGTAGTTAGTCTGATAGGTATATTGGGCTTCTTTTTAATATTCAACAGAGCATATCTCTTTTCAGGTATGAGTCAACTACTAGGTCTATACAAAGAGAATATCGTTGTTTATGATACTTTTACAATTTCTTTTTCAAATACAGTAGATACATCCCTTAAAGAGGAAGTAATGAATATTTTAAATGAAATATCATTTAATGAAACAAAGAGATTTCAACTTGTAGACAGTGAGGGAGATATACAAATAGGGAATGTACAGGAAGAGATAAAGAGTAGTTTGATTCTCTCAGATTCATACCTAGTACCTGTAGGATATATGTACTGGATAGAGAGTGATTTTACATCTAAAGATGGAATGAAGGTATATGTTACTGATAATGGAGATGTGAACTACCTCTCCTCTCTTACGGAGTATTCTCCTGTTGTTGTAGATAATCTGTTGGAAGAGTTAGAGGATAGTGAAGATACTGTAGCTTTTATCCCAATCCAGAACCTTACTTTTGATTATAAACTCCTTAATTTAGATGAAAAATATTTCTTAGATGATGTAGAAGGAGGTATTAGAAGGATATTGGTTGCTGAGATCAATAATATGGACAACTTCTTCATATTGGGAGTCTTAAGTAGGAATATAGAAGAACTATTACCAGAGAATTTTAAAGAGGAGAGTGTTGCTAAAGTTAATATGACTGGTGTTACTGCAATATCTAGAGATTTAGCAGGGAAGATAGAGGCTAGTGGGGATGATGCATATCCTGCTGAAAATATTGGAGACTTCTTAGCTGATGCAGATCTAACACACACTTCCAATGAAGTATCTTTTGTAGAGGGTTGTGTGCCACAGGCTAGTATGAGATTTTGTTCAGCTCCAAAATATATAGCTACCTTAGAAGCTAGTGGAATAGATATTGTTAGCTTAACTGGGAATCACAACAATGACTATGGAGCTAGCAGTAATACTAGTACAATTAATACATATATAGAGAAGGGTTGGGATTATTTTGGTGGTGGGTTAGATGCAGAAGATGCAGCTAAGATACTTTACAAAGAGGTAAATGGAAATACGATAGCCTTTATTGGTTACAACTATTATGACACTATGCTTGGAACAGGAGCTATTGCTACATCCTCTCATGCTGGAGCTAATTCATATTCGGAAAGTAAGATGGAGAATGACATAGAGGAGGCTCATAAGAATGCAGATATCGTTATTGTGGATTTTCAATTTCAAGAATGCTATTCATATCCTTCTTCAGATGTAATATTTCCCATCTGTTATAGACCTCTCTCTTCTCCTGATCAAAAGGGAGTATTTAGATTAGCTATTACATATGGAGCAGA
>CAZYNJ010000049.1:0-3082 GCA_964648955.1 uncultured Candidatus Saccharibacteria bacterium | reverse complement strand
ACAAAAGAATTCTTAACATCAGTATGTAAAGGACTACCAGTAGAAAGAACCTCCATCTCTATTCCAGACATACCCTCTAAACAACCATTAACTAAATCCCTTAGTAAAGATAATGTAATAGGGGAGGGAAACCTAATATCAACCTTCATCTCTGCTAAATCAGGAACCTGATTAGCAAACTCACCCCCTTTTAACATACCTAAGTTTAAAGTAGGCTTCCAATTATCACCCTCTGTACAATCTCCCCACCTCTTCTTAAATTCTTTCTCTAACCTTTGAAATACTGTTACTAACTTTAATACAGCATTCTCACCTAACCAAGGCCTAGAACCGTGGGTACTAACACCCTTAGCCTTAAAAAGAATATGGAAGACACCCTTCTGATCAGTACAAACCTTACCATCCTCCCCTCCATCAGGTATAAATACAATATCTGCTTTAAAACCATCATCTACTAACAACTTAATACCCTTAAAACCACCCACCTCTTCATCTGTAGTAAAAATTAACAAAACATCAGGATCCTCTCCCTCCTTAATTAATTCTGTTAAAGCAAGTAACATAGCAACATCACCCCCCTTCATATCACTAGTACCTCTACCAATCATCCTATCCCCCTCTAATCTTGTTTTAAACATATCTTTCTTAGCAGGTACAACATCCAAGTGACCATTAAGTATTATCTTAGCCTCCTTCTTAATCTCTTTACCCATGATTAAGGTAAATACTCCATCCTTTTCTAAAACCTTTGTTTTTAAACCACTCTTAATTGCTATATCCTTAACAAAATCTATAGCCTTCTTACAATTAACAACATCCCCTGTAACACTAGAAATCTCTACTAACTCTTTTAATATATTTTTCATAAAAATAAATGTAATAAATAAAATAAAAAACCTCCCATTTAGGAGGTTTACAACGATATATGAAATAGAACTAACGATGTATATAACCTCCAAGGGTACTTAAATACCAGTAACAATGATGGCAATTGCCCCTTGTTATCATTTGTTTACACATGATAATTAAATAAATTAAGTTAAATAAATAAAAAACCTCCCATTTAGGAGGTTTACACAATATCTTTGATAAAAAACTAAATATGTAAAAAACCTCCAAGGGTACTTAGATACCAATAATGATGGAAGTTGTATTTACAAATAATTAAACTCATAAGCTGATAATACAGAAAAATTGGGAAATAATCAAATAAACAAGACGGAGATTAACTCCGCCTTGTTCACACAATACACACTTAGAACTGATTAGATCCCTCTTCCCATTCTCATTCCATTACCCTCACCATTACCAAGCTTTAAACCTAACCCATTACCACCACCACCTAACCCTAGATCTCTTGTAGTATCTCTAAGATCATCCAATTCATCCTCTGTTACATCTAGACCACTCTCTACAAGAGAATCACACATACCCTCTTGCATAGCTCCTCTGTTCTTTTTACCTTCACCAGGTACAAAGTCCTCAGAATTTCTCTTTTCTTCTTGTATTTGATGCATAGCATTTAATATCTCTCCCTGTCTCTCTGTAAGATCTCCATCTTCAAGAGCCTGGCTTACAACACCTTCTCTATTTTCATATCTCTCTGTCCTATGTTCCTCTCTCATCTCTTGCGCTACACCTTCTACTTCATCCTCTGAGACATTAAATCTCTCAGCAAATCTTTGTATAAAGGTATCTCCATTCTCATCTGCAGATACTAGAGTAGGGAAGAGTAATCCAGCTCCTAGAACCATAGCTCCTGTAATCGCTATTACTGTTGTCTTTTTCATAATATTAATTATTTAAAAATTTAATACTAACATCATATGAGATAGATGGTGAAGCTAAGGTGAAGAGAGAAAAGAGCGTATTAATAAATAAAATCCTGTACATTACAGATAAATATTGATAAAATGTTTCTTTATGATTGAAGCAATTACTGAAGTACAACCCTCAGTTGCTCTCTTCAATCTGCCCACTTCTCCGATAGAGCATAAAGAGGGAGATGGATATGAAATTGAAATAAATGAATCCGCTTACTTAAAAGCCCTAGACCGTCTTCCCAATACAATATTAAAAGAAAATCGTATAGAATCTTTCTATAATGAAGATCTTTCTTCTAAAACTTTTAATATTCTCACTCATATGGAACGGTTTGCATTGGAACACCTTTCTCGAGAAGAAGAAATTTTGTACTTCAGAGCCTTAAGATTCTTTGAATTTATACTAGATCCTAAAGAAGGGATTGAGCAATTAGAAAAAGATAGACTAACACGGCTTAATCCTTCTCTGGGAAAAAAGAAGAAGCCTAAAATACCATTCTTTGAACAAAAAGAAAATGTTTTCTTTTTTCAACTCTTAAATGAGAAAGTAGGACTAGATATTAATACCAATATAGACGTAGAAAGTGAAGAAAATCTTTATCAAATACTTTCTAATGACAATGTATCAGAAATAGAGAAGGAAAGATATCGAAAAGGAGCAAGAGAGATTATTAATAGTATAATAACGGAAATAGAGTTCTCTAATATCTTATTGGTAAGATCTTACTCTCGCTCTCTAAAACATCCCTTTGCCAAAAATAACCCAGAAGATACTTTCCAAGAAGGGTTTACCTCTATAAGGGCACATTCTATTAAAAAATTTAACCATACATTAGGATTTAGATTTTCTACATATGCAGTTCCTTGGATAAAACAAGCTTGTATGACTTATATCGAAAACTTTGGTCGTACCATAAGAGCCCCTTCTCATCAAATTAAACGATTTAGTGCTATGTCAACCATAATAAATGAGGAAGGAAAAGAACAAGAATCTAATTTAAATGATTCCGAACAAAACAACATCCTACTGGAAGAAGACTACTCGAAATTTCAAATAGCCGACTTCTTTGATTCTCAAAAACAAATCCCACTAAGCCTTGATTCTCCGTACGATAATGGGAGAGAGGAAGGAGGCCACAATCTTTATTCCTTTATCATTAAGCAAAAAGATCCAGCATCAAATCTCTTAAAGGAGAAAAGAAGAGCCTCTATTATAAAGAAATCCCTCACTTCAGGTTTAACAAAGAAAGAGTTTCTGA
>CAZYNJ010000048.1:0-3303 GCA_964648955.1 uncultured Candidatus Saccharibacteria bacterium | reverse complement strand
TATGAATACAGGGTAAAAGGTAGAAATGCCGAAGGTGTAGAAACAGCATACTCTGATACTGCAACCTTCTATACGCTTCCTGCAGTTCCTACTCTCTCTACAGTATCATTTACAACCAATTCCATAGCTCTCTCAGCTACTGGAATTAATAACCTGACGGAAGGATCTTCCGGTTTGTATTTTGATTGCACTGGAGAAGGATGTGATACAGGTATTAACCAGTGGGTTCAAATTACAACTGACACAGCTACAAATCTCTCAGTAAATACTCAATACACCTTTGTATCAAATGCTAGAAGTAGGAATGGTATAGAGGCTGGAGATTCTAATATGGTGTCTGTATATACGAGAGCAAATACCCCAGGGACATTAACTTTACTGAACAGAGAAACAGACAATGTAGTTTTAAATGTATCTACCAATAGTAATCCTTCCAATACGCAATATCTAATTCAAGAAGTGAATAGTAGTAAATATCTCGATCAATCAACCAATCTTTTAAGTGATACGCCATCTTGGAATATATATACTCAACTGGGTGCAGAAAGTGGAGTAGAAGTAAGTGGGCTTAATCCTGGTCAAACATATGAATTTAAGGTAAAGGCCAGAAATGGGGATGATGTTGAAACTGACTACGGAAATACATTGTCAGTAACAACCCTCTTAACAGGTCCAACAATGGGTACTGCTGAAACTCTTTCTACGACTTCAATTAGATGGAACTTTACTGATAATGATACAACTGAAACAGGATTTAGAATCTTAGATTCTTCGAATATTGAACAAGTTGTTTGTAGTGGTTCTAATCTTTCTTACTGTGATGAAACAGGATTGAGTGCTGGTACAGGATATTCTAGAAAGGTACAGGCATATAACACGACTAGTCAAAGCTCATATAGTGATCTTGTATCTGGATATACACTCTCTAATGCTCCTGGAACACCTGTTGTAGTATCGACAGACTCTCATTCTGTTAATGTGAGGATAAACACCAATAGTAATGGATCCTTAACTCAGTACTTAGTTCAGGAAAATCAATCAGCAAGATTTGTGAATAGTGATGATGGATCTCTTAATACTGCTGAATCTTGGAACTCACACATAGGTTGGGGAGGAAGCCTAGGCTTAGATGTTCTCGGTTTAAATCCAAATGAGGCATACATTTTCAGAGTAAGAGCTAGAAACGGTCAAAATGTTTTAACAGGATATTCTTCAACAGCTACAGTAGTAACTAGAGCAAATATTCCAATTAATATTGAGACTTCTGATGTGTCTTCTACATCAATAAAGATAGTGTTTGAAACAAATGGAAATCCTGTATCTACAGAATATGTAATACAAGATGAAAACTCTGAAATGTTCCTTAATCCAATATCTCGTAATTTAGTGTCAACCGAAGTGTGGGGAGCATACACTATTTTTGGAGGGGGAGAGGGGATAACAATAGGAGGTCTTGATGCCAAGGAGGATTATAATTTCAGGGTTAAAGCAAGAAATTCTGAAGGAGTAGAAACAGGCTATAGCTCGGGGACAGGAGATACTGTAATCGGAGGAAGGATAATAAATGTACCCTCTGGGTTCAGAGCTCTCTTGCGAAGTAATGAAAATATCCAAGTTAGTACTGATAATGGGAGACAATTTGGAACTAAGAACGTTAGGGTAAAAGCAGGTGATTATCTAATAGCTGATGTACCAATATCTTTCATTGTTGATAGAGATTGGAGAAATGCTGTTCTTGGAATAAATGCTGTTGAATATCAATCAGTTATTAAACTTTCAGAGAAAGAAGGTCTTGAAGGTCGTTTCATTATGTATGTAATTAGTGGGGATACCAATGCTTTTAGACTTTGTCCAGGGGCCAAGTCTTTGGAGGATATAGAGGAAGAATGTAAAGGAGAAGTCCTTTTCGAAGGAAATTTCCCTCTGGAGAAGGAGGTGGAAGGGAAATTAGTAACAGTCTCAAAGGCAAAATTAAATGATGTTACATACTGGATAGTAGATGGATTAAGTGGAACAGGAGGAGAAGGATATGTAACTGAAGATGAGGAGGAAGGGCAAGAGCCTTCAACGACTAGTGCTACAAGTGTGTTAGGAGATCTGGGAGATACAATTAGAGAGATTGTTGTTAAAGCAAGTGAAATATTCGAAGAAACAATAATTGCTAAATTGAATGAAGGAGAATTGCAAACAGTTGCTACTACTACATCATTAATCACAGTTACTGTTGGAGCCAGTGTAGCAGCAGGAGGTTTTTCCCAAGTCGTCTATGTAATATCTCAAGCTTTAAATGGTTTACTTAATTGGTTTGGTTTCAAAAGAAAGAAGGCTCAATATGGTTTTGTATATGACTCATACACAAAAGAACCAATATCTGGAGCAGTAATTAGAATATATCAATCTACAGGGAAACTAACAGATACATCTGTAACGGATGGAAAAGGATTTTTCGTTGGAAATCTAAAACCAGGGATATACAGAATAGAAGTAAGAAAGAGAGGATTTGTATTCCCATCAAAATTAATAAAGGGGAAGGTCGATCTTCCAATTCAAAATGTATATCATGGTAAAGACTTTATACTCTCTGAGAATGATATTGTTGATCTAGCTATACCTTTAGATTCCAAGTCTTTAAATAAGGGGAAAAGAGGAGTAACTGTTGCTATGAGCGTGTTTGGTAATATAGTTACAATATTAAATGTAATCCTCTTTGTAGGAGGTATTACCTTAACTATATATATGTATAACAGATATCCGTCCACAACTAATCTATTTCTTTCACTAATATATCTTCCTGCTTTCTATACCTTGATAGTATCTCTTTTTGGAATAGGGAAGAAATATGGTGTTGTGAAGGATATCAAGGGAAAGAATCTGAAGGGTGTTCTAGTAGCTATCAGAGAATTAGAATTTGATCAAATAATTGCAAAAAGAGTAACGGATGAAAAAGGTAAATATAGATTTGTACTACCTGCAGGGAAGTTTAAAATAGAAATTCTACAAAAGAAATATATCATTGATAATGTAAAAGGTGGGGTCGAGATAAAGAGCAAAGAGGAAGTTGTAATTAGTAGAAAGATTGTAGTAAAACATAAGTAATTAGATAAACAAGGATATAAATGGAGGGTGTAAAGGGAACAACGATGTTAATTGTCTGTGCTGTAATTGGTTTGCTCTCAGCCCTAGCAACTAGAGATGTCTTTTTAGGAGTTGGGATAATGTTCACACTCTTTCTTGCATGGGGGATGTGGAAATATATTAAAGATATTACACAAGAATAGGACGATTAGCTCAGCTGGTTAGAGC
>CAZYNJ010000047.1:1393-3313 GCA_964648955.1 uncultured Candidatus Saccharibacteria bacterium | reverse complement strand
ATCACTCCTACATTCTCCTTTTTTTTAGTTTCTTTTACTTTCGGTGCTGTTTTTTCTTCAACTTTTGTCTTTACTTTCTCTTCTACTTTAATTTCTTTTTCCTTTTCCATTTTTACCCTTAAATATTTTATATACTACATTTTTAACACAATCCTGGAGATTTTTCCATATATAAGGAAAGGTGGTAGTATTTAAATATGAAACGGCTACTGCCTTTGTTTTTTGCTACAATTACAATTTTAATATTTTCGGCTAGGAGAAGCATTGCAGCAACACTAGAAGTATGTCCGAGTGGAGGAGGATGTACATATGAATATACCGGTGGAGGTGCAGTTAATGCTATTCAAACAGCTGTAGACGCTGCAGGAGATGGGGATACGGTATATATTTCCAATGGTATATATGCAAGCCCAGAGATAGATATGACCTCTGCACATATAGGGATAACGATAGAAGGGGAGAGCGTGAGTGGTGTGATTTTAGATGAGTCATATTTTAGGATAGGGTCTGCTGCTAATGGAGCATCTACAAATATTACAGTTAAGAATTTGACGATAAGGGATAGCTATAATGTGAATAATGGTATAGAGATAGTGATTTCTACGGGGGTTGTTTTAAGAAATCTGAGTATCACTGGATCAGGAGGAGAAGGAGTTAAAATCTCAGGGAATGCTACCGTTGATATATATAATGTTGTTTTTTCTGGTGGAAGTAGCACAGGGTTAAGATTAAATGGTTCTGCAGCTGAGGTAGATGTATATAATTGCAATTTCTCCACTAATACATATCAGGGGGTATTAGTTGAGGATATGGGTATTTTGAATTTCATAAATAATAGGGTTACTGCGAATGGAACAGTTGGAGTACAAGTCAACCAGGGAACAACAATAGATTTTACGAATAATAATATCTATGACAATGCTACCTATGGAATGAATGTTAGTAGTGTTACTTCCTTAACAAATGACTACAACAATGTGGATAGCAATACGAGTGGAGATTATACAGGGGATATTACAGCAGGATTGCATTCTCTTTCCATTGATCCAGATATTGCCGCTGGAGGAATTCTGAATTGTACTTCTCTATTAATTCATGCGGGAGATCCTTCAATTACTGATGTTGATACTACTTGTTCAGATATTGGTTTATATGGTGGTCCAGGGTCAGGATTTAGTAGTGAGAACTATATTTGTTCTGCTAGTCTATTTTGTCATGTAACAGTGTCCTCCCATGTTTGTATCGAATGTCTGATAGATGGTGATTGTACAGGAGAAGGCGAGACTTGTGATACTGAGAACAATGAGTGTGAAGTTCTAGGAGCTGAAGTAGATGAGGATGAAGATGAAGACGAGGATGAAAGCGATCTCCCAGCTACAAGTATGTATAATGAGGATCCTGTATTCTATACAATTCTCTCTGTATTTTTAATAATCATTGGATATTTATTATATGCACAGAAAAGATATGGGAAATGTAGAGCAAAGAACTAGTCACAATTCTCCTCTGGTCCACAGGTAGTAGTTTCTTCTAGGCATGCTATTTCTGTACAAGCTACTTGCCCATTAGAGCAGATACAGGTATTACAATTATCTGAATCAGGAAAAGATTCTCCATCTGCATAGGCCCAACCGTTGTATTCACATCTCTGATTAACAGAATCTTGGCCAGTACTAGAAATATAGTATATATAGCTAGAGAGTCCCACAATGATTGTACAGAGGGTGATAATTAATGTTTGTAATCTAGAAATCTTTTTACTTTCTTCCATATAGAAAATTGTATCATAGGTTTTGATATAATGGGGGACCTTAAATTCTTAAAAACTATTTTAAGAAATGAAAAATCCCACAATTTCTGTCGTAATTATTGCTTACAATGAAGAAAAGTACATTGGTAAAACATTGGATGCTTTGATGA
>CAZYNJ010000047.1:0-1293 GCA_964648955.1 uncultured Candidatus Saccharibacteria bacterium | reverse complement strand
TGCAACTCTGTAACATCATCTAGGAGGATAAAAGAGAGGCCATGGCAATTCTTTATTGAGTATAGGGTTAGGTTAATTAGACAATTCTGGAATAACAGGGGCTTATTAAAGAGATTCAGGATATTCTGGGGACATTTATCTCCTTATAGATAAGCTTTTAACAGGAGACTTTGTATTAATAAGAAAGTGTTTTATCTTTTTTTTCTTTTAAATAGTTTTTCTTTGAGATAATGCTATTCCCAAGTTCTAACTCGGTCTCTTTTCTTGCTTTTCCTGCAACACCTCCACCTCTTTTAGCAACTTTTTGACTTTGCCTAAAAGTCTTAGGTTGTTCTTTCTTAGAAATCTCAGTTGTAACTTTCTCTCCAAGCATATTAAAAATGAGTTCTAAATCTGTCATATGATCTCTTAGATTTTCTCTTTTAAGTCCTTTGAGTTCTCGATATTCACTTGGAGTTATTCCAAAGGTTGCTTTAGAGATCTCTGCTGTTAATATTGCATAATCCTTTTTATTTCCGAGACCTCTCTCTTGCCATTCATCAGTTAAATTTTGTCTAATTGCAATCCCTCTTACTCTTTTATCAATCCAATCTTTAGGATATCCCTTCTGTTCATAAATATCTTTCATTCTCTTTTGGGCTAATTCAGGATTTTCAATTTCTTGTACTCGTTCATATCCAACTTTTGCCAGCCAACGCTTAAAAGTTTCTGCTCTAGGAGAGGGGATTGATTGGATAATGCGAAAGATTCCTTCCGTATTAGCACAGTCTGTCGCACGCATTTTGTTATCAGATGCTAGGAGTTTCAACCGGTGACAATTTGTCACCACTTCGCTTTCCTCTTTCCGAAGTCTTTGTGCTAACTTATTCCAGTATTTTCTTGCTTTCTGTTTATTTGACTGATTTATTAGAGCTGCACAGACATCTACAACGGAAAACCACCACTCGTCATTATAAATAATCTTTCGGATTCCCTTTTTCTGGAAAACTGCAATTTTAGTTGTGACTAAGTTTTGTTTTTTCTTTTCTGTCATATCCCTCATTATATATGATTATGATTAAATATTTATGAAGTTTATAAAAGGAGAAGATGTTAGCTAGGATTTCTACTCTGCACTTCAGAAGTTGAGACAAGAATAAAGGGGGACACAAATACTATTATAAGTTGGAGACACGGAGAGGGCGGGATTCGAACCCGCGGTACCGGTAGAACCAGTACGACGGTTTAGCAAACCGTTCCTTTCGACCACTCAGGCACCTCTCCATCATTAACAAGGTAATTATAATGTATTTA
>CAZYNJ010000046.1:0-3409 GCA_964648955.1 uncultured Candidatus Saccharibacteria bacterium | reverse complement strand
GTTACACTACCAAAGAGTATCCCTCTCATATATGCCATTGATGAGGGTAATATCAGAAAAGGTATTGTATTTTTAAAACCAAATTTGAGTGTAGAATATACTAATACAGCATTAACTATTATCCCTACTACATACTGAGGTCTCCCAATCAGGAATGGGACTAAGAGAAGGGTTAAGAAGAGTACAGAATACTCAATTTCCTTCCCATATTCTTTTAAGAGTTTAAATTGTATTAAGTTTTTCTTTTCTAACATTCTTTTTATACTTTTTCAGGAGTAAATGCACCTTTTACTTTCTTTGCTTTGTCTCCTTCATTCCATTCCTCATAGACTCTTTTTTTAACCTGTACTCTCTTTTTCTTTCCTTCTGTAGTTTTAAATATTAATTTAAAGCTCTCTGAGGTATCCATATCTCCTGGAGTATATCTTTTCTTAAAGAGTTCTCCTTCCCACTCATCATTCTTATTCTTAATTACAAAAAAAACTATTACTCCTGTTATTACTACTAGAGCAAACACACTGTATATCCATTCTGGCATGTTAATTAGTAAAAAGAATTTATTATTTAAAAGTATATTACAAATAGTATAGATATTAAAGTGAACCTATAGTTCTGGTATACTTGGGAACTGTTGTTTAACAATTAAAGACGATGTCCAAATAAGAGAGAGGAGTTTCAAATGGATGAAATAAACATTTTCACTATAAGTATCTACATTGATGAAATAAAGAATCAGAGTGTAGAACAAAAATGGAGAGGGGCAATAATATGGCATATTCACGTGGGACTTGAATTAAAGATAGTTCCTACAAAAGAATGGGAGAAAGACCGTGAACTTCTAAAGAAGTATCTTATGGATCTGGACAAGGAAACTAAATTGATTGTTTATCTTGAAACAATCAAGAATCAAACAGATCAAAGGTTGCTTCGCCCAATTTTTTGTGATGCGGACGTTGAGAAAACCATAGAAATAATTAGATCTATGGCAAGAGAGTTAGCAATTTCAATTGCTTGGGAATAATCAACAGAATTTGTAGCCTAAGGAGGTTTTTATACATCTTAGGCTACAAAGGGGGAATCTTTTCTTGTGTCTTCTTCTGAGATATGTAACAATAATAGGTAACCTAATCAAGTTATCTACATGTCCAAGTATGATGTAATAATTGTTGGTGCCGGCCCTGCCGGTCTTTTTGCCTCCTATGAACTTTTAAAGCGAGATAAGAAGAAAAAGATATTGTTAATAGATAAAGGAAAAAGAGTTGAGAAAAGAAAACCAAATGAAGTTATGTGTGGTATTGGAGGAGCTGGTACATTCTCAGATGGCAAGTTAACTCTAACAGCAAATCTCTCTCATGAAAAAGCTTTTCATTTAATAGCTAAAGGTAAATATCAAAAGATATTAGATTATGTTGATAATATATTTACTAATTTTGGAGTTAATTCCCCCTACTACCCTAAGAAAACAAAAGATTTAGAAGAACTCATCAGAGAAGCCACTATAAATGATGTTGAACTAATTGTTAGAAAAGCTAGACATGTAGGAACAGATGGGTTAACAGCTGTAATTCTTATGATGGAGAAGTTTCTTTTAGAAAAAGGGGTTGAGATAAAAGAGAGGACAGAGGTAGTAGATATTGTTGTAAAGAAAGGTAAAGTATGTGGAGTTAAAACAAAAAAAGGAGAGATCTTCTCTTCTGATATTGTTCTCTTAGCACCTGGAAGAATCAATGCTAGATGGTTACAAGTAATTGCTAAGAAATATGATATAGGGAATGAATTTGAAAAAGTAGAAGTAGGAGTAAGAGTAGAATTTCCAAAAGAGATAATGAAGAGGCAAGCAGAGACATTATATGAAACGGTATACAAAGTAAGAACGGATACATATCACGATATTGTAAGAACTTTCTGTAGTTGTCCTAGTGGTATGGTAGCTACGGAAACATATGATGGCTATATATGTGTTAATGGTCATTCTAATTCTAATCATGATTCAGAAAATTCTAATTTCGCATTTCTTTGTGAAATTAATTTAACAAGCCCTGTTGAGAATAGTGTGATATATGCAAAAGCAATAGCTGAAGTAGCTTCTACAATCGGAGGAGGAAAACCCCTCCTTCAAACATTAGATGACTTAAGGTGTGGAAGAAGAAGTACATGGAGTAGATTAGGAAAATCATTTGTGAATCCATCATTAGAAGATGTAACTCCTGGAGATATATCTATGGCATTACCATATAGAGTGGTTAAGAATATTATAGAAGGTCTAGAACTTTTAGATAAGGTGATGCCTGGTATTAATGCGGGTTCTACCCTACTCTATGCTCCTGAAGTTAAATTAAGGTCCTCAAGAATAAAGACAAAAAAGAATTTAGAAACATCAGTTAAAGGTTTGTATGTTGCAGGTGATGCTGCAGGTGTATCTGGTTCAGTTACTGGTGCTGCTGTTACAGGAGTAATGTTTGCAAGGGGAATTTAGTTCCATGTTTTTTAAAATCATATAAATTTTATTTATTTTTATCATGAGAAGAATAGGAACAACAGTTAGAGGTATTCGTACTCCAATAATTAGATCAAATGACAATCTAGAAGAAATTGTTATTAATTCAATCATGGAGGCTTCTAAAGATGAAAATTTTGAATTAAGAGATAGAGATGTAATTGGTATAACAGAAGCTGTAGTTGGTATTACCCAAAAAAATTATATTACTACAAAACAATTATCAACAGAAATAAAGAAACTTTTTCCAGAAAAGGTTGGTGTTGTATTTCCAATCTTAAGTAGAAATAGGTTTTCTTTAATATTAGAAGGTATAGCAAGAGGTTCTAAAGAGGTACATGTATTGTTGAGTTATCCTTCAGATGAGGTGGGAAATGATTTGATAGATGAGGAATTAATAGAGTTAAAGGGAGTGGATCCATATAAAGATTCTTTTGAAGAGGACGAATTTAGAAAGATATTTGGCAAGAAGCTACTTCACAGGTTTACAGGGATGGACTATCCTGAAGTATATAGAGCTTTGGGAGATGGGAATATAACGATACATTTTTCTAATGATCCTAAGACAATTTTGAAATATACAAAGAATGTTATTGTTGCTGATATCCATACTAGATTTAAGACTAAAAAAGTGTTAGAAAAAGCTGGTGCAGAGAAAGTTCTAAGATTGGATGAGATATTTAATACAAAGTCTGACAAACATGGATATAATCTTGATTATGGGTTACTAGGATCTAACAAAGTTGCAGATGATAAATTAAAACTTTTCCCTAGGGATTGTGATATCTTAACAAACAGTATTCAAAAGAAGATAAAGGAGATTACTGGAAAAGATGTTGAAGTATTAGTTTATGGTGATGGAGCTTTTAAAGATCCTGTGGGGAAGATATGGGAACTTGCAGATCCGGTTGT
>CAZYNJ010000045.1:0-3666 GCA_964648955.1 uncultured Candidatus Saccharibacteria bacterium | reverse complement strand
ATCTAGGATTAGAGTTAGTTGTTTTTTGATCAATGGATATTGCTGGGGAGAGTCCCGTTATTGATTCTACATCAGGCTTTTCCATTAGACCTAGAAACTGCCTAGCATATGAAGAAAGCGACTCAACATATCTTCTTTGACCCTCCGCATAAAGGGTGTCAAAAGCAAGAGAAGACTTTCCACTTCCTGATACTCCTGTAAATACTATTAATTTGTTTTTGGGGAGATCTAGGGAGATATTTTTAAGATTATTTTCCTTTGCACCCCTTATTTTTATCATTTCTGTCATAATGCCATCCCGATTATACCATTAAGAAAGAGATTTAGTCTTACTTTAAATATGGTAAAATACCACTATTAAGCACTCGTAGCTCAATTGGATAGAGCAACACACTCCTAACGTGTAGGTTGTCGGTTCGATTCCGGCCGAGTGCGCCAGTTAAACTTAGAAACTTTTAAATGAAGGAGAGCATTAAGTCTGTGAGAGTTGGCCCGGAAGATAGAAGAGAGGGCTATCCTTTAGATACACCAAAACTTCTGAGAAGAACTTTGGAGATAATACCAGGAGTTATTCAATGGTTTTTCCTGTTAGCCCCTATAATTCTTCCACTTGTTGGTCTTACAGAGGTGTTCTTGTTCTATATATCTTTTCTAGCAATATATTGGTCAATTAGATCGGGGAAGTTTGTGTATGGAATAGTAGAGGGGTATAGAAGAATGAGAAGAGATCTTGCTATAGACTGGGTTAGTCTGTTAAAGAAGGATTATAAGGAGGAATTCGAAGAGATTAAATATGCATATCTATGTCCAGTTTTTGGAGAAACAATAGAGGGGACTTTAGATAAATCCTTTGAGAGTTGGAGTAAAAGTGATGTAGGGGCAGAAAAGATAGACGTAGTCTTTGCAATAGAAGAGAGGAAGAAGGTTCTTCAATTGGAGAATTTTGAGTATTTGAAGAAAAAGTATGGAAAGAAGTTTGCTTCTATGCGTTACTATATTCATCCACAAGATATTCCAGGAGAGGTACGGGGAGTTAAAGGTGGAAATATTAATTGGGCTGCCAGAGAATATGTTAAAGAACTCGAAAAGGAAGGGGAGGATATTAAAAAGTATTTATTAATTACTTGTGATTCAGACCAAAGAGTACACCCCAAATATTTATCGGCTATTACTTATAAATATTTCTCCAGTGAGGATAGAGACAATGCTTTTTATGCTACTGCAGTCCATACTTATAATAACAATATATGGAAGGTTCCTCCTCTTGTAAGGGCATTCTCTACTATGGGAGAGCTAGCTCTTCTGCAAGAATGGGTTGTTCAGAAAACATACTGGAGTCCTAGAACCAAACGAAACTTTCATTGCAGAGAGACTTTCTCTTCTTTCGTTGTTAATTTAAATATATTGAAGGAAGTATCTTACTGGGATCCTGATATAGCGAATGATGATACAGCCTTCTTTTGGAATGCTATGGTTAGGTTTAAAGGGAATTTCAGAGGAGAGGAAGTGTATATTCCTACATACAACGATGCTGTAGAGAATGAGACAGCTCTTAAAACTCACATATCTTTTTATAAGCAACAGTATAGATGGGGGTGGGGGATAATTAATTTCCCAGTAACTTTAGCAAGTGTCCTGAATGATTCTGAATTCCCAAGATCGTATAAACTTCTGGCGATGAGGTCTTTTTTTGAGAATCAAATTTGGTACATAACCATAGTCTATATATTGACTTTGGGTTTACGTTTTGTGTCTATCTTTAATCCTGCCTATACATATAGTGTTGCAGCAGTAAATATTGATAGAGTTTTCCTTCTTCTTTTCTCAGTTCTCGGATTAACAAATATACCGATGGTGTTTATAAGGAGGAAATTAACTCCAGTACCAAAGGACTGGAAATGGTGGAGGCATATTTTAGATTTGTTAGAAATCCTCTTACTCTCAGTCAATATGCTTACATTCGCTTTTCTTCCACGTATACAAGCACCTACAGAGATGATGTTAGGTCTTACAAAGAAGAAGAGAAATTTCTATATTACTGAAAAAGTTCCTATAAAAAAGGGTTAATGTATACTTAGCTCCTGGATTAAGAAGTCTTTATCCTCCGAAATAGAGGAGATATAGATTAGAGAGGGATTATTTTCTACAGAGATAAATGTTGGGATAGTATCATAGATTTCTACGACATTAGAACTATCAGAGTCTGAAATATATACTTTTCCACCGCCATTGAAGATAATATTCTTTCCAGTACTCGACCATTGTAGATCAGATATGTCCTCTATTTCTGTTACCCATATACATCTTTTCCCTACATATTGACTAGGATCTCCATCTTCTATTTTAAAGGTTAAAACACCAATTTCATGAGTATTTTTAAAGATAAATTGATTATCAAGAGGGGAGATAGCTATTAGTTTTGTACTATATGGTGATACCAAAATAAATCTAGAAGTATCTAAATCGTACCAATATCCAGCATACTCAGATTGTATGAACATTCCATTTAGGTTCTCATATACAGCGAAAGAGAGTATCTTCCCAGAAGTCTTTGTACTTTCTTTAGAATTTTTAAAAGGTAGCGAGAATTCATCAGTTTCTTCTCTATAGTTCTTAATGTACTTATCAGATTCATAGAAATAGAGATTGGAGATAATTTCTTTTGGAGAAGTACCATTTAAGGGATATTGAGAAAGAGAGTAATTATAGAGATTCTCTTCTAGGGTTCCTTCCATTAAATATATTAATCCTGTGGTATCTGTTGTAAAGGAATAGAGGGAACTCGGACTTTTCCTAGTAATTAGGTACTTTATCTCTGTAGTTAAATCATATGAAAGAATATCAGTATCAGATTCGAGCATTAATGAGTCATTCGAGTTATTCCAATAAATAGAGTAGTTAGAGAAGCCATTCAGTGTTATAGGAGTTAGATTATCAAGATTGTTAGACTTACTTGTATCGATAAGGTATCTCTCCTTAATAGAGTCTAGTACGGTAGAGAATAAAACTATAGATGAGTCGGGAGAGGGAAGAAGACTGAAGGTACTTTCTGAATCTATTTCCATATCAAAGGATAGTATTTTCCTTGGATTATCAGTAAGATCCCAGGCACTAGAGTTAGTAGAAAGCTTCCATAGTTCGTAGCTTGTAGTATTCCCTTCGTCTAGATATAGGGTGAAGAATATAGCGGTATCATTCTGATAAATATGATTCTCATCAATAGCTTTTGATGAAGAAAACAAGTTCTTCTCCCCAATTGTTGTAGTTATAAGCCACGGATATATAGAGGTGGATTTTCCCTCTACAATTGATATATTCTTTTGCCAAGTATGGTAACCTTCTTTTTCAATCTTCAAATCATATTCTCCTCCTAATAGTGTGGTACTCTTTGGGGTTTTGCCATAAAGTTTTTCTGCGATGAACAAATCAGATCTAGAAGGTATAGTATCTATTGATAATACACCAGTAGGAGATATCTGTTGTCCTTGAAAATCAAAGCGGTAGCCTTGTATGTAGTAAAAAAGTCCTACAGAGGCTAATATTATTAATAACGAAAGAAAAGGAGGAAAAAGTGAATAGATGGTGTTTCTCAGTTGTTTCTTCATGATTTAAGAGTATATCATAGTAGACTTTTTTTTGTTAAAATACAGTTAATATGCTAGGAAA
>CAZYNJ010000044.1:0-3669 GCA_964648955.1 uncultured Candidatus Saccharibacteria bacterium | reverse complement strand
TTTCCTAGCATATTAACTGTATTTTAACAAAAAAAAGTCTACTATGATATACTCTAAAACTATGAAGAAACAACTGAAAAACACCTTTTATCAATTATTACCCCCTTTCCTTTCTATTTTGATAATATTGACCTCTGTTGGACTCTTCTATTATATCAAAGGATATCGATTCAATTTTCAAACGAAACAAGTTTCTACAACGGGGATTCTTTCTATAGACACTATTCCTCCTAGATCAAATCTATATATTGGAGAAAAGGAATATGGTAAAACTCCTAAAAGTGTAACTCTTCCTGGAGGAGAATATCTTTTAAAGATAGAAAAAGATGGTTATAATAGCTGGCAGAAAAATGTATCCATCATTGAAGAGAAATCTTCATCTGTATATCCATGGCTTATAGCTAGAGATATCAAAGAACAGACTATATTTTCCTCTTCTAAAATATTAGATCTAGATTCAATTTACCAGACAGAAAGTTCTATATTCTTTATCCTATATGAGGAAGAATCGGACACTACAAGCTATGAACTATGGAAGCTTAAAACAAAATCTAGTGCATGGGATTTTACTTCTAATCCAACTAAAATATTAACTTTTTCTACTAATAATAGCGAAAAAAATAGTTACAACCTATTACCATCTCCAGACTCCTCTATAGTACTTTTCTCTCTAATAAGAAATTCTGATAAAGATAGATATATTGTAGAGACTAACAAAGAGAATTCACTCGATAAGTTAACTCCCATAGTCCTAAATGGTTTCTCGAAATACTCAATAAGCTGGAACAATTCAAATAAGGAACTCTTCTTAGAATCAGATATCGATATATTCTCTTATGATTTAGATACTAATATTACATATCTCATTACGAAGAAAATCCCAGATACTTTCTATTCATTTACTTCTGATAAAACGGGATTAGTTTACCTAATGACTGGATTATTAAGAGAAGAAGATATTTATGAATATTCCCTACTCCAGTATTTACCAACAGGAACATTTCAAAAAGAAGTTATACCAAATATCTACTTCTATAACTCAGAGAAATATATAAAGAGTTATAGAGAAGATCCTAAAGATTTATCTCTACCTTTTAAGAATGCTAAAGAAAGTACAAAAACATCTGGAAAGATACTTTCTTTCTATGTCTATGAAGATGTTGATGGAATGTTTATTAAATCTGAATATGCAGGATATTGGTTTGACCTAAATACTTCTAAATTCATATTAGTATCACCATATAGTACTGATTTAGTATCAATATCTCCTCTATCAAATCAACTTCTCTTTAAGAATTCTAAGGAAATTGGGATATTAACTTTTGCAATAGAAGAAGGAGACTCTTTGGACTATGTTGGAAAAAGATATATATGGAAAACAGTTGAAGAAGAAATTTCAAGTATACAATGGATAACTAATGGAAAAAACGTTTTATTTAAAAAAGACAGCAATTTATTTGTTTCAGATTCTGATGGTGAAAATAGTGTTGAAATATATTCAACTCCAACACACTTTGTATCGATAGAGACTGATCCTTCAAACATCTTAATCTCATACACTAATGAGGAAAAAGATTTCGTAATAAAGGAGTTAACAATACATTAATCCTTTTTCATAGTAACCTTATCAGTTATATAGAACTTCCTCTTCTTCCCTGTTAATCCTAACATCATCTCAGTAGTTGCCTGGACATGTGGAATAAAACCAAATGTAAGCATATTAATCGACAATAACAAAATCTCAGATAAATCCAAAACATTTCTCCACCATTTCCAACCTTTTGGTATAGGTGTAATCTTTCTCCTTATGATAACAACTGGAATATTTGCTAAAGCAAGAACAGAGAATAATACAACGAAGACCCTGTCTACATTAACAGCAGCAGCAGTATAAGCATAAGAAGGATTTAGAAAAGATAAAAACTTAAGACCAAAAGTTAGTATATAAACAATTGTTATATACCATATCTGATTCTCAAAAAATGTCCTTATTGTTAAAAGCTTGTATGCACGAGGGAACTCTGGATCCTTAAGAACACTTGCAACTGTTATAGGGAAATTAATTATACCCCATCCCCATCTATACTGTTGCTTATAAAAAGATATATATGTCTTTAAAGGTGTTTCATTCTCGACTGCATCATTATAAGTAGGAACATATACCTCCTCTCCCCTAAAATTACCTTTAAACCTTACCATTGCATTCCAATATAAAGCGGTGTCATCATTAGCAATATCTGGATCCCAATACTTAACCTTCTTTAAGGTCTTTAGATTAATAACAAAGGAAGAAAATGTAGGCCTGCAATGGAAATCCTTCTTTGTTGTAGGACTCCAATATGTTTTTTGAGATACCCAAGTCTGTAATATAGCTAAAGTACTCATCATAAAATAAGATCTAATCAATGGAGGGACATTCCAAATATTATTATTATAAGTATGTACTGCAGTGGAATATACTGCCCTATCTCTATCCTGACTTGAAAGATACTTATAAGTAATAGCAGATAGATATTTCGGATGAACTCTTTGATCAGAATCACACGTATTTAAGAGATATTTACTAATATCTTTTCCTTCTTTTTCTAATTTCTCTACAAATTTTCTTGTTGCCCAATTTAAGTTCCCACCCTTTACCCCCTGAACTTCTCCAGGTAAATCTTGAGGATGAATATAGTATTGCATTGAACCGAACACCTTCCCATATTTCTTCTTTAAGAACTCAAAGTTCTTTATTTGCTTCTCCTTCTTTCTCCCTTCTATAGCAAAAATAACATCTATTTTGTCTGCTCCAACATCATTACTACTCCAACTCTCAAAAGACCCATCTAACGTTCCTTCTATACTTTCGTTAAAAACTGGACATAGATAAACATACCTTATATCCTCAAACTCCTCTTTATAATCCTTCTTTAAAAGCTCTATCCAATCCGTAGCAAGATCTCTCTTCATTCTCCTATAACCCTCTATTATCCCATAAACAAGCTTTATCGATCTAATAGATGAGTAGATAGCAAGAAAAGAGATATATAAAAGAAATATTTCTGTAAGCCCAATCAAAGGTAAAACTATAGGAGCTAAGATTGATACCCATTGAATAGTTGCTGGAAAAATTTCCGTTACTCTTCTAATAAAATTTGATGTTCCTAAAGGATAACCCTCTCTTCTATCTTCCGGACCAACTCTCACAGGCTTAATGCTCTCCTTCATTTAAAAGTTTCTAAGTTTAACTGGCGCACTCGGCCGGAATCGAACCGACAACCTACACGTTAGGAGTGTGTTGCTCTATCCAATTGAGCTACGAGTGCTTATTAATGGTATTCTACCACATTTATAATAAGACTAAATCTCTTTCTTAATGGTATAATTGGGATGGCATTATGACAGAAATGATAAAAATAAGGGGTGCGAAGGAGAATAATCTTAAAAATATCTCCCTAGATATCCCAAAAAACAAATTAATAGTCTTTACAGGAGTATCTGGAAGTGGAAAATCTTCCCTAGCTTTTGACACCCTCTATGCAGAAGGACAAAGAAGATATGTTGAATCACTCTCTTCATATGCTAGGCAGTTTCTAGGTCTAATGGAAAAGCCTGATGTAGAGTCAATAACAGGACTCTCCCCAGCAATATCCATTGATCAAAAAACAACTAACTCTAATCCTAGAT
>CAZYNJ010000043.1:0-3669 GCA_964648955.1 uncultured Candidatus Saccharibacteria bacterium | reverse complement strand
ATAATACTAGTTGAAAAAAATATGACAAGAGGATAAGAAAACCTTTATTTAATCTAAGGTCTTTACTCTCTTTAGTGAATAATATACACTCATAATATGGACAGTAAGAAGAAAACAAATCTACTGAAGAAAGAAACTTATGTGTTATATCTCCTAAATAATCTTTCTTCCAAGACAGATAAATATCGTGTTAATAAGATAGCATTTCTTACAGAGTTTGCTTACATATATAAAAATAATATTCCATTATCTGAAATCCAATATGCAGCTATTGATAAAGGTCCAGTTATAGATGAATATAAGTCACTTTTTAAAAAGATGGAGAAAGCTGGGAAGATAAAAGTAGATAGAATTTATGTAAGGCCTCTGAAAGATGCTGATATGAGAGGAGTTTCGCCTGCCATGATTAAACAGCTTGATGAATTAATAGAGAAATTTAGTAAATTTGATACAAATTCCCTAATAGCTTTAACCCATGCTCTTGATTCATATATTATTACTACAAAAAATGAAAAAGTAATGGGGAACATCATTGATAAATCTCTTGCGAATCTTGATATTTATTTTGATGAGAATCTTGATAAGTACCAAGAGAATCAAATACCTCAGAACCAATTACCCGAGCTAAATAGAGAGGATCTTGTTGAGTATGATTCTAACTAAGGGGTATTATAAAGTCCTCATACACAAGGATTTACAAAAGTGTATAGCCAAGAAGAAAGCTCCGTTTAATGATCAATATATACTTAAAGCATTTCGTAAGAAGGTAGAGTATTTAAGAGAGGATTGTTCACATCCTAGTTTAAACTTTAAACCATATAAGGTGAGTGAAAGAGTTAAGCGAAAATATGGTGTGGATAGTATTTATGAATTTTATGTAAATAGATCTATTAGATGTTTAGTCTATGTATTGGATGATAGAAAAGAATTGGTTCTTTACCATGTAGGGAATCACAAAGAAACAAAACTAAAGGCTACATAAGAAATTTATATATCTAAGACTGGAATATCCCTTTGTGGTTTTATTGTGGATAAGCCTATAGAACTGTTATAATGTTTTGTCGTATTAGCTCTTTTCCAACTAAAAATTAAAAACAATAGAATTTAGGAGATTAGGATGAAAAAAATACCTATTATTAAAACGGTAATACCTGGAATAGAAGTAGTTAAGTTGGGCTCTCCATTATTTGCACAAATGGAGCTTACGAGTGAGTGTCCATATCAATGTATATTTTGTTACAATGTGTGGAAATGCTCAGATAATAACTCTTCAAAAGGGATGACAAGAAATCAAGCATTTTTTGTTGCGGAGGAACTTATTAGATGTAGGGTCTTTTCGGTAATTCTCTCTGGTGGTGAACCAACTTTGAAGACGTATTTGGCGGAGTTGGTTAAATATTTAAGGGAGAATGGTATAGATGTAATAATTATAACCAATGGAGCCTTGTTAACAGAGAAGTTGTTACATAGTCTCCTGAAGGCTGGATTACAATCAATGCAAATATCAATGCATCACTTCTTACCCGAGAAGATGAACCAGATAACAGAGAATCCGAATTCTTTTAAGTTAACACTTCAAGGAATTAAAAATGCATTGAAAATATGTGGACCTGAAATGTTCAATGTTAATATGGTAGCAACAAAAGATACAGTAAGAGATATATGGGGTATGGGGGAGTTTCTAAATCGATTAGGAGTTAATAACTTCTCAATAGGGATGGTCTCTACATGTGGTCAGGCAGGGAAGAATGGGCTTGTTTGTGATAACCGAGATTTAGAAATAGCATATAATCAACTTAGAGGCTTACATTTAAAATATGGTATGGATGTGGCTTTTACGGGTGGTCTCCCATTTTGTGCCTTACCTAGTATTGATGAGGATTTTGTACGAATGGCAAATGTTTGTGATGCAGCTATGTCTCAAGTAGTAATAGGTCCAGAAGGAAATATTCGTCCATGTGTTGGACTTCCAGATGTTGCGGGTAATATATTTACTGATGATATTATTCAGGTTTGGAGAAATTCTGATGTATTGAATAATATTCGTCAATTTAGAAATACACCAATTACATGTCGATCATGTGAGGATGTAGATACTTGTCATGGTGGTTGTCGTGCATCTGCACAAACATATAGCGGAGATACTTTAGGATATGATCCTATGATGCCTGAAAGGAGGAAGTGATGTTATATGAGATAACCCCTGGGGTTAAACATCGTTCGGAAGAATTTGGAGGAGTAGCAGATTCCTTTTATTATGGAACTATCATTCTCAATGAGGATGAATACAGATTACTGCTTCAGATTGAATCTGGAAAAGAAATTGGAGAAGAACACCAAGAAAAAGTGAAAGAATTCCTTGATGTTGGTTTAATTTCATTGAAAAATGATTAAAATACGACACTATCTGGAGAGATACTTAAAATAATTAAGTGTCTCTCTAAGGTAAATATTACTTATTTCCCCTTTTTAACAAAGAATTAAAAGACTCAGAAGAGAGTTCTATTTTGTAAATAGCTTCAAAGTTTTTTTTAAATGTTTTTTCTGTTTTTTCTTCCTTCGAGATACTGTCAAGTAGTTTAATTAAATTCTCTTTCTTAAAGTTATCTAGAAGACATTTAACTGCAAAAGCACATTCAGTATATGAATCAGAAGACATTTTATCAAAAAGATTTAAAAATTTTGAAAAAGTTTCAACATGGTAATCTTTGTATTGACCAGCAGTATATTGTGCAATCCCTTCATCTAACCATACTGGATAATGACTGTCTGTTATTGTTTGGAAAAACTTATGACTTAATTCATGAGTAATAGTTTTTGTATACTCTTCTTTACTATATTTATGTGTAGAATCTCTTTCAAAGTTTTCTTTTGATAGTAGATATATATTTTCTGCAAAATCACTACTTGCTATATTCCATCCTTTTGTTTTTTCACCAACTAATTTATCAAATGTTTCTCTATCTGGAACCAATATTAACTTTGGTTCATTTTGATTCCAATTAAAAGAGTAAAACTCTCTTAATATCTTCATTGAATTATCAAAGTATTTTCGAATTGTTCTATTTTTGGAATAAGAGATATTAAAAACCATATATAAAAGACATATAAATTAATATAGGAGAGTATATCATTGGAGGAATTGAATTACATAAACATTAAAAGGATGGGTTATTTAGTACAAGATACTGAGTAACAACCCATCCGGCCTACTGATTGTTTGTAAATTGAAATTTTAGTTGAAATAAACTTTCAAGGTTTAGTTGTTTTTCTGCCCTGTCCATTAAAGCAATTTGTTCGACAGTTACAGTTTGTATCCCTTGCTTTTCGTACAGAGCTAGTTGGAAGTAATTTTTTTCTTTTATTAATTACAACTCCAATTTTCATTTCAATCACCTCCTCTCAATAAAATTTGACAATAGTAGGTTAAATGATTATATAACAGGATTGAAAAAACATAAAGAGAGGAATAGAAAGATATTATTTATAAATAGTTGATACGAGACGGAGTTCGGATAATGTTTCATATAATGGTGGTCATTTATGTTAGACCATATCATATATTCACAGATTCTGATGAAAAGAGAAATTGTAAACTCCGCGAGAAGGGCTCGAACCTTCAACCCATTGATTAACAGTCAATTGCTCTACCATTGAGCTATCGCGGAT
>CAZYNJ010000042.1:0-3871 GCA_964648955.1 uncultured Candidatus Saccharibacteria bacterium | reverse complement strand
ATAGAGAATTAGATACTTTCGTACATTTTAAACTCTTTGAGAAAGATGCAATTGAGAGATTATCTGTAAGAACAATATGCTCTAAATGTGGAGAACCATATCATCCTAAATACAAAAAAGAGAAGAAAGATGGATTTTGTGACAAGTGTGGAGGGATATTGACACAAAGAGAAGATGATAGACCAGAAAAGATAAGAGAGAGATTAAGTGAGTACGACAGGACAATTGAACCAATATTAGAAGCATATAAGAAGAGAGAAATACTCCTGGAAATAGATGCATCTCCATCAATTGAAGAGATTCATAAGGAATTAGTTAAGAGATTAGGGCTAGGATAAAGGAGAAACGACAAGAAAACCTTGCCCAATAGTTCATTTTATGATATCCTCTAATTGTTTTAGAATCCTTGGTATTAAAGACTTTCTGTCTAGTTTCCTATTGCAAGATGAGGAATCCTTTGATATAATGCTCGGGACTCTTATTATATTATAAAAACCTTTATTTATGGCACAAAACAGTAAAAAGGTGTATGAGTTTGAAGGAGTCGTAAAGGAGTGCCTACCTAATACGAAATTTGTGGTGGAATTAGATGTAGATGGAAAGAAACGAGAGATTACAGGCTATTTATCAGGAAAGATGAGAATGCATTACATTCGAATCATCGAAGGGGATAGGGTAACTATTGAAATGACACCATATGACAAGGAAATAGGAAGAATAACATATAGATTTAAAAAATAATGAAAGTACAAGCTTCTGTAAAAAAAAGATGTTCTGATTGCTATACAGTCCGAAGAAAAGGACGAGTCTATGTGTATTGTAAGAAGAATAGAAAACATAATCAGAGACAAGGATAATATTAAATAATATTTAGAGAAAACTAATGGCACGTATAGCTGGAGTTGAAATACCAAATGACAAGAAACTGTGGGTTTCTTTAATGAGTATATATGGGATGGGAGAAGTTCTTACAAAAAAGGTTGTAGAAAGTACAAAGATTGATCCAAATAAGTTAGTAAAAGATTTGACCAAGGCTGAGCTAGATATGGTAAGAGGATATATAGATGCCAATTTTGAAGTAGAAGGTGAGTTGAGGCAGAATATCTTTAGAAATATAAAAAGATTAAAAGATATTCGTAGCTATAGAGGCATTAGACACAAGTTAGGTCTTCCAGTAAGAGGACAAAGAACTAGACATAATGCTCGTACTAGAAAAGGTAGAAGTAAGCCTGTAGGTGGACTAAAACGTAAATTAGAAAAGACATAGCATAAAAATGGCAACAAAGAAGAAAATAAAAAAGAATGTACCAAGTGGAATTGCTAAGATTCAAGCTACTTTTAATAATACAATCATAACACTAACAGACCTCGAAGGAGGAGCTCTTGCACAAGGAAGCCCGGCAATGGTTGGTTTCAAGGGAGCAAGGAGAAGTACTGCATTTGCTGCGACTAAAGCAGCTATAGATGTGGCAGAGAGAGCAATTAAGAAGTATGGATTGAGGGAAGTAAAGGTATTTTTGAAAGGACCAGGATCAGGGAGAAATGCAGCAGTTAAAGGTTTGGATTCTGCTGGTATTAAAATAACGATATTAGCTGATGAAACCCCTATTCCACATAATGGATGTAGACCAAGAAAAGCACCTAGAAATTAATATTAGAAATTTTTAAATGGGAAGATATACAGGACCAAAAGGAAAATTAAGTAGAAGAGAAGGAGTAAATCTGTACCTTAAAGGTTCAAGATCTTTCTCAGATAAGAATGCATTACAAAGGAAACCTTTTGTACCAGGGCAGCACGGGAATCAAAGAAGAACAAGACTTTCAAACTATGGTATCCAGTTAAGAGAAAAACAAAAAGTTAAAAGAACATATGGATTAAGAGAGAAACAATTCAAGAACCTTTACAAAAAAGCAACTCGAAGGTCTAAAGCACGTAAGACTGATAAAGGTTTAGAATTCTTAAGACTTTTAGAACTTAGATTTGATAATGTAGCATACTATGCTGGCTTTGCTCCTTCTAGAGCAGCTTCTAGACAATATATAGTACACGGACATATGTTACTAAATGGTGAAAAGATGTCTATTCCATCCTATGAATTAAAAGAGGGAGACGGGATAGAGCTTAAAATTGCTAAATTAGCTCCATCAGAGAAACTTTTTGATGTTCCTGAATGGATAGAGAAAGAAAGTTTGAAAGCAAAAGTCTCCAGGTTACCAATAAGAGACGAAATAGATGAAGGTATTAGAGAGAGCCTCATCATTGAGTTTTACTCTCGTTAACATTAATTTTATTAATATTTTACATGGAAGCATTTAACGATATAAAAGTAAAGATTGTAAAGGAAGAAGGAAACGAAGGCCTTTACGAAGTAGGACCTTTACCAAAGGGATATGGTCATACATTAGGTAATGCATTAAGAAGGATTCTTTACTCTAGTTTAGAAGGATCTGGTATTACAAGTGTTAAAATCAAAGGAATTAAGCATGAATACTCAACAATAAAAGGAGTAAAAGAAGATATCCTTTCAATTCTTTTGAATCTGAAGAATGTTAAGTTCAAAGTAGATTCTGAAGATCCCCAAATATGCACATTGGAAGTTAAAGGGAAGAAAGTTGTCAAAGCCTCTGATATAGAAACAACGGGGGTAGTAGAAGTAACAACTCCAGATGTAGAGATAGCGAATATATCTGATGCCAGTGGATCAATAGTTATGGAAATTGTTGTAGAAAAGGGAGTTGGATATCTTGATAATAAAGATGCTGAGAGAAAAGATGGAGGGAGAATACCTCTTGATGCAGATTTCTCACCAGTGAAGAAAGTCAGCTTAACAGTTGAAAGAGCAAGAAAAGGACAAGAGACAGACTTGGATGCAGTAATAATTGGACTAGAAACAGATGGAAGTATTACACCTAAACAAGCACTCTTAGATTCAGCAAAGATATTACAAGAATTTTCAGGGAAAGTTATGGTAGCTCTTGGTGTTTCAAAAGTAGAGGTCGAGGAAAGTGCTGAGGAAGCTAATAAAATAGAAGAGGTTGTAGTAGAAGCAGGAGAAGAAGTAGATGAAATTGGAAGTTGGAAAGTCGAGGATCTTCCTATCTCTAAACGATCAAAAACAGGACTTCTAACAGGAGGTTTTAATACCTTGAAAGATTTAAGAGGGGTCAAATCCTCACAGCTTCTTTCTCTTCCTGGTTTTGGAAACAAATCTTTGAATGAGGTTGTAGATTTACTTGCACAATACGGGATAGAAATAATTAACGAGTAAAGAATAAATGTATAAGAGAATAAAGATAAAAAAACTAGGGAGGAAGAAAACACATAGAGAAGCTCTAATGATGAATCAACTAAGAGGACTCTTTGAATCTGGATATGTTAAAACCACTTCTCCAAAAGCAAATGTTTTGAAAAGTAGGGCGGAAGCATTAATTGCTAAATATTCAGGAGATCTTACCTTCCGAAGGAAGATAGGAGATATATTAGGAACAAAGGAATTAGTAGAGGCCTATATGAAATATGTTAAGAAGGAATTAAAAGGAGTCAAGATTATTAAAGTGGGTTTTAGGTCTGGAGATATGGGTGAAGTTTCAAGAGTTGAGTTGATTAACTTTAAAGAGAAAAAAGCAAAAAAGAAAGTAGACTCAAAAGAGGAAAAGGCTAAGAAAGAGGTTTCAAAGGAAGATAAAAAGGACGGGAGAAAGGTTATGATTGAGAAGAAGGCAGAAAGACAAAATATAAAAGTACCTGTAGCTAAGAACTTAAAAGTAAGCAGGCAGAGAGCTAAATCCAGATCGGGACTATAACTTTATAATAATAACCATGAAATATAAAACAAAATGGACAAAACCAAATGAAGTAACCAGAGAATGG
>CAZYNJ010000041.1:0-3879 GCA_964648955.1 uncultured Candidatus Saccharibacteria bacterium | reverse complement strand
AACGAAATAATGCCTAGTGTTCTTAGACAAGCTAATGATAGTTTGATAACAATGGCTAATGAAAAACTAGCAGCAGAATCTAAGCAGAATAGGGTTGATATAGAGAATAAAAGGGGAGAGATAGAGCGATTGGTAAAAACGATAAAAGAGGATTTGAATAAAAGTAAGAAAGAGCTAGAAGCTTCTGACAAAGAGAGAATTAATACATACTCTTCATTGAAGACCTCTTTGGAGGAATATAAACAAGTTACTGAACAACTTTCTGTTAGTACTGAAGGTCTTAAAAAAGTTCTCTCAAATAATCAATTAAGGGGACAATTCGGGGAACAAGTCGCAGATAATCTCCTGAAGATGGCAGGATTTGTTAGAGGTAAGGATTATGAGTTTAATAAGGAACAAGCAGGTTCTGAGACCCGACCCGATTTTGCAGTATTCCTTCCAGATCATACAAGAATAAATATTGATTCAAAATTCCCATACTCTAATTTACAGAAAATGTCTGAAGCAGAGACAAAGGAACAAAAAATTGAGTATCATAGACTATTTGTACAAGATGTAAAAGAGAAGATTAAACAGGTAACTACTAGAGATTACATTAATCCAGCAGACAAGACAGTAGACTTTGTTATACTTTTCATTCCAAATGAAATGATATTTTCATATATATATGACAAAATGTCTGATGTATGGGAGGATGCAATGGGCAGGAAAGTCATATTGGCCGGTCCATTTACCTTCACAGCTTTGCTTAGAATGATTAAACAGTCATATGATAATTTCAAGATCCAACAAAATATATATGATGTGATTCAACATGTTAAAAATTTCGAAAAAGAGTGGGGGAAATTTTCAACGGAATTCGAAAAAGTAGGGGGGAAGATTCTTTCTTTACAAAAACAGTATGAGGATGTAGAAGGTACAAGATATAGACAATTACAGAGAAGTATAGATAAGGTTAAATTAGAGGGAGAAGAGATAGAGACAGATGAGCAAACTAATCTTTTGGAATAGGGTCATAGTTTTTCTCTTTGAAATACTTTAAACATTCGTCTTTTAATTCGTCACAAATCTTAACCCATACCCGTTTTCCTTCCCCTCTTTCAACCATTTCTTGATACCATTGTTTTCTTCTTAATATTTCCTTGTAACTAGCTATAGACACCACATAGTCATTTGTAATAGCAAAGCCTGCCATACTTATTCCCATATCAGTGGGTGAATTATACTGATTTAAATAGTTAGAATCTTTAACAAAATCTTTAGCCAACCCCTTTAATATTCTAAAAGCATTAACATCCCTATTATAATTAACGGAATGTTCACCATATGCCTCTTGATGATAGATATCAATCACATTATGATCACCAATATCTGCTGTAGCAGCTTCATATGCAAGATTAACTGGATGTTTTAAAGGTAGATTCCAGATGGGGAATGTTTCATATTTTGCATATCCAGAGTCTAAACCTCTCTTGTTATCATGATATATCATCCCTAAGCATGTAGACATCTTCCCACTACCAGAAGCTGAACCAACCACTAAAACCAAATGATTTTTTAAGGGGATTACATCATCTCTCCCGTAGCCTTTTTCACTAAGAATTCGTTCTTTGTTATCAGGATATCCATCTATAAAAAATCTGTTGTAAACATCATATCCAGAAGACACTAAATGTTTTCTAGCTTTAATTAGAGGAAGTTCTTTTAGATTGACGATTTTATTAATTACAATCTTTGGTCTTACTTTAAAAGTCTCTTCGAGATCTCTTACTATTTCCAAAGAAGCTGAGAGATAATCCTGAGAAGTATTCTTTAACTGTCGGTTCTTTTCAATATCAACAGCATTCATACAGAAAAGGATATCAAAGGGGATACCTAACTCTTTAAAGATCTTTACTTTTACTCCTGGATCAAATCCCAGAAGAACCCTGGAAGCATGAGCATCAAAAAGAAATTTACCTCCAACTTCTAAGTACAGATGACCATTAGGAAATTTATCTATACGAGATTTAATCTCAGAACTCTGTTTTCTCTTGTATAGATCATTGTCAAACCCTTTTACTGAATACGGGACAGTTTCATTTGAATTCATGTCTAATGCTAACAAAAAAGGAGGTAGCAGTAAACATACCTCCTTTTGTTTTTAGAATTAAAGAACAAGTAAATTTTAGTTTTACTTAGGCTCTTTCCATGCCATATATCCAATGACTATTATATTTGCAACTGGAACAAGAGTAAGAAGACCCAGCATCTTATCAAAACCTCGTTTCTCAGCGATATTCATAATAGCGATTATACTAAATACCATTACAATTAATCCTCCAATACCTGGGATTAATGTGAGAAAAAGTAACATTGGATTTTGATCTCCTAATTCAAATATCATTATAGTGTTCAGAATAGGAACCCATGCAAACCATTTCTTTTCATAGTTCAATTTTTCAGCAATTTTACTAAAAGCTAAAGAGGTATATATATACATTGCAATAGAGAAGAGGAGAGAGATTGTTAGTGCGACCATACCAAATCCCGCTATTGTAGAAAAAATTGCAAGAGACTCTTCATCAACATTCGTGGTATATAAATCAGTATAACCATCAGTAGAATAATCGTCTAACCAGTCATCCGAGTATGTAGAATCAAAGACACTGACTTCTTCATCTACGGTTGCTAAGACATCACTCTTGCTAAACAGGAAGAAGGTTCCTGTTACAAACAGGAGGGTGAGAAAGAATTTAGGTAGTTTTTTCATAAAGAAAATAAAAGAAATTAATTAGATAATTGTGCCATTGAAAAAGAGCTGTGTCAATATAAGATATCACTTGCATATCTCTAGTAATATCAATCCTCTTTATGTTAATCTATCTGTATGAAAGTAAAACCTGCCAAATATCGAATAATTGAAGGAAGTGCACCATTCCTAGTATCAGCTCCCCATGTATATTCACATAAGAGACCGACATTAGTAGGGAGATATAAACAGGGAGAGCCTATTACTGATTTAATATGTCAACAAATCTGTAGAGATACAGAAGCTACAGGGATTTTGATAACGGAAGAAGTTGAATATGACCCTAATTTCTTTAAGATAAAAAGGAATCCATATAAGGATGAGACAAGGAAGATTGTTAAGGATGAGAAAAAGGAAATCTTCTTAGATATCCATGGTTTAAATGATAAAAATCAATATGATATTGGAATCTATTATCTTTCCCGTTTTAGTAAATCAAAAAGAGTAGCGAGAGAACTAAGAAGAGCTCTGGATAAAGGAGAATTAAGAGGAATTTCCATCCAAATCTTTAGACTTCCAGAGAACGATCAGGAGACACTTTCGAAGTTTATAGCATCAAAATTAAGAATACCAGCTCTACAAATAGAGGTAGCTAGATATATAAGGGAAGATGAACTTTTAAGGAATTCCTTAATACAAAATATCTCCAATTTCCTCAATTCTTACTAATTCATTAACATCTCATAATATTTTTTGACAAGATACTAATAGGTTGATACTCTGATAGTAGATAATTTAAGTTCTATTCACATGACAACAACTAAGAAAAAAGTACAAACAGAGAAGATAAAATCTAAACCTTCAGTAGAAAGTGCAAAGAAGAAAGCAATTAATATTGCTCTAGAGCAGATAGAGAAAGATTTTGGAAAAGGATCAATAATGAAACTAGGAAGTAAAGAGAGGGTAGATATAGAAGTAATTCCTACGGGAGCACTCTCATTAGATATAGCTTTAGGTGTAGGAGGTATCCCAAAAGGGAGAATAATAGAAATATATGGGCCAGAAGCTTCTGGAAAAACTACATTAGCTATGCACATACTTGCTGAGGCACAAAAAAAAGGGGAAACAGTTGCATTTATAGATGCAGA
>CAZYNJ010000040.1:1746-4026 GCA_964648955.1 uncultured Candidatus Saccharibacteria bacterium | reverse complement strand
TAAACAATGTCTTAGTCCTAATCCTTTTATAATGTTCTTTACTTAAATAGAGATTATAAGGATCTCTTTGTTCTATCTTTTTACCTGTTTTACTATCTCTACTACCTTCTTCAAAATGTAAATGTACATCATCCCAAGTATTAAATTGTTTTACATTAGGTCTTCTACTATTCTCCCTATATTTTAAATCTCCCCATATAATTGCAGAACTACCTGTATATCCAATTAGATCTTCTTGTTCAACCCATTTAATAAATCTATTACCTTTTTTATACATCCTCTTAATATCTTTTAAGGAGTAGGTATATAGTTCTTTTCTTTTAATATCCTTTCTAAAATTGTAACCATATAGTTTTTTAACCCAAGGATATTGCTTAATGAGTTTTTTTGTTTTTTGAATATCTTTTTCTAATTTAATATCTCTCTTCTTTCTACTTTTTCTTTTATTATTCTTCCTTCTAATCTCATATTCAAAATTAATTTTCATTGGTTTAAAGTTCTTTGCTCTTATCCCTTTAGCAAACTTAGAAAGATGACCATACTGTGTAATTCTTCCACCCTTTACCTTACAAACACTGTATGGATGATATATCTGAATAAAGTAGCCTAAACCATTACCAATGGGTAGTCCTTTATACAATCTTAATGTATTATCACTCTTCAATACTGGATATCTATGATATCCTGCAATAGCATACCCACTAGCACTAGCATATACAGGAGTTCTAAATTGGCATGAATAGTCTATTCCTTTATGAAAGTAATTTCCATGTACAGATCTTTCATATTCTGTATATATATATCCTTCTGTAATTTGAAAACTGTTTTCTAAAGGCAGAGTAAGGTAAGAGATATTCTCTATATGAGGGGCATATCTTTCTTTGACTGTTGGCATATATGATGATTATATCATTAATAAAAGATTATTGAACTCGTGGTTATCCCATAGTATAATGTACTTTGTTCTTAAACAATCAAAAGGAGTATTAAAGATGGAAAAGATAAAAGATTTTTTCAAGACTTGGAGAGGTGAAATAAGGGTAGTTGAAGTATTATTGGTAATTATTTTGTCAGTAATAAGAGCGGGAGAATTTCGAGAGAGAATAATCCTTCCCTTCATCACTGCGATAATTATCTGGTCTCTTTTTATTCTGGCGATAAACATTTTTGCTTTGCTAAGAGCAATTGTTACTAGAACTCCCAGATTCGAAAATTATCCAGTTAAGATAACAGAGATTTTCAAGTTAAAAGAAGATCCTTGTGAATTTTTATTTTCTTCTCTATTTTGGATAAACATTTTTTTGTATCAGTTTCATTAACTCCTTTTTCCTCCCTCTCTTGTATGCTTCATAGCATTAACAAAAAAATACAGAGAGGGACCAAGGACTACTTTAATCCTTTTTCTAATCCATAACCCAAATTCAATACTGTTTGTTCATCAAAATGTTTTCCTATAAACTGTATACCTGTTGGTAACTTACCAGACATACCAGAAGGTATAGATATACCTGGAAGACCTACCTCAGAGCTCCCTTCTGCTAGTACATCAGCCATTTCACCAAATAGTGGGTTGTTACCCACATCTACATCCTTTAATGCTACAGAGGGTGTTGCAGGTGCTACAATAGCATCATATTTTTTAAATACATTATCAAAATCTTCTCTAATTAACTGTCTAACTTTTTCAGCCTGTTTATAGAACTCATCTGCATATCCAGCAGAAAGTGAAAATATCCCAGTCATAATTCTTCTTTTAGCTTCTTCTCCAAAACCCTCTCCTCTTGTAGATTCAAAATATTTTTGAATTGTTTCTTTTTCTTTTCCTTCTAATCCAAATCTAGTACCATCATATCTAGCTAAATTTGAAGAAACTTCACTCCTACAAGAAATTGTATACACTGCCATAGCAAATTTAGGATCCATAATATTTACTTCTTCAAGTATTACACCTAAATCTTTTAATACCTTTAGAGAATTTTCAAAGTTTTTTCTAACATCCTTTTCTAAATCAAGTTCTAAATACTCTTTAGGAATTGCAACCTTAAGACCCTTTAAAGAATCAATACTAAGATTATCACTATATTTAGGAACCTCTACCTTAGATGAAGTAAAATCATTCTTGTCATATCCAGCAATTATCTCTAATATATATGCTGCATCCTCTACATTCTTTACAAGAGGACCGGGAGAATCTAAAGATGAACCCATTGCTAATACTCCATATCTAGAAACTCTTCCATATGTTGGTTTTAAACCAACTACACCACACCAGGAAGCTGG
>CAZYNJ010000040.1:0-1646 GCA_964648955.1 uncultured Candidatus Saccharibacteria bacterium | reverse complement strand
ACAGTTGAATCAAAGGAAGGGGTATAGTCATTGAGGATATTAGAAGCACAAGTAGTAAGTATTCCTTTTGTAGAATATACATCTTTAATTGCTATTGGTATTCCTGTTAATTTACCATCAAGAGATGTAATATTTTTAGCTTTTTCTCTTGCTTTTTCTTTACAAACAGTAATGTAAGAATTTAATTTACCATCTTCTTTTTCAATTCTTTCAAGGTAGTAATCTACTATTTCTAAAGGTGTTAATTCTTTTGCTAAAAGTTTTTTTCTAAGTTGTACAATACCAAGATTTTCCATATTTATATTTGTGATTTTATCACATTAAGTAAGTGTAAACACTAAGAGAGATATAGCGAAGGAAGTTAAAGTGCCGGCTATAACTTGAAGGATAGTGTGTTTTCCTAATTCTATTCTGGACCATGCTACAAAAGGGATAATAGGAAAGAGTAGGATGATGAATGGATATGGTAGTAAAAATACTAAAGAAGCATATGTCATTGTTAAATATGTCATATGTCCACTTATTTTCCAAAAGAGAGTTACTATTGTAAAAAAGGTTGAAATAATGAGAGTGTTTAGCGTTATCAGTGTTAATGCTGTATCTCCTTGTTCTAAAGTAACAAGGTAAAGGAGTGCTATTGCCAAAGTTGTTATTGTACAGTAAAGAGGTCTTTCTTTCCTATTTGTCATATCAAAGTCTGAGACCTTCCCAAGAAGTTTTAATATTAGAAATGTAGATATTGGTACCATACTTATAAATATGGAGGTAACAATTCTATAAATTAATGGGCCCGAAGAGAATATTGTTGCTACAAGAACAGGAATTATTAATGTTAAGTACCCATTGAAGATATCAGAGAATGTCTTTGCTATTGTTTTTTTAACTTTCTCTGGAGATATTAGAATTAATATTAATATTCCTAAAGATATTACTAGTACAGATGCTATGTTTGATGTCTCTATTCCCATTAAATATTCTTTATCTATCCTTATCATATTCATCAGTAGTCTAATTATTCCATAGTTAATTAAATATATACTAGTAATTGTACCATCCTTGTAATTTTTCTGTTTAAGAATTTTGTTTAAAATAAACCAATTTAATATATTTAATATTGATTCATACAAAAATACTGGATGGAATGTAGAATATTGTTCATATCCTTGTAATCTTCTTTCAGTAGGAATTTGTATAGACCAGGGTAGGGTAGAGGGTTTACCATAGAGTTCATGATTGAAGTAATTACCTACTCTTCCTAGAGATTGTGCAAGGGGTAAGTTTTTTACAATACCATCTGTTAAAACAAAAAATGGTATTTTTCTTAATTTAGATATTAAGAATGTAGCAAGTAATATTCCTATGAGAGCCCCATATATTGTTAATCCTCCATCTGATATATTCCACCATGTTACAGTTCCATTTAATATTTCTGGTATGTTGTGGAGTATATAGAGGGATCTAGCTCCTATTAGTGTAAATGTTAAGAGGAGTATGTAATCTGATATTTTTAAATATAGTTTCTTGTTATTAGTATGTGTATCTAGTGTCATTATGACTATCACTACTCCTATCCCTACTAGAAGTCCGTATGTATTGAAGTTCATGGGTATATGATATATCAAAAACCGTATCCTTTCGAATACGGT
>CAZYNJ010000039.1:1235-4139 GCA_964648955.1 uncultured Candidatus Saccharibacteria bacterium | reverse complement strand
ATGTTAAACCCAAGAGAACTCTTAAGAATGCAAAGTGAAGCTAAGAAAATGCAAAAGAAATTAAGGGAGAATAAGATATCTGGAGAATCTAAAGATGGAAGTGTAAAAATATTTATGAACGGTGCTCAGGAATATGAAGATATATGGATAGATGATGAATTACTAGATCCAGAAGAATATGATTTACTAAAGAAAAGATTTAAGGAAGCATTTAAGAATTACAGAAAGAAATTACAAAAAGAGATGATTAGTGATATGGATATAAGTCAACTTAAAGGAATGTTAGGAGCATAATGGCTGTATTACCCAGGACTGTTGAAAAAGTAATAGAGGAGTTTTCTAGACTACCAGGGATAGGGCCTAAGTCTGCTGCCAGGATGGCATATCATTACTTACGATCTCCAAACAAGGATGCTACTGAATTAGCAAAAGTTTTGAAAGAAATGGATGAGAATATACATTTCTGTAAACAATGTTTTAATGTTACAGATAAGGAAATATGTGATATATGCTCTAGTAAGTTAAGGGATAGGAGTAAGGTATGTGTTGTAGAAGAACCATTGGATGTTGTTGCTTTTGAAAAGTCAGGTGTATTTAATGGCATATATTTTGTATTAGGAGGAGTCATATCTCCTGCTGATGGTATAGGTGCTGAAGAATTAAGATTTAAAGAATTAAAGGATCTCATAACCAATCTTCTTAAAGAAAAAGAAAAGGTAGAGGTAATTGTAGCCACGAATCCTAGTTTAGAAGGAGAAGCTACTGCTAACTACATTGCTGATTTGTTCAAGAAATTACTTAAAGAAGAGAAAATTGAATTAACTAGATTAGCAATGGGATTACCTACAGGTGCTGATTTAGAATATGCAGATAGGTTAACTCTAAAAAGAGCATTAGAGGGGAGAAGAAATATTTGAATAGTGTATAATCAGAGATATGAATATTAAAAACAGTAAAACCAGCTTGTGTTGTTGCCAATAGTCTAGGTTGGCTTTTTTACTGTAGATTTCCTATAAATATTAAATGAAAGAAAGCCAAGAAATTGGTTAGCTATTTAATCTGATATAATTAAAAAGAATGAAAATATATTCAACATTAGATAGAAAAATAGTAGAGATAGAATCCAAAGAAAAAGGGAAGATATCTATGTATAACTGTGGACCTACTGTATACAGTAGAATGCAGATTGGTAATCTTCGTGCATATGTTAATTGGGATGTATTTTATAGGGCTTTAAAGTATCTAGGGTTTGAAGTAGACAGAATTATGAATCTTACTGATGTAGGTCATATGACTAGGGATGAGGATTTTGGAGAAGACAGGGTGGAGAAGATTGCTTCTGAAGAAGGAATAGATCCCTTAGATGTAGCAAACAGGAATATTAAAATGGTATTAGAAGATTTCTCATCTTTTAATATATTAACTCCAAGTGGAGAAAAGATAGATCCTAAGTGGGATGTAAAAGAAAAATCTTTAGAAAAGTTTGGTTTTACAAGAGCAACAGAATATGTACAGGAGATGATAGAAATGAATCAGAAGATGGTTGAGAATGGATATACATATGAAACTGATCAAGCCTTGTATTTTGATGTTACCAAGATTCCTGACTATACAATTTTTACTGGACAGAGTTTAGATGAGAAGAGCTCGGGAGATAGGGAAGAGGTAGTTGTAGATCCGGATAAGAAACACTCTGCAGATTTCGTACTTTGGATGAAGAGAGTAGGTAAATACAAAAACCATATTATGCATTGGTCCTCTCCATGGGGAGATGGTTTTCCTGGTTGGCATATTGAATGTTCTGCCATGAGTACAGCAAAACTAGGGGAATATTTTGATATTCATACGGGAGGTGTTGATCATCTATCTATCCACCATCCAAATGAAAGAGCTCAAAACATTGGGGCATTAGGTCATCCTGTTGTTAAATATTGGATGCATAACGAATGGTTGGTTAATGCAAAAGGTGGGAAGCTTTCAAAAAGTACTGGAGGGATTACATTGCCTGAGTTAGTGGAAAAAGGATATGATCCGATGGATTTAAGATATTGGTTTGTAGCTACTGGTTATAGAGTACAGATGAAGCTTTCAGAAGAGGCATTAGATGGGGCTAGGAATGCGAGATTGAATATTGTAAAGAAAGTAGTAGGGCTAGGGGATGAGGAAGGACAGGTTTTAGAAGAATATAAAGAAAGATTCTCTGAGGCTTTAGAAAATAACTTAAATATGTCTGAGGGTTTAGCGATATTAAATGATTTACTTAAATCTAAAGAAGAGAAAGCAGATATCTTAGCTACCGTCAAAGATTTTGATAAAGTATTAGGGTTGGACTTGGTAACGATAGAAGATTCATCAAAAGAAGAGAAAATTGAAACAGAAATGTTAAATCTTTTAGAAGAGAGGAAGAAAGCTAGGGCAGAAAAGAATTTTGAAGAATCAGATAGACTAAGAGATGAGATATTAAGTATGGGATATGAGATATTAGATACCTCTGAGGGTCAAAAATTAGTAAAGAAGTAATATGCAAAAAACATTTTCAATAAAGCTGAATAGTGCTGAGATGGAAGCTGTAGAAGAAGCTTTGAAATCATATGGATGGGTAGAGCAGGAGATGGAGAATGAATATGTAGAACTGAGAATGAAAAATTCTAAGGGTTCTGTAGCTACTCTATATACAAGCGGGAAAATTGTTTTTCAAGGTAGTGAAGATTTTACTAAAGAAATATCAAGTATGAAGAGAGGGGAGAAAGATATGGATGATACTGTAAATCATATAGGTGTAGATGAGGTAGGAAAGGGTGATTACTTTGGTCCTCTAGTAGTAGTAGGTTGTTTTGTGGATGAAGAATTTGCTGAGAAGGTATCATATTTGGGTTTTGGTGATTCTAAAAACTTTTCTGATAA
>CAZYNJ010000039.1:0-1135 GCA_964648955.1 uncultured Candidatus Saccharibacteria bacterium | reverse complement strand
AAGTACTCTTTTAAATTTCCAAAGGGATCTTCTAATGTTATCAATCCTGCAAAAGATTTTGTAAAGAAATATGGGGTTGATGAATTAAGAAGGGTTGCAAAGATTGGATTCAAAACAACAAAGAAAGTACTCTCTTTAGTATGAACTATTCTTCTTCATTCTCTTCATCATAGTCTTTAGGCATTTTTCTTCCACTACTCTTCGAGGATTCTCTGAATATTATAAATAGAAAGAGAGTTACAATTCCCACAATAGCTATTTCTTCTTTAAAACTCTCTACTGTTGTTTGATCCCCCTGATATTGTCCATCTACACCGTTGTAGAACCGTCCTAGAACGACTCTTTCATATATTAGGTCATAGATATTCCAAGTATTAGTTTTGAGGGTCTCTGAGAGGACATCTCCAGGGTAGAGAAGATCTTCATCTTTATTAATCTTTAAATATATTGGTTCGGTATTTTGTTTTTGATTAAATATTTGTATTTCTCCCTGTGGCTGGAGAATATAGTTGGAGATATTGGAATATGAATATTTTATCGCTATGCCTTTTATCCAAGGAAGCCCTTTAGTTACAATTTCTAAAGTAATATCTGCAGGAATGCTAGTTATTGTATTATCGGTAGAATCTACAGGATATATATCAACCCTTACAATTTGTGATATTGAGGGAGATGTGGTGATGGTAGAGTTTTTTGCTTGAGATATGGATTTTAGGACTAGAAGATTAAAATATGTTCCAACCTTTATATTCTCTGGTAGTACAATTTCATATGGTAGCTCTTTAGACTCTTTTGGTTGTATTAAGAATGTATCTGTATCTACTCTAAGGAGAAGAGGGACATTGTCATCTATCTCTTCGGTTTTAAGATTATAACCATATACTTGTAGTAGGATTTCTTTAGGTAAATCGCTCTCATTTGTAAAGGTGAGTGATTCTCTAGTTCTTTCATTTTCTTTCAGACTAACTTCATTGATGAAGGGAGAGATAGAATCTGCAAAGACTTTCTTTGAAGGAAAAAGAAAGAAGGGAAATAACAGAAAGAAGAGTGTTAAATATTTGATTTTATTTTTCATAGATACTTAGATTCTACTTCTTTTTCTTCTTAAGAATCAAGATGAAGAGAACTATAGCTA
>CAZYNJ010000038.1:0-4278 GCA_964648955.1 uncultured Candidatus Saccharibacteria bacterium | reverse complement strand
TGTTACAATACTGTTACATATTGCTGATGTAGCTCAGTTGGTCAGAGCGGTTCCTTCGTAAGGAATAGGTCGATAGTTCGAATCTATCCATCAGCTTTTTAAAAAGAAATATGAACACACTAAACTACAATATTACAAACCTAATACTCTACTACATAGTAAGATATGAGCTAGCTATTAAAGATATCTTAAGTACTCACCTACCTGGTGAATACTTTGAAAAAACATATGAAAGATACAAAGCAGAAGAAATAGATCAATTAGGAGAATTGATAGGATATCCAATTGGGTACAACAAGGCGCTAATAACACAAAGAGGACAAATAATGCCATCTGAGAAAGATAAATATCGAGTATTCAGTAACTACAGAAGTATAAATGACTATATCAGAAACTACTCTTCTAGAAGTGCAATTAAACCATCTATGGGAATGGCTGTACATTTAAATAAGCTATTACTTAAAGGAATAGTAGATGAATGGGATCTAGGGAAATTAAGAACATTCTCTGATAAACCAAATGAAATATATGATACATGGTACAAATACAGAGACTTCTACCCACATGTTAAAGCAAATACATACTTCAACGATTTAATCTATGAAATGATTAATGACAAAACAAAGACACATAAACTAATACAATTAGGGATACTCTTGTACGAGCTAATAGACAAAGCACCATTTCAAACAGGTAATCAAATGACTTCAATATTGATGATCTCTGCATTAGCTAAAGACTTCGATTACAATCCCTACAACCTAATACCATGGGCAAGTGCAATTAATATGGTAAACGAAGATTTAGTATCCGCTTTTAAAATTGCTAAAAGTAAAAGAAATCTAACAATCTTCTTAGAAGCCTACCTCTATACTATCTCCCTCTCTGCAATTGAGGTAGCACAGAATGTAGATAGGACATACAACAACAAAGTTAAGAAACACTCTAAGTTACGAGAAGAATTAAATCCAAGACAAATTAAAGCCTTAGACTATTTAGATGAATTTCCAAAAATAACAAGAGGAGAATATACCAAGACAATGGGAATCTCCTTTATGACTTCTTACAGAGACCTACAAGAATTAATTAAAAAAGGTTACATTAAATCCAAGGGGTCTGGAAGAGGTAGTTACTATGTAAAAGCTATGCAAGAGAAAGAAATTAAGAAAAAAGATATTGAGGTGTTTTAGTAAAATTGTTAAGATTACATGATGGATAGTAAATATGATGTCATAATTGGATTAGAAATACATGTACAGACAAAAACAAATTCTAAAATGTTTTGTACCTGTAACTCTAACTACTTCCAAGATGAACCAAATACACACGTATGCCCTGTATGCTTTGGATTACCTGGAGCATTACCTGTACCCAATAAGAGAGCTATAGAGAAGTGTATTTTAACAGGGCTAGCAACTAATTGTGATATTGACAAAGAAATACATTTTGATAGGAAACATTACTTCTACCCAGATTTACCTAAAGGATATCAGATTAGCCAATATGGTAGACCAATATGTTCTGATGGATATGTAATGATTAAATCAAAAGAAGGAAAGAATGTAAAAATTGAAATTGAAAGAATTCACCAAGAAGAAGATGTAGCTAAATCTACACATCACAATGAAGATGGAAAACCCTACTCCCTTATCGATTACAACAAATCAGGAGTAGCATTAATAGAAATTGTTACAAAGCCATGTATTAGAAATGCTCAAGATGCTAAAGAATATGCTTCCAAGATTAGACAGCTTTGTAGATATCTAGGTATTTCTGATGCAGATATGGAGAAAGGCCAAATGAGATGCGAGCCAAATATATCGTTACAAGAGAAGGGTAAGTGGAAACAAAAAGGCAGAGAGATCTTCCCAGTTGGTGATTATAAATTAAATAGTAAAGTTGAAGTAAAAAATATTGGATCAATATCTGCAGTAGAGAAATCCATAGAGTTTGAAATTGAAAGAATTACAAAAGAATTAGAAAAAGGTAATACAATTGAACAACAAACAAGAGGTTGGAATGCAGATAAAAATATTACTGAATTCCAGAGATCAAAAGAAACAGCAGATGATTATAGATATATGCCTGAACCTGATATTCCTGTAATAGATATATCAACAGAAGATGTAGAGAGAATTGCTAAAGAGTTAGTAGAATTACCAAATGAAAAAGCTAAGAGATATTTAGAAACATTTAATCTCTCCCAATATGATATAGGGGTATTAACCACTAAAAGAGAAGTCTCTGAATACTTTGAGAAAGTTGTAGAAGAACTTTCTAAAGATATCACAGAGATAAAGGAATGTGCTAAATTAGCATCTAATTGGATTACAGGTACCCTCTTTTCAATATCTAACACAATGAACATTGAGATTTCAGAGGAGAATATACAGATAAAGGATCTAGTAGCCTTAATTAAGGCTTTTAAAGATAATATGATTACAAAAAATAAGGCTGAAGAACTTTTAAGAAAAGCCTTAGAAGAAAAGAAAGATCTAGGAGATTTACTAGACGAATTTAAAAAGACAAAAGAAAAGAGTTCTGATAATTTGGAAGATACAATATTGGAGATATTAAAAGAGAATGAACAAGCTGTTAATGACTTTAAAGGCGGTAAAAAAGAGAGTTTAGGATTCTTAATAGGTCAGGTAATGCAAAAAACTAAAGGATCTGCAGATCCTAATAAAGTTAGATCAATTTTAGAGGAGAAGTTAAATGAGTAAAATGGATATAAAACACACGGCTGAGCTTTCTAGGATTAGACTTACAAAAGAAGAGTTAAAGAAATTTACACCACAAATGGAACAAATCTTAGATTCTGTAAAAGTTTTAAAAGATGTAGATACAAAGAATGTACAACCTATGAAACAACATTTACCATTTTCTGAATTAAGAGAAGACATTACAGGAGAAAGTATGAAACAGAAAGAAGTACTCTCAAATGTAAAACATATAGAGAATGGTATGGTAAAAGTATATGGTGAAGTATTTGGAGGAATAGAGGAAAGTTAATTATTCTTTATCTTTTTCGCTTTCAGTCTCTTCTTTAACTTCTTCCTTTTTAATATCTTTTTCTTTGATTCCTTTCTTCTCTACTGCCTGATCCTTACTCTTCGGCTTCATCACAATCCTTATCACAATCAGAGCCACTCCTGTAAACAAGATTATACAACCCACCACACTTATCCTACCAAGAATATTGTCTAATATTGGTCCTAATGCTTCAGAAAAGACTGGACTGAAAGTATTTAAAGCGAGTATATTTTTAATATTTAAAGTGACAACAATTTTACTTATACTAGCAGGAAAAGATGCGAGGATTAATAACACGCCTGGGAATACAAATCTAGACTTCGCATTTGGTATCAACAAGACTATCAATAACAGTAAGAAGGTAATAGCCGAGAGAATCAAGATCGGAGCAAAAGTAACTAAACTGAACACTGAGCGAGCTGTTTGAGTTAATTCACTATTAAAATCCTCTGGCTTTGTTTTGAAGATAAATTGATTAAGAACCTCATCTGCCTGACCTCCAACCTTCAACTCCTCTAACAACCCTTCCTCTAACTCTTCCTCAAAACTCTCCACATCGAAACCAGTTGGTATACATTTCATTGTAAATGGATCTACAGTATCTAAACTGACAATATCTCCCGTACAGGTAGGTAGAGCCTTGATTCTCCCTGATAAACTAAGAACCAAGATTTGAGTAATCTTTTCTTTGTCTTCTGCTAAATTAATCTCTATCTCTGGATATTCAGTCTCTCCTTCTAACCAACCATAAAGAGAATCAATACTCTTTTCTATGTTTGTTCTAAGAAACTCTGGCGTTAGAATCTCTTCTATCAAAACAGCAATCTCACTATCCCCATCCTGTGATTCCCCCTGAACAATAGACACTGCATCTCCCCCTGCGCTTAAGAACATAAGAGGAACAACTTCGGAGAGTATATCTCCCATATTATCATATATTTCTGACTCTTCAATGAATAATTTTACTCTCTCAGGTGTACTTACTAGATGTGTAAGTACTCCTACGGGAATTCCAACAAAAATAATTAGCCACAAAAAAAAAGAGAGGAACAATGCAAGTAACCAACGTATAACTTTCATATTGGTATAACATAATATATTTCTGTAAGAATTACAAATCCCCCCATTGATCCCCATTCCAAAAACTTGTATCCTTTCTGAGAAATCAGTCCCATCTTCTAAAATACTTAATCTTAAGGTAAAATATGAAAGTTCCTTTGCCGAAGTGGCGGAACTGGCAGACGC
>CAZYNJ010000037.1:0-4793 GCA_964648955.1 uncultured Candidatus Saccharibacteria bacterium | reverse complement strand
TCAACATCAGGACAAGAAAATCCTCAAAAGACAGATTTAGAAGGACAGTATTCATTTATGGTAGAACCAGGCACTTATGTAATAGAGGTTAAAGCAGATGGATACAAGGATTATAGATCTGAAGAGATAGAAGTAGAGAAGACCATAGTTGAAATGAATATTGAGATAGAAGAAAGTTTTGATATATTTGATTATTGGTTCTACATGCTTACTATATTAATAGTCCTTCCTGTATTGTTTTCTCTATACAGTAAATTCAAACATACACACTAATATAGCTATTGTATTAAATAAACTTTCTCACTTTTTAGAAAATCTCATTGACTAATAGGCATAGAGATTCTATGGAAAATTTAAGTCTGAAGTAGAAGACACAATGTAATTCTTTTAAATTCCATCTTGAGATATCTAAACAATCAATATACAATTAAAACAATAATTCTTACCATGATGAACATAAAAAAAACATTCTATGCATATTTATACAACAGAATAGAAACAATAGGAAAAGAGAAATTTAATCATATTGGTTGTGAAGGAATAAAACAAGATTGTGGAGAAACACTGTCTACATTTGTACCTAACCTAAATGATAGAAAAAAAGTTAAATTTACAATAGAGACATTAGAAGAAGATAAAAAAGATGGAAAATAATACAAAGAAATTTCAAGAAGTATTCAACCAAAAATATCGAGGGAATCAAAACACCTTCGGATCAATACCCTTACCAGTAGTAACTAAAACATTAGAGTATATATCTACAGGAGATGCTCTAGATCTAGGAGTAGGGAACGGAAGAAATACTCTCTTCCTCTTATCTGAGTCTTTTAATGTAACTGGTGTTGACTCTTCAGAAGAAGGGATAAAAATTCTAAAAGAGAAAGTAGGGGATAATCCGAATTTAGAAATCATCCTAAGTGATGTGATGGAATATGAACCTACTAAGCAATATGACCTGATTTTAGCAGTGGGATTATTACATTTTCTTAAAGAAGAAGATGGGCTAAAGTTAACAAAAAGAATTCAAGATTGGACAAAAGAAGGTGGGATAAATGTTATAGGGGCAAAAATGAGACAAAACATAGCCAATAATTTACCCCATGTATTTAAACATGACGAACTCAAAGGATATTATAAAAAAGATAACTGGGATGTTAAATTCTATGAAGAAAGAGGGGCTTCTTTTCTAATAGCACAAAAACTATATTAAATAACCCACCCAAATCCCATGAAGATACTATATATCAAATCTGACGATAAGAGAGTTCAAAAAATCAATAACTTGATTGAAGAAGACTTTCCTCACCTACTCAAAGAAAAAACCCCTGAATTAATTCTTATTTCTGGTGGAGATGGTGCTATGCTCCATGCTATTCAATCTTTTGGTTCTCTAGAAATTCCTTTCCTTGGACATGCAATGGGGTCTCTCAATTTCTTGATGAATAATATAGAGATTGGAGATTTACAGAGAACAATAAAGGATATTGAAAATGATTTAATAACTTTTAATGAGATACAGACATCTAAAATACGAGTTGAATTACTCACAGAAAAAACTAATAAACCTATATACGTGGGAAGTGCAGTAAATGAAGTTGTTGTTGGTTCTAGCATTCTTGGATATCATACATTCATACTCAATAGTAAAGATAAAACATTTGTTAATTTTAATATCAAAGGCTCTGGTTTATGCGTAAGTACAGATTTGGGCTCAACTGGTTATAATTTTAATCTAGGAGGAGATGTTTTGCCCCTTGGAAGTAATCTTTGGTCTTTATCAGGAATTGTTTGTAATAGATATTTAAAAGATATTATAAAAATTGATAAATTAGAAATAGGTTGTAAATGTGAGAAATCAAACCCAACAATATTCTTAGATGGTATAGATCAAAAGATTGTTCTGAGAGAAAAGGATAAAATATTATTAAAAAAAGGGAGAAAAACAACTCTATATTTTTTAAACAAAGAGACTTTCTCAAGTAAAAGATTAGAAATTATTTCCAGATATAGAAGATTATAAAATAGCTTATTAAAATCCTTACAAAAAGCATCACAAATCTGATTCTAGTACTTTTCAACAATTACTCAATTGTCATTCTCTGTACAACCATTTTTAAAAGCTAAACCTAGAGGAATAGATATAATAGTTACAAACAATGCTAATACAATTCGAAACTCTCCTCCATAGTTACCTGTAAGATTAGAAAATATATAAGAGAGTAATGTATATCCTAGATATCCTCCTCCTAAAATAAGTAACACTGATCCTAACTGTTTATTTTGTTTAAAACTTTTTCCTTTTATATACCGTACACCAGAGTAAATACCAAATATTGAAAATGAAAGAGCTATAAGAGAAATACTAATTAGTGGTACTAAAAGTAAAATATTAACACCTGATTTTAATCCGAATACAAAGAAAGTGATTGTTAAAAGAATTATTGTTAAAGAAAGTAAAGTAGAAGAGATTAAAATCACTATTCCAATATTTTTAGATTTTAATTTTTTATTTAAAATTTCCATTTAGATACTTACTCTCTTAGGATAACAAAAGGATATAGTATATACAAACTAAAGACTCAAAATACAATAAAACTAACAAAGTAATTCCTTAAGGTTCTCTACATACATACTTTTAACAATTTATTTACCTTCTCTTTCTAATAACTTCTATCCACTCATGCTTCTTTAAATGTCTCTGGTAACACCCCTTAACCTTATTAATCTCTTTGTAATCATTCTTCTTAAATTGTTCAAAAATTTCTAAGTAATATTCTTTTGAGATATCAGAAGGGGTATTCCAAGAATTCTTTTTTAAATGTTTTTTAATATATCCTAATTGATTAAATGTAAAAAGTTTTTTAAAAGTATCTAATACATTAGAATTCCTTTGATTAAAAATATATGTAATAAAATCTCTAAAGATATCAAAATCATACATACCTTTCTGTTTTCTTATAATTCTTAAAATCACAATATCTATATCAGGTACAGGTTTAAAATCCTCCCTATATAACTTTCTTAAAATGTCTACTGTATATCGCCCACTTAATATTGTAGCTACTTGTGTATTAACAAGATTTCCAATATATCTTTCTGCAGCTTCTTTTTGAACAAAAAGATATCCTTCCTTTAACTTAGAACCAGGTTTGGTAAATCTTCTAATAATTTCTGAAGTATCAAAGAAAGGTATGTTACTAAATACCTTAAAAGATTTTTTAGGTAATCCTGCTGTTAAGAAATCTTTATTAAGCAGTTTGATATTCTCATATTCTCCATCCTCTATTTCTCTTTCTAACCTCTCAAATATATTCCTATCTAATTCATATGCTATTACTTCTTTACAATATTTAGATAGTATCTTAGATATTCCTCCAGTACCAGCACCTATATCTAAAACAATATCTTCTTTAGAGATACCTAAAGAAGAAATTATCTTTTCTAATTCCATTTCATTCCTATATCTGTTTTGTGAATATCTAATATCAAGCATGTATGAATTCTAAGAAAGTTTACTTACATTCTCTTCCAAAAATCTTTTTATCTCTTTCATCGTTTTGTCTTTGTCCTTAGTTTTACTTTTAGCAGTATCAAGAGCTAAATTATAAAGCTTTTTTCCTTTTGTATTCATCCAATAATTATTTGTATATAAAAAAGTTGTCAGTGTCATAACCGCAATTCGTTTGTTTCCATTCAGAAAAGGATGATTCTTAACTAATAGATAAAAGAGTATTGTAGCTTTATCGGTAAGAGATGGATACAGTTCTTTTTCTCGAATTATTAAGAAAGGTTGAGCAATACAACTTTCTAATTTACCTTCATACCTCGTATCGAAATCAGGGATTGGTTCAAACTCATTATAAAACTCACGTGCTAACTCAAAGGCAATAAGTCTTACCGCATCTATACTAATACTTTTTATTTTCATCTTAGGAATTTTGCAATCTAATAAAAACAGTACGATACTGTCTCATTGTCTTATCGAAAGCCTTTTTAATAACTTTAGCTTCCTTTTTACTTATTTTTATATCCTTGGGGATTTGCAATTCTTTCATTTCCTTATTCCTTGTTTGTTTAATTCTTTCAATTATACATATATGAGTCATTAATATCAATTTTTTAATAATTAATTTCTCTAATTGAAGAAATCTGTTTGTAATTCCCATAGATGAGAATATATTCCCTTGTTTTTCATAAGTTCTTCATGCTTACCTTCTTCTACAACCTTTCCTTTATCAAAAACAATAATCCTATCTGCTTTCATTACAGTAGATAACCTATGAGCAATAATAATGGTAGTCTTCTTCTTCTTTAAATTATCTAAAGCCTCCTGTATCTTTCTTTCATTCTCAGAATCTAACTGACTAGTAGCTTCATCAAAAACTATTATTTCAGGATTATAAAGAATAGCTCTAGCAATAGCTAAACGCTGTCTCTGACCACCAGATAATTTAATACCTCTTTCTCCAACAACAGTATCATATTTCTTAGGAAGAGTATCTATAAACTCTGCTAAAGATGCTTTTTCTGCTGCATCTTTAATCTCTTCCAAAGATGATTTAGGTTTACCATATGAAATATTAAAACCAATTGTCTCATTAAAAAGAACTGGATCTTGAGGAACAATACCAACAGCTTTTCTTAAATCCTTTATCTTTACATCTTTCAAATTTTTACCATCTATATGTATCTCCCCAGATTGAGGATCATAAAAACGCATAAGTAACTTTGTAAGGGTAGTTTTACCACTACCTGATTTACCTACAAAAGCAACAGTTTCATCAGGATGAATA
>CAZYNJ010000036.1:0-4898 GCA_964648955.1 uncultured Candidatus Saccharibacteria bacterium | reverse complement strand
CTAGGTGCACATGTATCATCTGCAGGAGGGATTTTTAATGCAATAAAGAATGCAGAGAAGTATGGAATCAATACAATTCAAATGATGCCTACACCCCCTATGAGATGGGCTACAAAGGATATTTCAGAAGAAGATATTGAAGAATTTATTAACGAATTAGAAAAATCATCCGTTAAAAAGATTCTTGTTCATGGAATATATTTAACAAATCTAGCTAGAGGAGATAAACAGCTATTTCATCTCGGGAAGATGGGTCTAGTAGTATATTTAAGATTTGTAGAAAGAGTAGCTGAGGAAATTAAAAAAAGGAAAATAGATACTGAGATATTAGGGGTGTGTTTTCATCCCGGGTCCCAGAAAGATTTAAATGCTAAAGAGAGTCTAGAGAGGATAATATATGGGATTAATTGGGTTTTAAAAGAAGTGCCTGGTAACCAAAAACTCTTGATTGAAACCACAGCAGGGATGGGAAACAATATGGGGGACACTTTGGAAGAGCTAAGAGATATTCGAAAGGGTGTTGAACAAAAAGAAAGGGTAGGTTTTGTTTGTGATACTCAGCATATGTTTACAGCTGGATATGACTGGAAAGATGATACAGTGGGGGTAATTAATGAAATTAAAGAGAAATTGAGGATAGAGAATGTTAAATCCTTTCATATTAATGATTCTTTAACAGAGTTAGGTTCTCACAAAGATAGACATGCAAACCTTGGGGAAGGAGAGATAGGGGAGGGGGCATTCAAAACCCTGTTTAAACAGCTTCCCAAGATGCCTTTCATATTAGAAACTCCTGCTCTCAAGAAACCTGATACAATGGTGAAAGAGATATTAAAGATGAAAGAATTGGCTAAGATTTAAATTTTAATTAGGGAGAGAATGAAGAAGGAAATAAAAGAGGGGTTAGAGAAGTTTGTAACAGCTTCTCCTAATACAAAGGTGTTGTTTCTCTTCATTGTTGCGATAGTACTTGCTGCAATCATATATTCCATATTTATGCTTTTAGCGGTTCAATAGAGTATGAATTTAAATGAAAACCAGAAAAGAGCAGTTGAATATAATAAAGGACCACTTTTAATAATAGCGGGAGCTGGTACCGGTAAAACATCTGTTATTACAGAAAGAATTATACATATTATCAAGAAGGAACTAGGAAAGCCTTCTGAAATATTGGCTCTAACATTTACAGAAAAAGCATCTGAAGAGATGTCTGAAAGGGTAGATATAGAAATGCCATATGGGTATGAAGAAGTCACGATTTCGACATTTCATTCATTCTGCGATCAAATACTAAGAAAAGATGGTTACCATATTGGTATAGACACCAACTATACTCTTCTCACTTCCGCTCAATCGTATATCTTTATGAAAAAACATCTATATGATTTACCTTTAGACAAGTTCAGGCCTAAGGGCAATCCTACAAAATTTCTAAATGATATGCTTAAACACTTTTCTAGACTGCAAGACGAAGATGTTTCTCCGAAGGAATATCTTCAGTATGTTAAGACACTCTCTAAAGTAACAAAGGAAGAGAAAGAGATATATAAGAAAACTCTAGAGTTGGCAAATGTATATACAAAATATACAGAATTGAAAATTCAAGAATCGAGATTGGATTTTGGGGATTTAATCATTTTTACACTAAATCTTTTTAGGAAAAACATTGATGTTTTAGAGAAATATAGGAAACAGTTTAAATATATATTAGTTGATGAATTTCAAGATACTAATTATACGCAGAATGTATTGGTAAATACCTTGAGTTTAGGGTTAAAAGCGGGGAAGGTTGATATAAAAAATAAAGTGAGACCTAATCTTACTGTGGTTGGGGATGATGATCAAGCCATTTACAAATTTAGAGGTGCTGCTATCTCCAACATCCTTCAATTTAAAAAGATGTATAAGGATGCAAAGGAGATTGTATTAACAGAGAACTATCGATCCAATCAGGAGATATTAGATGCAGCATATACATTGATAAAGCATAATGATCCGAATAGGTTGGAGGTAACAGAAAATATAGACAAGAGGCTAATTGCAAGAGGAGAATTTGATCCTGTAGATGATGATAGTGTTCAATTAATTGTTACAGAGAATGAACAAAGGGAGGCGGAGAAGATAGCACAGAAGATTTTAGAATTAACTGGTTTTAGTAAAGAGATAGACAGAGAGGGAGTCTTTGATGAATCTGGGCAATCAAAACTGGTAGACAATGAGGATGTAGAGGGGCTATACAAATTCTCTGATATAGCAATACTTGGAAGAGCTAACAAGCATTTAGAATCGATAATGCAAGCTCTCAGGCTAGAAGGTATCCCCTACAAAATCGGTGGTTCTAGGGGTCTATATTCTAGGGAAGAAGTTAAAGTGATAATTGCTTTTCTCAGAATATTAGTAGATGGAAAAGAGAGTAAATCAATGTTTAAACTTCTCTGTATGAATCAATTTAATATCTCTCCTAGGGAGCTAGTTGATCTAAATGCTCAAGCCAGGAGGAATAATAACAGTATGTTAGAGGAATTAGAAGATATATGGGAGATTACTGTTGGAGGAGAAAAAATGGAAGAGGTAGTAAAGAAGGATGGGGATATTTTCTCTCCAAAAAGCATTCTAGAGATATCTAACCTCTTACTTTTGCTAAATGAATCTTTGTTTAAAATGAAAGAGGGAGATTCTTTGACAGAGATTCTGTACCTCTTTATTAAACAAAGTGGATATCTCAATTCCTTGATAGAAGAGGATAGTATGGAGAATCATTTTAAGATTTCTAATATTCACAAGTTTTTTGAATTAGCTAAGGACTATGAAAAAGGGAATCCAGATAGTAATGTTTTTGAATATGTCGAGTATTTGAATTACTGCATAGAAGTAGGAGAGTCACCATTGGTAGATCAAACAGATATGTCTGAGTACAATGCAGTTAACATAATGACTGTACATGGTGCAAAGGGGTTAGAATTTCCCGTTGTTTTTATGATAAATCTCGTAAGCGGAAGATTTCCAAGTAGAAATATGAGTGATACGATTCCAATTCCGAAAGAATTGATAAAAGAAGATATTGTAGTAGAAGATGAAAAAGAGGCTCATATCCAAGAGGAAAGAAGGCTTTTCTATGTAGGTGCTACGAGAGCTAAGGAGAAGCTCTTTTTAACAGCAGCCAAACTGTATAATGGAGGTATACGACAGAAAAAGCCAAGTCTTTTTTTGTCAGATATCCTAGATAGGGAAGTAAGAGAATCATTTAAAGTTAAGAGTAATGATATAGAAGAGAAAACAGGATTAAGAGAATATGAAGGAAAGGAGAAGAAGGAGGTCTTTCCAAGAGAGTTTAAATACAAGATTAGTGGAATTAGCTATTCCCAGATAAGCAAGTATCAAAATTGCCCAAAACAGTATGAATATTCATATGTGTATAAAATTCCTACTCTTCCAAAAGGGTCTCTTGCATTTGGATCAACTATTCACAACACTTTGAATGAGTTTTATGTAATTCAGAAGAGATCGAAAGAGGGACTAGAAGGGATTCAGGAAGAACCAACTCTGGAAGGATTATTGGAAATATATTATAAGAAGTGGATTTCGGTAGGGTATGGTTCTAAGGAAGAGGAAAGAGAAAGAAAGAAATCGGGAGTAAAAGCACTGAAGGGGTTTTTTAAAGATATTTACAACAAGAAGGATATTCCTGTTGGTTTAGAACAAAGTTTCAGGATACATTTAAGGGATGTTTCTTTTGTTGGGAAGATAGATAGGATTGATTTAATAGGGGAGTCCGAGGGGAAGAAAGAGGTAAGGATTATTGATTATAAAACTGGGAAAGTGAAAGAGAAAACAGATCTTAAGAAGGATCTTCAGCTTCCTCTCTATGCCATAGCTGCAGAAAAGACTTTAGGGGTGAAGGTTGTTAAAGCCAGTTATATCTTTATCGAACATGGAGAAGAGATAGAGGTAGATATTTCAAAGGGAAGAAGGGATATGGCTGAAAAGGAGTTGGAGAAAGTAGTTGAGAAGATACAAGAAAATAGGTTTAAAGCTACCCCCGGTTTCTTATGTAGGTTTTGTGATTACAAAGATATATGTGAGGATGCTTCATTGTAAAGTTTCTTAGATAGTTGGTATAATCACACGATTTTATATACAATCTATTAAATATGTTAAAGGATTTGCTTGAAAAAATATTTAGTCTATTATCAACCAAAGTATATTCCGCAAGCTCTCTGTCGGAAGCACTTAGTGGAGCTTTTGGAGAAAATGAACTAGATACTATAGACAATGAGAACTCTTTTGTTCAATGGATTATAGATGTTTCCATTCCTTTGGGAATTACATGTGCTTTTGTACTTCTCGTGTATGCTGGTTTTATGATGGTTACTAGTCAAGGGAACCCGGATAAGTTACAGGAATCAAGAGAAGTTATTACAAATGCTATTATCGGTTTTGTCGTAATCCTTCTCTCTGTTACTCTGTTATATTTAATTAAGGATTCTTTAGGTTTAAATATTTAGAATTTACTTTTAATTTATTAACAAATATGAATATTATTAATAAAGTGTATGCAGTAGATCCATGGGGAGAGTTAGAAAACCCGGTGTCCTCCAATTTATCTTCGTGGGAAGGAGTCTTGGCAAAAGTCTATGAGCTTCTTAATTTCCTAATTCCATTCTCTGCACTTATAGCAGTCGTTATGCTTGTTGTAGGAGGATATAGTTTAATAACCGCAATGGGAGACCCTGATAAAATTAAAAAGGGCTCTGATATTATCACCGCAGCGGTTGTTGGTATGGTTCTCGTTTTATTAAGTAAACTGATTGTTACATTTTTAATTAATAACATTCTTCCTACATAGGGTGTTGATTTTTTGCTTTTTAATAGATATAATTCATTAGATTTTAATAAAA
>CAZYNJ010000035.1:0-4950 GCA_964648955.1 uncultured Candidatus Saccharibacteria bacterium | reverse complement strand
AAGTACCTTCATAGACTGTTTCAAAGTCTTCTACACCAGAGGTTTGGTGTAAGAATTCTAGACCAAAAGCAAGAACAACATCATCAGAGCTTGGTACAGTCATTTCACCATTAACAATTCTTACCATTGGTAGACCATCAGGGCCATCGATGTAGAAATCATCTCCCCATGTCCCTATCTTAACCCAGTAGTCACCAGCAGGTACTATTTCTGGCACATATACATCTGCATTACTCCAGTCATCTCCAGTTCGTCTAACCATGAATCCAAATTGTTCATTAGATTCTGCTTGTGCATTACTACCATCTCCTGTTTCATCGACATATTGAGGGGTATTAGTAGGAGTTTCTCCTTCTTTTCCTAGCCAAAAGTAGAGTGCTTCAAGGTCATTAACTCCATCAGTATCACTATATCTTGATTCAACGAGTACAGGATTGTTTAGTTCTAAGCCAGAAGCATTGTCATTAACAAAACCTAGTTCTGTTTCTGGGGTATATGGTTCTGTTTGGGCAAATACAGAAGGTATGAACTTTTGGAAAAACCCCCTTATTCCTTCTGGTTTCCTTCTTTGTTCTTTCCAATCAGATACTCTCTCTTCACCAACAGTTACTTTAAGTTTTCTAATGTCTGAATCGGGATTTACATCATCAGTTGGTTCATAGCAGTCTCCTCTTCGTAGTACATCTGTACATACTAATCTTGCATTACAAGAAACAATATTTTCCAATTTATATGGTGTAACCGTAGTTGTTAATCCACTAGCTTCACAATATGAGGTTGGATCACAATCAGAATTAGCCTCTGTACAAGAGGGAGGACGAACTGGAGCAGAAGCAGTAGTTCCACCACTCGAAATAATACGAGCTCCATATGCTACACAGGAGTTCCCTGAAGTACTTACGTAATATCCACTAGGACAATATGTCGTCACACCAGTACTATTTGTAAATGCAAATACTTGACCACCACTATCTCGGACATCTACAGGTAAACTATGTAGCGCTCCCGCAGCAGAAGCAAATGACGATCTAGTACAAATACAACCATTACCTACTATTGTTTTACTCTCTCCTACACCACTACAACTAAAGTTATAACAAGGATCAATTGGTCCTGTTGTTTTTTTAGGAGCCGAAGAACTACTAGAAGGATCAACATATGGTTTATCATTCTTAGATTCATTTGCTTCACTTATACCTCCCCAATGGTACGTTCGAGGCGGAGAAGGTTTATATGTGTTTTTAATCCATCCTCTGATATCATTATAACCCTCTACATCTCCCACAAAAAATCCGCCTAGTAAAAAGATTAATGTAAAGGAAATAAGTAAACACTTTAGAAAATCTTTCATATAAGTATATTATTTGACAGTTTAATAATTAATAATATACTAACAGAAAATGAAGAAATATGTAAATGTGTAATTTGTAAAGACTAATATGAAGGTTAGGGGAGGAGAGATCATATGTTAAAACATGTAGATTGTATGATCCTCCATCCCTTTCACCCTTTAATAATTAGCTACCATCTAATTAACAATCATTCTCTCTTGTATGAGAGAAAAATTACATCTCCCAGTAACAGGAGTTGTTGTTAAATCGATGAAGGTTTCCCCTTCTAAAAGTAATTGGAAAACCTCCGGAGTTAACAAGTTTTGAGGCAAATCTTCTACTTCATAAAGAGAAAAATTTTTGTCTCCTCTCTTTAAAGTAGTCACCCCATGAGGAGAAAAGATACAGTAATTTCCTGCATCATACTCCAACTCTTCCTCAAGAGACAATTGACCCTCTGTTGGGACATCTTCCCTAAAAAGAATAAGTGTCCATTGTAATGTTCCATCTGGATATTTGTATTCATCCTGATTCCCAAACAATATATATTTATCCAGTTGAGGAGCAAGTGTAGGATTGATATCTTTAAAGATCCCCATCTTTTCTCCGTTTGAGATAACGGTGAATGAGGACAACAAAGGATGGTTATATGCTAGTACACTCCTCTCACATGTTTCAATCCCTTTATCGCAGTAATGATACATTACTACAGAGTAGTAATAGTTTACAAATATTGGGCCGACTTCCTCTGAGATATAACTAGGGGCAGGATAAGGAACAAATTTTGGGTTCCCAACTCCCACATCTTCCAATTCAAATTTTATGGCTGGAAGTTGAGACACATCTACTGGTGTTGGTGTGAGGGTAGGCTCTTTCGTTGGAACTATTGTCACTTCAGGTGTTTCTTCCTTTATTACAGGAACTGCTCCAATAGCAGCATTTTGGCTACACCCTACTATTATCATCCCAAACAGGATGATAGAAATACTAAAAAACTTTCTGTTTTTCATTTTCTTTCTCCTTATATTTATTTTTTGATATAGCGGGATGGTAGCTCCCTTGTTTTGAAGATTCTCTGCCCAAAGCGTTATTGGTAGCTTTTTAAAGGGCAAGTGATATTTATGTTAAATATCTATCACATTATACTACACCCTATAGTGATTATCAATCTATTGAAATTGCTTCATTCTTTAATCTAGTTCTCTAAATATATACCTACTAGAAAATCATCATATGTTTCATTAAGAAACTGATTAGCACAAAACATCTTCTCTACACCATCATACTCATACTCACAATCTTCAAAACTCTTCTCTGTTTCTAAATACTTTACAGATATTTGCTCTCCTATCTCCAATCCTTCTGATACACTATCAAATGTATAAACAATATCCCACCATGGATCAGCATTGTAATACATACTATAGTAATTACAATATTCGTCTATTAATGATTCATCTACAAATAAATAGGGAATATCATCAACTGTTGCATTAGTAACCATATCCTCAATCTCACTATATGAAAATACTAATTCTTCTGGACAGGCATAGGCATCTTGTTTTCTAATCGGTACAAAGATAGTATCGTTAGAGTATTCAATATCACTAACATCCTGAATAATCTCAGGATCCCATTCTTCTCCTCTAACAGCTACATATCCTCCAAAGTAATCATCAAAAAAACTAGCATACTCTTTATCCGGGTATGGATACTCCACCATCCCTTCTCCCGATACTAATACATTCACTGTTTGTTCTTTCCCATCCTCATCTAAATACTTACCTATTAGATAGTTAAGATCATCATTAGTTGTTCCATATCCTGCATATATTGGCTTAAATTCCTTAAATTGCCATTCACCAAACTCTCCATATACCTCTGTACTATCAGTCGGATAGAAATCATCATCATACTCTATATCATCCCAAGCTATACTCTCTCCCTTCTTCCAAAACATCAAATTCGTATCTGTTCTAATAAAGAAGTAATAGTAAAGACCCCCTAAACAAGAGAGTAGTAATATCACAACTATTCCAAGTTTAATATTTTCTTTTTTCATTTAATTAACCTAAAAATTTATCTATCTCTTTTAATAAACCGCTAGCATCTGTATCTGTTTTTACTAAGTAAGAAGAAACTCCCAAATCAAATGTTTCTTTTACTATCGTCTCATTCTTCATTCTAGTAAGTATTACAATTGGCATATCTCCATATTTAGAATGATCCTTGTTAATTGTTCTAAGAACATCCAAACCATCAATACCAGGCATCATCAAATCTAAGAGAGTGAGATCTATTCCCCCCACATTACTACTTAATATCTCCAACCCTTTGTAACCATTCTCTGCAAGTAAAACATTGTATCCTGCACTCTTTAAAAGCTCTCCATATGAACGTAGTAGGGGAACTTCATCTTCTATTATTAGAATAACTCTTTCGTTCTCTAAAGCCATATCTCTTCTACAAAATTACTAAAGATCTAAGAGCCCAATATTGTTATAAACAACATGATCAAACAAAGAAGAGAAACTCATTGCACCATCATCTGGCACAAACACTTCCTTAGCTCTGTATATATCTTGACAGGTAACATTAGTAACAATCCTTATAGCTCCTAAATCCTCATCTTCCATACAACCATTCGGGCTAACCTCAACGGCAATACCTACAACACCACCAATGGGAATTATCCTTACTTCATCTAATGAATATCCACTCTTTACTTCTGTTAAATCAATTTCTAATATCCCTCCATCAGCAATTTTTATCCAATTAGCATCTGGTGAGAAATCATCACTATTACAACTACTTAAGTCCTCAGAAAAACAATATGCTTCAATATCATCTTCTTCATATATCTTGTAATCAGGTGTAGTTGCATAATTATCTCCATATATCTTTCTAACGATTACTCCTGAGTTAACTGTACCTCTAGATTCAAGATGAACTCTTAGACCACATGGAGAAGTAAGACTCTTTCCTCCAATATGATATGCTCTAGCTTCATTAGGTCTGGTCTCTATCAAATCCTCAATTGTAGCTTCCTCTACTAATATGTCTACAGATGAATTACCTTGCTGACATATATCTAAATTCTGTATCGAGTTACTAAGCCCTAAATCATCCAGGAAAGTATTAACACTTGACCAACCTTTTACTTCAACAAATCCTTCTTCTTCTATCTGTTCTTGTAGAGTAGAAGCAGGAATAGTACTAAGAGAATCCAGTACAGAATCCGCGATTTCTAAAGCTTCTGCAGATATTTTCTCATTTAATACAAGAGTCCTATCTTTTACTACCCTTGAGTAAATAGAAATACCTAGTACCGCACAAACAACCAAAACAATCATAGAAATAGCTAACGCTTGACCTTCATATCTTTTAGGACAGTTTTTCATACTTTTAATTTATCAAATATTAATTACCAGGTCAAACCTTCAGTGGAGACAACGACCTGTCGATTGACCTCCTTGTTAAATAGCTTACCACTTCCTTCATACCAATATACCGGTTCTGCATTCATATCGGCAACAATTATATAATTCTCATATGTAGACTCTATATATTTCACTCTAAAGCTATTAATATCTACTTCTTCAGAGTTAAGTTGTATAGC
>CAZYNJ010000034.1:0-4977 GCA_964648955.1 uncultured Candidatus Saccharibacteria bacterium | reverse complement strand
TCTACATAACCAGAAGCTGCATTACTAACATCTAAAACAGCACCAATCATACCATCCCCCTGATCTGAATCAGCTTTAGCAGAACCCGCTGTAATAGAAGAAAATATATAGTCTCCTCTACTAGCATCGGTAGCATCTACTGTCTTAACAGAAACAACACCTTCAAAAGAGATAATGCAAGTGTCTCCATCATCACAATTACCATCCTTGTCTGTATCATTGTTAACATCTACACCTACCAACACACCGAATACACCCTTATCATTTGCAATATCCGTTGTAGTAAATGACCTATCATTCGTGGTATCTATAGTTACCAATGACTTCTCATCTACAGTACTCCCAGTATTATTAACTAACAAAGCAGAAAGCCCTTTGTCCGAAATCAAACTACCAGTGATATATAGATCTCCGTCAGCATCTAAGTACATAGTCTCAACACTGTTGTTCAAAATTGAGAACAACTTAGATGTAGGATAGTTAAATGTTTCTAATGTATTAAATGTAAAAGCGACAGCATCTACTGCATTTGCAACATCTGATGTAGCTACACCATCTGTAAAACCATTACCTGTAAGCAAACCAATATCTTCAGCTCCATCATTAAAGTAAAGCTCTGTACCATTCCACCACAAATCTCCAGACACAGGAACAGTAGGATCTGTACCAGCAGAAGTAACAAGTCTTAGCTGTGCATTATCTGCAGTAGCTGCAGAAAGAACCAACTTCCCATATGAATCTACATACGCAAGAATCCCCCCTACACTATTCATCCATTCCATTATATTATCTGCATCAGTATCATCTGCTTTGATAACTACAGATTCCTCTGCCGTTATCGTTATATCCCCTGTATTATTCGCTATCGTCGAAGAAGCTCCTGCAATATCTAATTTTGCTCCTGGTGCAGATGTCCCTATACCTACATTTCCACTAGCATCAATTACGAAGGGAGAGGAATCTGCTAGTTCATCATTAACAGTAAAGAGATTTCCACTACCTGTACCATTGATTACAAAAGCCCCCTCACTAACATCAAAGAAGAATGGTGCATTATTTACAACATTAGAACCCATCACTAGATCGTCTGTAGTAGCAGTTAAATATGAAAATGTACCACCATCAGTCCAAAGACCCCCTCCTGAACCTAACTCACTACCATTCCAATACAAAGCACTAGCAACACTATACAACCTATTAGCCGTAGTAGCTGGAGTAAAATCATGAATATGGATAGCTCCATTAATATCTAACCTCTCATCAGCCGCATCTACACCTATCCCCACAACTGCTTTTCTAACAGCACTTTCTAATTGAGTTCCAACTTCAAATATTTTAGAAGAACCATAGTACATGGAAGTAGCAGGCCCTGTCCCATCCTGTGAAATTTCTAATACAGCTTCTGTAAATCCAGAATGCTCTGTCTTCAACGAAACAAGAGGCCACTCGTCAACACCATCATAGTTAGAAAATACCGTTAGTCCTGAGTTGGCATTAGCCCCATCAATTATCAACCTATTCGCCCCTACATCCCATGCAAAAGGTGTCGTAGAAGTATCCAAACCAGTTAAGTGAGCAGAATATGTTGAGGAACCTATCGCAGTATATGAGGTAGCACCCAGAACAAAACTATCCGATGTACCAGTTAGATATGTATAATCTCCTGCATCTGTAAATAGTGATCCTCCTCCTGCTCCAGAAGCAATATCAACCCAAGCAACCCCAGTGTAAAGCTTTAAAACTTCTTCGTCCGAATCATAGTAAACCATACCAGCACTAGGAGTATATCCAGTATCATCTGCAGCACTATCAAATTGAAATGCATCATCTGCCTCATTAGCAATATCTGCAGTTCCTGCTCTAATTGCATATGCAGAAGCTCTAACTGGCATTCTTGAGAAAGTTTCCGTAAGTGTTGAGCCGTCAGGAGCAAACTTCAATTCAATGTATACTGTATCATTGTTATTAAAAATATCTACAAATGCACTCTCCGATCCCCCTGTCCAACTACCAGCACCTAAGTCAAGATTAAAAACACCAGCAAACTCCCCTATCTCTTCATCGGTAAAATCTTCTGTTCCCAATAAAGTCCCCGCACTAGGATCATCATAGTAACGTGCTTGGAAATCACAAGTATCATTACTAGCACCAGAGACAACACATGCTGGATTCCCTGCAGTTACATTAAGGCCTTCATATCCAGTATCGTTTCTAACTATCTTCCCTTGAAAACTTATAGTGTCCTTTCCAGCAGCAAAAACATTGATACCTGAGAGAGTAAATAGGAAAGAGAATATACTAACAAGAAAGATGCTTGTCTTGAGTAGGTTTTTACGTGTATTTTGGCAGTTGGTTTTTAACATTTTTCTTAGACAGTTTTAGATACAAAAGTTTCCTTCTGTATCCTATTATGCTAAGAGAAATTAAACCTTTTGTCAAAGTTTTTTGTTCATTTTTCGCTAGAGGCTACTGTTCTAGAAATACTTATACTACAATGCTTATCATCCTTTTGGGAATATATATAAACTTCTTGACGGTATTTTCTTGTACATATTTATCCAAAACACCTAGTGTATCAATGATTTCCTTGACCTTCTCCTCTGATGATCCCTTGGGAATCAAAACAGTTGTTTTTACCTTCCCATTAACCTGAATTGGCACTTCTATCTCATCTTCTACTAGTAAGGATTCATCGACCTTAAGCCAAGGCTGTTGGTGCACACTATAGTTGTGTCCTGTAGTCTCCCATATTTCTTCTGCTAAATGAGGTGCTATTGGAGATATTGTAACTATAATTTTTTCGAGATCTAATCTTGATATATCTTTCTTAGAATACTCGTTGTAAAACTCCATAAAGCCTGCAATAACGGTATTAAATCTAAAATCAAGAATACCCTTCTCTACCCTTTTAACTAATTTGTTAATTGCAATCTCAATTTCTTTACTACTTTTAACATCTTTTTCCCAAGATTCTAAAACAAAACTGTAGAATTTAGACATAAACCTATTAACCCCCTGTATCGTCCTCGTATTCCAAGCAACATCTCCATCATACGGCCCCATAAATAACATATATGCTCTAGTAACATCAGCACCATATTCTTTTACTAATTTATCTGGATTAATAACATTCCCAACGGATTTTGACATCTTAACTCCACCTTCACCCAATACAATTCCATGTGTTGTTCGCTTCTGATATGGTTCTTTCCCTGGAACAAAGCCTAAATCATTCAATACCTTATGCCAGAATCTAGAATAGAGAAGATGTAAAGTAATATGTTCTTGCCCACCTTCATAGTGATCCACAGGCATCCAATACTCAAGATTCCCCTTGCTACCTAGTTTGTCCGAATTATGAGGGTCACAATATCTAAGATAGTACCAACTGGATCCTGCCCACTGAGGCATTGTATCTGTTTCCCTCTTTGCCGGACCTTCGCATTTGGGACATTTAGTATTAACCCAATCCTTCATTGCAGCTAAAGGAGATTTTCCTGTATCTGTAGGTTCATAACTCTCTACCTTCGGTAATTCTAATGGTAATTCTTCCTCTGGAAGAGCAACCATACCACACTTCTCACAATGGACGATAGGAACAGGTTCTCCCCAATATCTTTGTCTAGAAAAGACCCAATCCGTTAAATGATATCTTACTACTCCCTTCCCTATCCCTTTCTTTTCAACATATTCCACAAATTTCTTCCTAGCTTCTTCTGTTGTAAGACCAGTCATAAATCCAGAATCTATTACCATTCCCTCTCCTTCATAGACCTTTTCTATAGAATCTATTACACTATCATCTCCATCTTGCCCTACAACAACCCTTTTAACAGGTAAATCAAACAATTGTGTAAATTCGAAATCTCTTTTATCATGCGCTGGCACTCCAACTACCATACCAGTCCCAACTGTTGTTAGAACAAAGTCTGCAGAGTATATTGGCAGTTGCATGCCCGTAATGCCACTGGTGCAATATAGTCCCGTAAATACACCACTCTTCCCCTTCTCTCCCACTATTCTCTCTAGATCAGATTTCTTAACACTCTCCTCTCTGTACTCAAATACCTTCTCCCTGTTCTTCTCTGGCATCTTTTCCTTTAACCTATCCAATATCTCATGCTCTGGCGCTACAACAACAAAAGATGCTCCAAACTGAGTGTCAGGTCTAGTGGTAGAAACCGTTATAATTTCATCAGAATCCTCTACCTGATAGTTAATATCTGTCCAATCCTTCCTCCCTATCCAATTCCTTTGACTTGCTTTAATACTTTCCAAGTAATCAGTTTGATCTAATTCATCAATTAATTGATCTGCATACTCCGTTATCTTCAACATCCATTGGCTAATATCCCTTTTTTCAACCTCAGCCCCACATCTTTCATGCTTACCATTGATAACTTCCTCATTAGCACAACCAATCTTACACTTAGGGCACCAATTTATTGGAATTTCCTTTTTGTATGCTAAACCTTTTTCAAACATCTTAAGAAATATCCATTGAGTCCATTTGTAATAGCTGGGGTCTGTAGTATTAACCTCCCTACTCCAGTCAAAAGTGAGACCTAAGCTCTTTAATTGCTTTCTAAAATTATCAATATTCTCTTTTGTAATATCTTGTGGAGGTCTTTTTACTTTAATAGCGTAGTTTTCTGTAGGAAGTCCGAATGCATCCCAACCCATTGGATACAATACATTCTCACCTCTCATCCTCCTTAATCTAGCTACAGTATCCATCATTGAATAGTTTCTTGTATGACCAATATGCATACCAGGTCCAGAAGGATATGGGAATTCTACTAGGAGATAGTACTTTGGCTTTACATCTAAGTCTTTCGGTTCATAGAACAGATCTTTAAACCATCTGTCCTGCCACTTCTTTTCGAAGCTTTGTGGTTCGTATTTGACCATCCTAGTATTTAATTAACTTAATCTAGGCATATTCTATATCAAAATTAGAAAGAATTGAAGGTAAAG
>CAZYNJ010000033.1:0-5171 GCA_964648955.1 uncultured Candidatus Saccharibacteria bacterium | reverse complement strand
ATAAATGGCGGAGAGAGTGGGATTCGAACCCACGGTACTCTTTAGAGTACGCACGCTTTCCAAGCGTGTCCTTTCGACCACTCAGGCATCTCTCCTGTGGCGTACCTGGCCGGACTCGAACCGACAACCTACTGCTTAGAAGGCAGTTGCTCTATCCATTGAGCTACAGGTACATATAAAAGAACGCCATATTCTAACAAGAAAAGCTATTAAAAGGAAGAATTCGTTTCTTAGTTATCCTCCACGTGAATAGTGGAAATCATTATCCGCCCTTGTCTTTCTGGGAAATATCTTAGCCACTCAGGAAAGAAAGAGGGTTCAAATCCGATCTTTATTGGTTCGTCAGAATAGTCAAAACTAGTCAGATAGTTAATCCCCTCCCCCCAGCGCAAACCCTTTAGTTCGGAGATAATCTCATCTCTTACAAGTTTGGGAGTAACAACACCTGAAGCCTCAATTTTGATCTTAATATTATCTTCTTTAGAGCCCGAGATAATGAAATCTTTCTCTATTTCTGGTGCCAACTCTAATTCAACATCATCTGTTGTATCAAAAAGATTCTTGTTCTTAGCCTCTTCACTCAACATACCATTTATGAGATTTACAAGAGATTCTTTTTTGTAGTAAAGAGCCGAAACCCTTACAGAAAGAGAGAGATTTGCAGTCGTTGCCTCGCTTCCAATCGGGACGTCCGTTTCTACACTGTCATCGTCAATCGTTGTTTTAACAGAGTCTTTAATGACTTCCCAACCATCATCAATATGTTTGTCTAAAAGATCTCCTTCTGCCTCCTCTTTTGTTGTTTTCGCTAAAGCCTCGATCGCAGCATCTACATCGCTTTGAGAGAGAACAGTAACCTCGGTTTTAGAGCCACCTGCGAAATCAGCAAGAGCACTCCCGGAAACTTCAGAATCATCCTGCCCGTCTATGGAGAAGAATGTATTTAAGGGGATGTTATACTCTGAACCATACTCTGTAGCCTCTACAGATATCTCAGTCCAACTAGGGCCTACTAAATGAAGATCTGCCAGTGTGATGAACTTCTTTGCTGAAGCAGTTAAACTACTTCCTGCAGGAAGATCTAAAGTTTCTGCTATCGCTAAGTAATTCACTCGGATAGTTCCAGTAGCCTTTTCTCCCGTTACTGATGTCCCAGTGGGGGAGATATTGCTAGAAGCATCCTCTTCGACCTCTTCAGTAATTAAAGGAACAAGTTGTTCTTCTAAGTCAGCATCAGTAATCTCTGTTGACCCTACAAATACTTTTTCTATAGAAACGGGCTTACTATCTATATACATTTTTATTTTTACTAAAGGTGCAAAGTAGTAGTAAGTTACACTTCCCCCAAGCAAAAGGACTAAAAGCCCTACTCCACCAAGAAGGAAATATTTCTTAGGGAACTTCTTTCCCATTTTGATGACATTCTTAGGTTGTGATTTTTCTTTTTTCTTAAAGCTGAAGAGCTTTAGAAATTTTTCTTTTAGGGAATTAAATCTTTCAAATTTCTTTTTCTTTCCGTCCGTACTTACAATGGAGATCTGTGGTGCTATTGGTGAAGAGGGAGTCTTAGATGGAGAAAGAAGAGGGTCTTTCTTTGAAACTAAGTCCTCAATAGCAACAGCTTTTTCTATTTGCTTTCCACTGGTCTCTGTAATCTCCCCGTCTAGGGAAATTTTAACCCCTTCTTCTTCCACAAACCTAGTTTTATTAATCACTGATGTTGGCTCTGCTTTTGATTTACTAAGAGCATCTTCAATTCTCTTTTCGAAAGTACTTTTCTCTGGAGTCTTTTCTTCAGGAGATTTCTTTTGTGGTAATCGTTGTCCCAATTTTTCCTCTTTTTCTATTTGCTTGCCCTTGGTATCTTGTTCCACTTTCTCCCAAAGATCTAAAGTTGGGTTAGAAGGAGTATTTATCGTTAGCAATCCTGCCTTTTGAGCATTCCTCTCTCCTGTAGGGTTTTGAATTATCTGAGCAATGACAGACTTTCCCTCTTCTTGAGCAGTTTCTCTGATGACAGCAAGATTAATAGAGCTTATTAATAAATCTGAAGCTTCTGTGAATGTAAGAATGATCCTATTCTTCTCTGATTTGGATATTTTTCCGACAATATCGAAAAGTTCATCATTTGTTTTTACTATTATTTTTGCTTCTTTCTTCTCATTCATATTGTCCAAAGGTAATATTATAGTTTCTATTATCTAGTTCCTTGTCATATGCAAACTTCGCCAAGGCAGAAGGAGTAATATCATAAATATTTCTTAAATCCCCACTCTTATCTACTATATTATTAAGTTTGTCTGGCGTAAAGACCTCTATCTTTGGAACCACAGGGAATGGTAAATATTGTTTCCAAGGAAATTCTAACATAGTAGATTTGATTTCGGGAAGTAAAGCTCCCCCACCACACATATAGATATGTGAAGGAAAAGTATCAACATCATCACAACTTTCAAGGGAGACCTTTAATGTTTTCATCCAAAGATTTGCGATTGGGTTCATAGACTGTTTTACCTTCTCTGCAATTGTTTTAGATAGCTCTCCATTAGAATATTTAATCTTTCTTTGTTCTGCATACCTCAAGTCCAGATTAAAACTTTTAGCAATTTCTTTACTGAAAACTCTACCTCCGAATGCAAACATTTGTGTTTGTAAAACATTTCCATTTTCAACAATTGCCACATCTGTTGTCCCTCCCCCTATATCTAAAAATATACCAGAGAAATCCTGACTGGAAGAACCTGAATATGCTCTGGCCACAGCAAAGGGTTGAGAAACAATACTAATAATTTCCATCCCGAGAGAATTGGAGACCTTTTTTAAAGCATTCACATACGTTTTAGGACCAAAGGATGCATACAGATTTATCTTAACCTCTTTACCTGTATATCCAACTAGTGATTGAACAGGCATGCCTCCTATAGCCAAACCTGTAATGGTTATGTGCAAGATGTTAATATCTTCACGAGTTAGTCCGATTCTTAAAGCAAGATCCTCTTCGCCTTCTGTTAATATCTGAGTTCTTATCTTTTTCAGTATTCCATTCTGTTCTTTCTGGGTAACTTCTTTCTCAAAATTCTCCTCTCTTTTATAATTAACAACGATGGAAACTCCTTGTATGTATTCTCCTGCTATTCCCATTACTATCTTTTTGGGGAACTCTTCTTCTGTCAATCCATCAGTTAGCTCGGCTATTGAAAGTTTGCAGTTTTCGAGAACAGTATCTAAATTACGGATGATACCACTTTTCATAGCGTGTTCTTGTTGTTGAATTCTTGAAATCTTATGAATATTTACACCATATGCATCCATAGTGAAACGCATACTCTTGAGGACTTCTGTACCAATGTCTAATGCAACAAAATTAGTCTTATTGTCGAAATAATCAACCTTAGCAGTTTTGGAAAACAACCTCTTTATCATATTGTTTTTAGTATATCATGAAAGGGAGGGAGTTTTATGGGAGGCTATATAATAGCGACTAGGATGATTGGTTCACGTTCAGTCTTTTTGAAAATAAAGCTAGAAAGTTCTTTCTCAATTCTTCCCTTCAGCTCTTTTTCTACAAACCTCTTTTTCTTGTAAGAGTCATTAGCCCATGCTCTGTGGATATCAAAAACCATTGTTTCAAGCTCTCGTAAGAGATCTTTGGATTTTTTCATGTATATAAATCCTCGGGATATAAACTGTGGCCGTCCGATAATTTTCTTATTCTTAGAGCTAAGATTTAAAACAACTGTAAACATTCCGAACTGAGAGAGCTGTTGTCTATCCTTAAGTACGATATCTCCGATATCCCCTACCCCAAGACCATCGATGAGGATTGGTTTCGACTCTATCTTCTTTCCTCTCTTCCAGAATTGTCCATTGAATATCCATGTTTGACCATCCTCTGTTAGAAATATATCTTCAGGTCTTTCTCCCCACCCTATTAAATTCTTTTTATTGAAATATCTATAAGTCAAAGGTCCATGCACGGGCATAGTTTTCTTAGGTCTTACAAATTCATGCATCATTTTCATATCTTCTTGGTTTCCATGTCCTGTGGAGTGTATCTTCTTCTCTCCATCCTTTATTAAATCCGCACCTAAACCAATTAGTCGATCAGTCATTCTTTCAATCTTAGTAATATTGCCTGGGATTTCGGAAGCGGAGAGTAATATTAGGTCTCCCTTCCTAGTTTTTATAAATCTATGTTCATTTAATGAAATCCTATTCAAGGCAGCATATCTCTCTGCTTGACTCCCAGTACAAAGGATTAAAAGGCTCTTGTCCGGATACTTACGTACATCTCTTTGATTAATTACTAATCCTTTAGGGATAGTCAAATACCTTTGCTTGATTGCAATATCAAAAGCTTGTTCTAGACTTCTTCCAGAGAGGACTACCTTCCTATTAGTTTTCTTTGCAATTTCAACCAAGGAGTACAGTCTTGTCAAAAGGGAAGAAAAAGCAGCAACTATTACTCTACCATCTGCATCTCTGATAATATCTTCTAAATTACCCGCAATCTCTTTTTCAGAAGGAGCTTTCCCTGGAATTAGCGCATTAGTACTTTCCATTAAGGCCAAATCAACTCTCCCTCTTAGGGAAGTTAGTTTTTGGTAATCAGACTGTTGTTCATTTGCAGGGTTTTTATCAAATTTATAATCCCCTGAGAAAAAGATATTTCCCTTTGGAGTTTCTACAAAGATCGAGAATGCATCTGGGATACTGTGGTTAATTCCAATAAAGGATGCTCTAAAATATTTACCAATTCTTACAGTCGTTTTTCTATCCACCCCTATCACTCTAGTTCTTCTTTTCATATCATGTTCTTCTAACTTTGCTTCAATCAACGCTTTCCCAAACGAACCTACATATACTGGAGGAAAATCTAAATCAGGGAGGATATATCTCAATGCACCTGTATGATCCAAATGACCATGGGTTATTAATATTGCCTTTACCTTATGCTTATTTTTTCTTAAGTAGCTAATATTGGGAATTAGATAATCTATCCCATACATTTCATGACCAGGGAATGAGAATCCTGCATCAACTATTATTATCTCATCCTTATATTCTATAAAATTACAGTTCCTTCCTACTTCGCTAGTTCCTGACAGTGTACATAGTTTTAAAGAATCATTTGTTTGTTTTTCTATTTTCATCATCAGAGATTATAGCAT
>CAZYNJ010000032.1:3893-5384 GCA_964648955.1 uncultured Candidatus Saccharibacteria bacterium | reverse complement strand
AGATATGCTATTGAAAGGTTTGAAGAAGGTAAAAGGCAGAAATATCTTAAAGGAAAGATTTAATTAAGCTTCTTTTTCACTAATAATCTTTCCTTCTTTGTTTTCATTTAATACTTCCATAACAATATCTATTTCTTTGTGTAGTGCATCTATATCGTCTTCCCATTCATTTTCTATAATTGCATCTGCCATGAGAACACATTTAGATATATTTTGGATAGTTTTTAACTCTGAAGTATTTTCTCTTAAATCTTGAGCCTTAAACTCCTCAAAGGAGATTTCGTTCTCTATCTCTTCTCTACTATTCGTCTTCACTCTTTCATACCTTAATTCTAAAGGAGCTTCAACAGCTAGAAGTAGAAAGTCTTCCTTTTCTCTCAATGCTTCTACCTCTCCCACTGTACGAATACTTTCAATGATACAGTCTTGTCCTAACTCTTTTGCTTGTTCATAAAGTTTTAAAACAAAATAGTCTGCTCCATGTTTCTTTCTAATCATATTAGCAATATCGATTAGTTCATCTCTGCTAATACTATCTCTTCCTAAGTGTTTCTTAACTTCCTCTTTTATTGCTTCTCTAACACTTAAATGAATATATCCATATTTTTCAACTAAATATTCAGCAACAGTACCCTTTCCTGATGCAGATCTGCCTGTTATTCCAATAACTTTCATACCTTCATTAAAATATATTTCATTTAATATGTCCATAGTGTACAATTTAAATATATAAATTAATAATATTAAAACTTATGGTTTGGGGTACAATTTTAGGAGTAATACTCCTTGTAGTTATAGTAGCAGTAGGACTTTTCAATAGTCTTTCTAAGTTAAAGGTTGTTGTAGATGAGGCCATTGCAGATATAGAGACATTCCTTAAACAAAGATATGACATGATTCCAAATCTTGTCGAAATTGTAAAAGGATATGCAGCTCATGAAAAAGATACCTTTAAAGAGGTAACTGAAATGAGAACAAAGGCAATGAGTGCTGGTTCTTTTAGTGAAAAAGCTAAGATAGAGGATCAATTATCCGCAGGAATTTCTAAGATCTTTGCAGTAGCAGAGGCATATCCAGAACTTAAAGCAAATACAAACTTTGTTGAATTACAGAATAGTTTGAAGGCTTTAGAGGATGATATTCAAAAATCTAGAAGATTTTACAATGGAACAGTTAGAAACTTTAATACTAAGATTGCAGTATTTCCTAATAATTTGATTGCAAATATATTAGGATTTAAAGCTCTTGATTTCTTTGAAGCTACAGAGGAAGAGAAAAAGAATGTAAATATTAAGTTCTAAGAAGATGAAAAAGAGATTTCTGTTAGTACTTACACTTGTTGTACTCTTTTGTGGGGTATCTAGTATAAAGGGATATGCACAAGAGGAACAGATTACAAGCTTTGTCAGTGATGTTACATTTAATGAAGATGCAACAATAGATGTTAAGGAAGAAATACATTACTATTTTTCATATGAACGACATGGGATA
>CAZYNJ010000032.1:0-3793 GCA_964648955.1 uncultured Candidatus Saccharibacteria bacterium | reverse complement strand
CCTGATCATGACGAGTTGTATTTAAATATTACTGGAGATAGTTGGAACATCCCTATTGCATTTGCATCTGTAGATGTTCATCTTCCAGCGGATATTACAGAATCTATCTGTTATACAGGAGGATATGAAAGTACAGACCAAGATTGTTTAATTGAGGAGATTGATAAAAAGAATATAAAGGTAAGTATTACAAAGCCTCTAGAGATGTATGAAGGATACACTGTTGCTATTTCTATGCCTGTGGGGAGTGTTGCTAATACAGAGAATGAACAAAGGATACAGTGGATGTTAGCTAATATCGGTGTTTTTCTTCCAATTCCTATATTTATCTTTGTAATGTCCTGGGTTAAGAAGAATGGAAAGAACAAAAAGATTACTATTATTCCTCACTATCATGCCCCTGAAGATGTAACTCCTATGCTCTCTGGTTTTGTATACACTAAGAAGTTTTTAAATAAATATATTACAGCTGATTTAATAGATTTAGCTGTAAGAGGGTATTTAAAGATTAAACAGTTATCTAAAAAGAAGTATGAATTAATCAGAACAGAGAAGAAAGACATATCATTGAATGATATTGAAAAGGAGTTATTAGAGGGTATATTCAAAGGAGAGGATACAAGAAAGATGAGCGATATTAGTAGTAGCTTTTATAGGACTGTTAATAAGATAACTACAAAGATAAATAAGCAAGTGTATGAAGAAGAACTATTCTCCAAAAAGAGAAGAGATATGAAAGGTAAGTTAGCAACTTTTGGGATGGTAGGGATAATTTTAGTAATTGCTTTAAATTCTTGGTTTATCCTCAATGCTTCTACTGGATGGTTGATTGGTTTCCTTCTTAGCGCTATATCTCTTTTCATTGCTAGTGGAAAGGTAGATTTAAGAGGTAAGAAGGGTAATAAAATGTATTATGAACTTAAGGGTTTAAGGATGTATATAGATACAGCAGAGAAGAAAAGAATAGAGTTTCATAATGATCCTAAGAAGTTTAGAGGTATCTTTGAGAAGCTTTTACCATATGCAATGATATTTGGTTTAGAAAAAAAATGGGCTAAAGAGTTTGAAGATTTGTATAAAACACCACCTGATTGGTATGTAGGTACAGATGTATTCACTCCATATATGATGACTAGAGCGTTTACAAGTATGAATTCAACAATAAAGCATAAATCAGTAGCACCAGGTAGTGCAGGAGGTTTTAGATCAAGTGGAGGAGCTTCAGGAGGATCTGGTTTTAGTGGAGGATCTAGTGGTGGAGGTTTTGGTGGAGGAGGTGGAGGTAGTTGGTAGAAACTCCTAACAGCTGAATAATGTGTACTATATAATATAGCAATACATGAAAATATTCAGCTGCTATTAAACAATGAAGAGTTAGTTTTCGTCTTCCTTTTCGTTCAAGTCTTTTGAGATATTCCTCCGAATTATTTCTTCCAATTTCCCTAATATTTTTTCCAAAACATCTTCTTCTGAATCTTTTGATTTTGGAATCAAAAGTCTAAAAGGCTTTGGTTGGAATTCTTTGATAAAAATATTCAGATGGAATTTATTATCTCTGTTTTTAAACACTGAGAAAAAGCCTACATCTACAAGAATTTTTTTTATACAAGTACAAAGATAATCTGGAGGGGAACCTTTTCTGTTAGGTTTTACAAAAAATCTTTCATTAACAATTTTAGTTAGAGCGCCTTTCCTGCTTTGATTTTTGCTCCCTGGAAAACTAAAGAAAATTGTTATATCTCTTGTCGACGGTACTATGTATTTCATTTTTTTCTCCTTGTTGTTTGATTGTTAAGAACCTTAGCTTTCAATTAATGTATCAACTATTTCTAAAACATGTTTAAGAATACTTTTTAATTTCTCCTCATTGTCAAAATTCGAATCTTTGAATTCTTCTAACATCCTTTGAAGATGAAGTTCATTACTTTGCTTTCCGACTTCTATGAAGATTGGGAATCCAGAAGTTATTGCACTGTACATTATCTCGTTGAAACTCCTCTCTAACCAAGCAGTCAATTCACTTTCTAAGAGGCCATTTTTAGTGAATTTGCATTCACTATCTTCCTTTATCGTATAGAAAGTATCAGAACATTCTGGAAAAAAGATTGTGGATTGATAAGGGGGAACTAGGTCAATACTAATATTTAGTTTGTAGTACTGTCCTTCAACGTAATTATTACCTTTATCTTCAACACAAATTGTTGTGCTAGGCATTTTTACTCTCCTTCTTATTGATAACCATTAATATTTTACGAGCTAAGTCAAGATTATACCTCTGTTAAAGGTTTAATTCAAAGGATACTTAGATGTACTAATTATTGGATATATTGTTCTCTATTCTCTCTCTCACTTTTTCTTCTCCTAATACTTGTGTAATCTGATATAAATCAGGAGTTCGCTCTTTCTTCGTTACAGCAATTCTAATAATCATAGCAATATCTCCTACTTTCCCTTTATATTTATCAGGATTATTCTTAAAATCTTTTCTATCTGTAGCATATTCAAATTCCTCTGCTACTTGTTTAATCTTCTCAAACCATTCTTGAGAAATATCATTAATATCAAAAACTTCTAAATATCTCTTTAATATATCTTTTGAATCTGTTTTTAATTCAGGACATTTTAATTCTTCAAAAGTATCATCAAAAAATATCTCTAATTGCTTCTTAATATCTCCCATCTTTGAAATATCTTTTCTAATCTTTCCCTCTCCTCTTTCTATATTTAATATTGAAAGACAGTATTCTTTGTTCTCTGTAAGTTTCTCGCAAACATCCTCATTAAACTCTCTACTCCATTCTAACGCTAAGTTATATACCTCTTTTGCACTCATTTTTGAAACAATATCTTTACAAACATTCTCAAATTTAACAAAGTCAAAAAGAGCCCCACTCTTATGTATCTTCTCTAACTTAAAATCAAAATTAGAAGTATCTTTGTCTGGATTCTGTAATCTCCAATCATAGAAGTTTGAATTAGCAATATTTAAAAGATATTCCATAATACCTTTGATTGGATATCCTTTTTCAATATAGTAGGATGCATTAGCCTCTGGATCTTTTCTTTTACTTAGTTTTCTTTTGTTTCCTGTTTCTTCATCAATTTTCATTAATGGGGATATATGTGCATACTTTGGCATCTCCCAACCAAGTACTTTGTATAATTCTTTATGTAAAGGAACTGAAGAAAGCCATTCATCTCCCCTAGTAATTATAGTTGTTCCCATTAGATAGTCATCTATTGGATGGGCAAAATGATATACAGGATATCCATCTGATTTAAGTAGTACACTATCGAAATCATTTTCAGGAAATGTTACAGATCCTTTAATTAAATCTTTAAAGTTGAATTTCTTGTTAAAATCTCCCGAAGACTTCAATCTGATTACAAAAGCTTTACCATTATCTAATTCTTTTTTAATATCCTCTAACTTAGCTTCTCTCCCTTTAGCATATTCTCCGTAACAACCAATTCTAGTTCCTAGCTCTTCTTGCTTCTTTCTAAGGGCTCCTAGCTCGTCTGGTGACATAAAACAAGGGTATGCTTTACCTCCTAGTACTAATTTCTTTGCAAAAGATCTATAGATATCTAATCTTTGACTTTGCATATATGGACCGTATTCTCCTTTAACTTCTCCATTTGGAAGGATACCCTCGTCAGGAACAAGATTATATTTTTCAAGTGAATTCGAAATTTGTTCTACTCCATTCTCTATCTCTCTACTCTTATCTGTATCCTCAATCCTTAACATGAATATACCTTTAGATTGATTTGCTATCTTTTTACTAATCAT
>CAZYNJ010000031.1:0-6036 GCA_964648955.1 uncultured Candidatus Saccharibacteria bacterium | reverse complement strand
TTTTACCAAATTTACAACAATAATATCTTACATTAAATAACTACAAGTTACCTCTGAGTCTTGTAGAGAGATTATAACTATACGGCTTTCCTATGTAATTCAAAGCTTGTAGTATTTATCTCTTGACCAAAAGGTATGTAAATGATACTTTAGTGGCAGGAAGTGGTAAACAGTGGTGAACAATGATATAGTGGGAACATGTTAATAGGAGAGTACAGAAGTAAAATAGGATTAAAGAAAAGAGTTTCACTTCCAAAGAAGTTCCGTAAGGAACTAGGTGAGGATTTAATACTCACCAGAGGCTATGAAGATGCCCTAGTACTAGTAAATAAAGGTATGTGGGAAAAGATAGCAAAAGAAGTAATAAATGGCTCTTTTATAAATAAAAATATCCGAGACACAAGCCGTTTTCTTGTTGGAAGTGCCAAAGAGATACAAACAGACTCTCAAGGGAGATTTGTAATACCCGAAGCACTCTACGAACATGCGGACCTATCTAATGAAGTAGTATTCATAGGATTAGTAAATTGGATAGAGATATGGAGTAAAGATAAGTGGATTAAGAGATTAGACCACCTTAAGAAGAATGGGGAAGAGATAGCAGATGAGCTTAGTAAGATGAATAACCAAGAGTAATGCAAAAGATCCATATCCCTGTACTACTACAAGAAACAATATCCTCATTGAAGATAGATCCTAATGGTTTTTATATCGACTGTACACTAGGAGATGCAGGTCATAGCTCAGAAATACTAAAGAAACTCTCTAGTAAAGGAGTACTTCTAAGTATAGACCATGACCAACACTCTATAGACTTTGTCAAAAAGAATTATCCTCAACAAGATAACTGGATAATTAAAAGAGAGAATTTCTCGAAAATAGACGAAATTCTAGAAGAGATAGATAGGAAACCTGATGGAATATTGATGGATTTAGGACTATCTTCCAGACAACTAGAAAAATCCTACAGTAGAGGATTTAGCTACCAAGAGGAAGCAGAACCCCTAGATATGAGAATGGATGAAAGATTGGGAGTAAAAGCAAATGATCTAATAGCACTACTTTCTAGTAAACAACTCTCAGAACTCTTTAAAGAATATGGAGAAGAAAGATATGCAAAAAGAATAGCTAAAGAAATAAAGAACTCGGATAAAGAAATAGAAACCGTTGGAGATCTTACAAGACTTATTTACAGAGTCGTGCCGGCAAGCACATATGGTAAAAAGAACCCATCTCGTAGGGTCTTTCAGGCCCTGCGAATTGTGGTAAACGATGAACTCAATTCATTAAGAGAAGGATTAGATAAGTCCTTTAAGATCTTAAAAACAAAAGGAAGGTTAAGTGTAATAACTTTTCACTCCTTAGAAGATCGTATTGTTAAAGATTTCTTTAACAATCAAGTAAGAAGCAAACGGGGAACCTTACTCAACTCTAATGTAATCGCCCCAACCGACACAGAGTTAGAGCAAAATCCTCGTTGTGCTTCTGCAAAATTAAGAACAATTATTAAAACCTAAAACTTACTACCATGAAAAGGACAAAAAACAACTTACCCGTAACAATACTCTCAATATCACTCATCCTCTTTGCCATGTCTCAACTAGTTATTAACTCAATCTTAAGCCCTCTTGGAATAGAATTAGAGAATTTAAATACAGAGAAGGAATTTTTGGTAGAAGAAAATCGCACCATGGAGAACCAAATTGCCAAATTAGGCTCAATAAAGGTCGTAGAAACACTCACAGGAAAAAGATTGAATATTGTAAAAATAGAAGAACAGGAAATTATCTATATTAGCGATATAGATGTTATCGCTGAAAGATAATAGATGAGTCACCTTAATCATCTACATAGAAACGGAAAAATTCAAAGAAAGAAAGGTCCACAAAAGGATAGCAATCTCAGAATGGTAGGTGTTTTTATCTCCCTCTTTGCATTGGTAATTGTTATTCAGGCATTTAGATGGCAAGTTATCGAATCCGACAAATTTATACTCTTAGCTCAAGAACAATATGAAGGGAATCCTAGACAATCTACAAGTAGAGGCTTAATAACTGCAAGCGATGGCACAATTCTTGCTGTAGATGAACCTGTTTGGGGAATTTATGCAGCATTAAGTATGGATGACAGAGAAAGAAAACTATTCTTCTCTGAGAAAGACAAATTTATTGCAGAAGTATCAGGAACCTTGGGGTTAGAGAAAAAAGTAATAGAGAATCAAATTACAGATGATTTTGTGTATTTCCCTATAGCACATGGAGTATCAATAGAAAAGAAGCAAGCCTTACAAGAGGCTAATATCTTTGGAGAGGGGACTACAGGATTTGGTTTATACTTTGAACGAGAAGAGAAAAGAGCTTACCCTAACGGAGAACTAGCCTCACATATTCTAGGATTCATGGGGAAGAATGAAGATGGAGAAGATGTCGGTCAATATGGAATAGAAGGCTTTTACTTTGGAGATATAGTAGGAGAAGAAGGATATACATACGAAGAGAAAGACTCTTCAGGTAATGTCATCCTTACAGGTGAATATGAGCCAATATTACCGAGACAGGGTAAAGATTTCACTCTAACAATTATTCCAATTATCCAACAAAAAGTGGAAAAGATCCTCAAAGAAGGAGTTGAATATCATCAAGCAAAAAGTGGTACCGCAGTTATCATGAATCCTAAAACAGGAGCTATTATCGCTATGGCCAATTTCCCCAGTTACAATCCGAACGAGTACTGGTTAGTTTCAGAGCCTTGGGTATTTAAAAACAAAGCAGTTGCTGATGTATATGAATATGGGTCAGTACATAAACCAATTACAGTCGCAATTGCACTTGAGACAGAATCTGTAAATGATGATTATACATGCAATGATAATACTGGATATCTAGATCTTTATAAAGCAACTGGCTACCCAGACCAAGTAGGACAAAAAATATATACTTGGAACAAATTACCTGGAGGATTACTTTCTCTCGAAAATATGCTCAAACTCTCTAATAATCCCTGCCTTGCACAAGTTGCATTAGAAACAGGACATCAGAGATATTATCCAATGCTTAAAAAGTTCGGTATCGGAGAATTTATAGGTATTGGCCTTCAAGATGAAGCAACAAGCTATATAAAACCATATGAGGAATGGACTAAACTTGACCTCATTACTACTGCATATGGACAATCAATCTCAGCAACAGCATTACAAATTACATCAGCACTAAGTACAATAGCTAATAATGGACAAAGAATGAGACCCTATATAATCTCAGAGATCAGTGATGATAAAGAAACAATAAAATTTGATCCACAAATACTCTCTGAACCAATATCTGCAGAAACAGCACAGAAGGTCTCGCAAATGATGCAACATGTAGCTCGAGAGGGAGATCCTAAATATTTCTTTGCAGAATTAAATGAGGAATATAATATTGCAGGAAAAACGGGTAGTGCACAAATTCCTAAATTAGACGGTCCCGGATACGAAGAAGATAAAACAAATACTACTTTTGTTGGTTTTGCACCTACAGAAGATGCGGAAATGATTATGCTCATTAGATTAGAAGAACCTAAAAGCAGTCCATATGCAGCACTAACTGTTGTTCCTCTATGGAGAGATATTTTCGAAGCTATAGCTGATGACCTGGAAATACCTCATCGGAATTGAGATAATATATTAATAAAAATAATTTAAATATCTTTCTAAATGTTAAATATCCTAAAAGAAACTTTAAGCTCGCTTTTTACAGCAGTACTAGCCTCCATCCTCTTTGCACCAATAATGATAGAAATTCTTTATAGATTGAACCAAGTAAGTGGAGTTAGAAAAAGTGAAATAGGAGGGATGAAGGGTGAGAACAACTCTGTATTTATGAAAGTCATGAGAGTTGCTAAAACTAATGGAACTCCTAATATGGGGGGAGTACTAATATGGATAATTGTTCCACTTATTACATATTTCCTTTTACCGATGACACCAGTATTAGAAGTGTTTCTACTTGGATTCTTACTCTTCGGTCTCTGGGGATTTATTGACGTAGTTATATTTACTAATGGATCGAAGAATAATGAGAAATTTAGAGCAATACAAGAATCATTCGAATGGAGATTAACAAAAGTTGCTATAGCTACATTAATAAGTACAGGTGTGATGTACTTACTTTATAAGAAAGATCTCTTCACCGAACTTTCTTTCTTTCAAGTAGCAACAATCTCTGTAACACCAGCAGTAGTGATAGCAATGGGGATAATTGGTCAATTTGCAGTATATTCTGCAGAAATCTCTGATGGTTTGGATGGACTGCTAATAGGAATGTTTCAAATAATTACAACTGCAATGAGCATCCTTTTACTTCTCCAGGGTCAATATGAATTTCTCCCCTTACTCGGAATACTCCTCGGAGTACTAATTGTTGATCTCTACTTTAATATCCCACCTGCAAGATTTTGGAATGGAGGACCAGGTGCAATGCCACTAGGCTTTGCAATATTCTTTATCGCCGTCGCTACCAACAATCTAATACCTTACTTCCTAATGACCTCCATAACTTGGTTAATTATGCTGTCTAGTACAATACAGATATTAAGTATGAAGATATTCAAAAGGAGAGTATTTAAGATTGCTCCAATACATCATCATTTTCAAGCAATAGGGTGGCCTCACTACAAAATAACAATGAGGTTCTGGCTGTTTACCGCATTTCTAAGTATTGTAGGAATATATTTAGGAATAATATAGTTACTCTGTAATAGCATTACAAATATTCTCACCGGATATACACTGACATAGTTGTATCTCATCATCTGATCCGTAAGAATCTCCTTCATTATGAATCTTTCCTTCATATACACACATATCTGCTAAAAACACATCATCATTTTCATTTCTAAAATATACCTTGAAATTATCATCCAAACTTCCTGTTATTTTCTCCAAAAGAAAGGTGTTTTGTATAATACATGGTTCAGAAAATTTCGCAGGATCTCCACTCTTAATCGTTGTCAATACTAAATCCTCTTCATTTATATTGAAAAATCCTACCTGTTCTGGAATTACATTTGTTGTTGTACATAAATCTAACTTCTCGACAATTATCTCAAGTCCTTCATCACTTTGGGAGACAGCTCTAAAAACAATCTCTTCTGACATATTAATTTCAGTATTGGAAAGAGAATTTAAAAATTCAGCGCTGAAATCTAAATTCTTGGTAAGAAAATCCTCATTACTAAAGAAACTCTTAGTCTTACTACTCAATTCACAATCTATTTCTCCCTCCCTATTGCAAATACAATCAGCATTTTCCAAATACCCAATAACTCCCTCTCCACTCTGATACTCAACCCCATTTACAACACAAGAATTCGGTGACCAATCTATAGATAATAATAGTGTAATTAGAGCTCCCAAGAGCAATATTGAGCTTAAAAACATTAACCAAATCTTCTGTACATTTTTCATACATTGTGATTTTAGCATATCAGAAACACAATATGTTAAAATTTAAATTATGCATGACTCACACACACATCTTTCTCTAAGCCCAATCAAAGAGAATTTAAAAAGGATTGTAAACGACTTTGTAGAGGACAATGGAAAATATATTCTAAATATGGGTACGGAACCAAATGATTGGTTTACTGTCTTAGAAACTCAGAACAATGTTGATCTATCTCAAGTTATATATTCTGGATTAGGAATACATCCAACAATATATGCAGAGAAGCTAACTAATTTAGATCCGGGTCTTGATATTTTCAAGTTCTCACAAAAAATTATTCGTACATTAGAAAAGATATATGAAAAAAACTCTTCTCTTTTAACTGCTGTAGGAGAGACTGGTTTGGATTATTACTATCTGTACAAAGATATTGATATCACAACAGAGGTAATAAAGGATATTAAAGAAATACAAAAAAATAGCTTTCGAACGCACTGTCAATTAGCACTTAAATATGACTTACCAATGAGTATTCATGCTAGAGAATTACATGGGAAAAATGATTGTATAAATGATACCCTTAAGATATTAGCGGAGGAGGGGAAAGGAA
>CAZYNJ010000030.1:0-6382 GCA_964648955.1 uncultured Candidatus Saccharibacteria bacterium | reverse complement strand
GATATATAGCAGTTGCTAGTAATGATTTAGAGTTTGAACATGATCCAGATCATGGGGATATAATTGAGGCGAAATGGATACCAATAAAGGATGTAAATGAATATTTGAAATGGGGAGTAGTTGGAGAAATGATTGAAAAAGAATTGCCTAGGTATTATAGATAAGATAAAGTAGTTTTCTGGTGATAAGCAATTAAAGAGTAGGTATTAGAAATAGGCAACCCTATCTAACACCTCCTGTATCCCATATTTAAATAATTCACCAAATGTTTCTGGATCTAATCCATATATAATTGCAAATGATGTTACAAAAATAATTACTGCTAACCATTTAGTATATTTACCTCGTGTACGAACAAACAATATTACAGAAAGAATAGCCATTACAGAGGGACCAACCACTGTTAATGTTCCTAGGGGAACTTCATAACCCGCTATTGTCCGACTCTCTTGCCCTAGAAATTCTGTTAGGTCAATATCAATCTTAAATATAATTAATGCTAATTCAAGAAGCAAGATGATGCCAATTATGAGGGAAGAGATCTTTGTAGATTTTCCCTCTGTTCTATAAATCTCATAAATAACGGTAGGGATTAAAGCAATTATCGCTATTAATGGAGAAGTATATATTAAACTTCCTAATATCCCTATTCCTGCTAATACACTAAGACCTAAACAAATAGGTGTTGCATATTTTGTTGGTTTTGCCATTAATTGTAAAAACTAAATTAAAATATAATAAATATCTAGCCTAGAACTCTTCTAGCTTCTATCTCTCCCTTTTTAATTAAATCTTCTCCATCAAGAAATTTTGATAAAGGTACATTTCCATCGAACTTAGGAGTTATAGTTCTCCAAGCATCTTTTGTTTGTTCCTTGATTAACTGTTGGATCATGATATCAGTGGATCTTAATAATACCTTAAAATCTTCCCCAACACTTTGCCCTGTATTCAAATCTACTGCTAACACCTTCCTAGAACCCATTTCCCTAGCAGTTCTGACTGGGACAGGTTCAACAAGGCCACCATCTAAAAGTAATGAGCCATTTAATTCAGTAGGCTTAAAAAGTATTGGGAGAGAACTACTAGCAAGAATGGCATCACTTAATAATCCGTGATTAATTACAACCTTTTCTCCCGTGAGGACATTAACAGAAACTGCGACAAATTTAATATCTAAATCTTCAACTTTAACCTCTCCAATATATGAATTAATTAATTCTTTAGCTTTTTCCCCTTTAATTACTCTTCTTTTAATATCAATATCTGAAAGTGCTCTAATTACACTTTTTAAATCTTGTTCTAAAATGATAGATTCAACCTTTCTAGCATCCTTATAAAAAGCATAGAGCCCTCCAATTAATGCTCCTGCACTAGTCCCAGCAATATATTTAATGTTATAACCTTTCTCTTCCAATACTTTTAAAACACCAATATGTGCCAAACCCTTCGCACCACCACTACCTAAAGCCAGTCCAATATTCTTTCTATTTAAAAACCACATATCAATATATTTAATATTAACTATAAGAATGGTATCACAAACCCATCTCTAATTTAATCCTTTTCACTTCATCTCTTAATTCTGCAGCTTTCTCAAATTGTAAATTCTCTGCAGCTAACAACATCTTTTGATTTAATTCTTTAATATAGTTTTGTATTTGTTTTTTAGGAATATCCTCCAACTTTAACTCTTTTCTTTCTTCTTCCTTTTTTACCAACCTATTTCTAATACCCTTTTTAATACTAGTAGGAGTAATACCATTCTCCTTGTTATACTTCTCCTGATACTCTCTCCTTCTATCAGTCTCATCTATTGCATATTTCATACTCTTCGTAATCTTATCTGCATACATAATAACTCTACCTTCTACATGCCTTGCAGCTCTACCAATTGTTTGTACAAGACTAGTCTTAGACCTAAGAAAACCTTCTTTGTCTGCATCAAGGATGAGGATTAAGGAAACTTCTGGTAAATCAATACCTTCTCTTAGGAGATTAATTCCAACAACTACATCATATTCTCCTAATCTTAAATCTCTTAGTATGTCTACTCTCTCGACAGTATCAATATCTGAATGTAGATACTGAACCTTAATATCTAAATCCTTTAGATATGTAGTAAGATCTTCAGACATCTTTTTTGTTAAAGTGGTAACAATCACTCTTTGCCCTTTTTCTACATTCTTTCTAATTTCACTAATTACATCATCTATCTGATTCTCAGTTTTTCTTACTTCAATACTTGGATCTAATAGACCAGTAGGTCTTGTAAGTAATTCAACAACGCTCTTATGACTATCATTAATCTCCCATTCATTAGGAGTAGCAGAAAGATATATTGTTTGACCTTGCTTCTTTCTAAATTCTTCAAAATTTAACGGTCTGTTATCTCTTGCAGTAGGTAATCTAAACCCATGTTCAATTAGATTATCCTTCCTTGACCTATCTCCACCAAACATTCCTCCTACTTGAGGAATTGTCATATGGGATTCATCGATGAACATCAAGTAATCATTAGGGAAGTAATCCATTAATGTATATGGAGGTTCTCCAGAACTTCTACCATCAAAATATATAGAGTAATTTTCCATACTCTTACAAAATCCAATCTCTTCCATCATTTCAATATCGTAATTTGTTTTCTGTTCTAATCTCTGTGCCTCAAGTCCTTTCCCAATATTTTTCAGAAAATCTACTCTTCTCTGTAAATCCTTTCTAATTCTCTTTACAGCCATATGGATTGTCTCATTCTCCACAATTATGGATGTTGCAGGAAAGAGTACAAACTTTTTCAAATTTGAAATTTTGTGTTTTGTTAAAGGTTCTACTTGTACGATTCTTTCAATAGTGTTCCCTAATAGTTCGATTCTTACAGAAAAATCCTCATAAGATGGATATATCTCAACTACATCACCAGTAATTTTAAAAGATCCAGGAAAGAAGTCATATGATTCTCTATCATATCTCAAAAATACTAACTCTCTAGAAAGTTCAGAAATATTAATTTCCTGTCCAATCTTAAATGTAATTGCTTTGTCTGCATATCCTTCGGGTTTCCCAATATTGTAAATACAAGAAACAGAAGCTACTACAATGGTGTCTCTTCTAGTAATTGCTGAATTCATAGCACTAAATCTAAGTTTTTCAATCTCCTTGTTTACCTCAGATTCTTTTTCAATGTAAAGATCTTTGGCAGGTAGATATGCTTCAGGTTGATAGTAATCGTAGTAGGAAACAAAATACTTAACGGCATTCTCTGGAAAGAATTCTTTTAATTCTTCATACAACTGAGCTGCTAATGTCTTGTTATGCGAAAGTATTAAGGTAGGTCTGTTCTCCTTCGCTATGATATTTGCCATTACAAAGGTTTTACCAGATCCTGTTACACCTAAGAGTGTTTGATTTCCTCCTTTTTCAGTTCCTTCTAAAAGTTGTTCAATTGCAACCTTTTGATCTTTTGATTTTGGATATGGTGATTGTAATTTAAAATCTTTTTTTGTTCTTTTCATCCCCTAATTCTATCAACATATGCTAAAATTTAGAAATGAATGCAAAATACAAACTAAATACACTTTCAGAAGATGTAATTAACAAAATTGCAGCAGGAGAAGTTATAGAGAGGCCTGCATCTGTTGTAAAGGAATTGTTGGATAATGCAATTGATGCAGAAGCCACAGAAATTACAGTAAAGGTAAAAGAGGGAGGAATGGAATTGATAGAGGTAAGTGACAATGGAAGAGGAGTACCAGAAAAAGATTTGCCAGAGATATTTAAATCTCATACTACTAGTAAGATATCTAAGATTGAAGATTTAAATGATCTCTTAAGTTTAGGTTTTAGAGGAGAAGCGCTTTCTACAATATTAGCAGTAGCAGACGTAAAAATGATATCTAAATATGGTGAAGATATTGCAAACGAAATTGTTTTTTCATCACCTACTGATTTTAAAGTGAAAAGAGCTGCTAAAGAAGTTGGTACTACTATCTCAATATCCAATATATTTGGGAATATTCCAGCAAGAAAGAAATTTCTTAAAACAGCACAAACAGAATACAAAAAGATATTAGATATATTACTTCCTTTCTTTGTTGTTAATCCTCAGATTGCTTTTGTATTAATCAAGAATAGTAAAGAAGTATTTAATCTCCCGGCAATATCTAAAGGGAAGAAAGGAGAAATATCCAAACAAAGATTAAAGGAAATATGGAAAGAAGATATGGTGAATGATATGGTGAAAGTCTTCTTCGATGGAGGGGGTTTAAAGATATCTGGATTAGTAGGACATCCCAACAGTCATGCAAAGAGAACAAAAGACCAGTATATCTTTGTAAATAATAGGAATATTTGGGATAACGGAATAGCAAGAGGAATCTATGAAGGATTCTCGAGATATATCCCACAAGGGGAGAAAATACCATTTGCAATTAATGTACAGATTAGACCTGAGCTCTTAGATATCAATGTTCATCCACAGAAGCATGAAGTAAGATTTCTCAACCCATACAGAGTATATTCTTCTGTGACTGATGCAGTTAAAAGCTCATTATCAAAAAATATCAAATACAAAAAAGAAGTATGGGATGTAAATGATAATACAGATTTTAAGAGTACTAAATCATCCTCTACTACTCAATCTAATCAATCATTGGGATTACAATATGATTCTCCAAGATCAAGAGAGATTAAGATGAATAGACAATCTTCAAATACAGTGAGAGATGGAATTAACTTCTCGAAAGAAATATTTAGGGGTACTAAGGAAGGATCATTAGATGATCTCTCTAATTCTAAGAATACAATCTCTATTCAAGATATTAATGACAAGGATAGAGGAGATATTAGGAATATATTTCAGGTGTTTAATAAGTACATCATTATAGAATTTGAGAATAATGTACTTTGGATAATGGATCAACATGCAGTGGCAGAGAGGATTACTTTTGAAAGATTAAAAAAAGGGAAGAAAGATTTAGAGATTCAGAAACTCTTAGTGCCCGAGATTGTCGGTTTGGGTGTAAGTGAAATAGAGTTGATCAGGAGTCAGAAGAAATTTTTTAGTGATTTAGGTTTTGAAATTAACATTAAGGGGAAAATAATAGAGATATCAGCACTTCCTGTAGAATTAGTAAATTCCAATTTTGAAAAAATGTTCAATGAAATATGGGCAATATCCGAAGATCTAAACAGTACAAAGAGAAATCTTGAAGAAAGGAAAGAAGATATATTAGCTACAATTGCATGTCACACAAGTGTTAGAAGTGGACAAAGACTGAAGCAAGAAGAGAAGAAAGGATAGTACAATAATAACAATAAATGAGAGAAACCATATAGCTGTCCACAAGGAAGACCTGCAGTATGGAAAATGAGGTTAGAAGATATAGATAAAAATTTTGAAAGGACATATTAATATGGCGAAGAAAAGAGGAAAACTTTACATAGTACCATCATCATTAGGAAAGAGAAGCCTTTTAGAAGAGTTAAATCCTAGAAGTGTAGAGATTGTAAAAAGTATAGAACACTTTGTAGTAGAAACACCTAAAGTTGCAAGAAGACATCTTAAAGACTTAGGATTAAACCTAAGAGAATTACATTTCGAGGTACTTGATAAACATACAAGGTACAAAGATATATCATCCCTATTAGAACCAATATATGAAGGATTCAACATAGCACTTCTTTCTGATGCAGGCTCTCCAGGAGTAGCAGATCCAGGAGCTCCATTAGTATTACTAGCTCATAAACAGAATATCCAAGTAATACCAATCATTGGGCCATCCTCTATCACCTTAGCTTTAATGGCTTCAGGATTAAATGGTCAGAGCTTTTCTTTTGAAGGATATTTACCCAAAAGTAAAGACAGAAGAATTCAAAGGATTAAGGTTTTAGAAAGTCTTTCAAAAAGATTTGGTCAAACACAAATATTTATCGAAACTCCCTACCGAAATGAACATCTTTTTAGAGATCTCCTTAATCATTGCGAAGCTAGTACATTACTCTGTGTAGCATCTAATATTACTAACCAAAAAGAATTTGTAAAAACACAGAAAATACTAAAGTGGCAAATGAGTAAAACACCACCAATCAACAGAGTCCCTGTAATATTTCTAATATCTGCTAAAACAAGATGAAACCCATATTTATAGCGTCTATCCCAAATTTTGAAAAAGATGATTACGATATTGTAAAAGATATTCTTAAGGGAAATATATCAGAAAAGGAGTTTAAAGATTCAAAGAATGAAGTAACAAAATTCTTTGAGAATACATTTAAGAAGAAAGCTACCTTCTTTAATACAGGGAGAGCAGCACTCTATCAAACACTGAAAGATATAGGGATACAGGAAGCTGATGAAGTAATTCTACAGGCAATGACCTGTCTT
>CAZYNJ010000029.1:0-6960 GCA_964648955.1 uncultured Candidatus Saccharibacteria bacterium | reverse complement strand
GAACAAATGTTTTCTTCAATTCATGGTATTTTAGAAGGGAGTGTTAAATCTTTAGATTTAGCCAGTTTTGAAATCGCTGCTAGTGGAAAAGAAGGAGTTAGATTTTTTGTCGCGGTACCGCAGCATCTTTCTAAATTTGTAGAAGGTCAGATATATGCTCAATATCCAAATGCAGATATTGGTTATGTTAGAGATTATGTTAAGAATAATGGAGAGGAGAATTCTTTTATAACAGCTGGTGTTGTTGAATTAGATAAGTCTTTCATATTCCCAATAAAAACATTTAGAAGTTTTGAAGTTGATCCTTTAGCTGCTATAACAGGAGCAGTAGGGGATTTAGAGGATAGTGCCACAGCTTGGATACAGTTAGTTATTCGTCCTGTCTCTAACTATTGGCAAGAGGATTCAAAAGAATATATTACAGCTATAAGAGAAGGGAAGTCTTTAGATAGAGAGAGTATTTTTGTAAAGATTGGGAATTTAATAATGAAGATGTTTGAAGTTATGGCAACTAGTGAAGAGAAGAAGGGGAAAGAGGTAGTTCAATTAGCCCCAGGTCAGGAAGGTGAGTTGTCTGAGATTGAAACAAAGATGTTAAAAGTAGGATCAGAGATAGCAGTTAGAATAGTAACTAAGGCTGATTCACAGATAAGGGCGGAGCAAATATTTAGAGATGTAGTAGCAAGTTTTAAGCAGTTTACAACTGCTCATTTAAATAGTTTTGTCTATTCAGAGCAGGAGAGAACAGGAAAGGATGTATATTTAGACTATACTAAGAGATTTCTTTCTGCAGATACTGAGGATATTTTAAATATCGAAGAATTAGCTTCTGTATTCCATCTTCCTAATATTTCTGTTGAAACACCAAATATATTATGGAGTAGGGCAAGGAAGGGTGAACCTCCAATGAATATTCCAACAATTAATAATGACAAGAATGTAAATATTTTTGGTGAAACTGATTATAGGGGAGAACATATAGAATTTGGTTTAAAGAAAGCAGATAGGAGAAGGCATTTCTATCTTTTAGGAAAAACTGGTGCAGGAAAGACTACGTTATTTAAAAATATGTTTCTTTCTGATGTTATAGCAGGAGAAGGGGCATGTTTCATTGATCCTCACGGTGAAGTTGTGGAAGAAATATTGGATTATATTCCTGAACATAGAAAGAAGGATGTTATATATTTCAATCCTGCAGATGTTAAGAATCCAATTGGTTTGAATCTTTTAGAAATAGCAGATCAATCTCAAAGAGATCTTATTGCTGATGGCGTTGTAGAGGTATTTAAGAAAGAGTTTGATTACTCCTGGGGTCCTAGACTTCAATATCTTCTTACTAATGCTGTAGCTACATGTTTAGAGGCTCAGGGTACAACACTTCTTTCGGTTCTTAGAATTTTAAATGACAAGAATTATAGGAAGTTCTTACTTAAACAAGTAAAGGATCCAATACTCTACAAGTTTTGGGAGGAAGAGTATGCACAGATGAGTCAGAATAATAGGTTGATAACAGAGGCAGTAGCCCCAATTCAAAATAAGGTTGGGAGATTCTTAGCTTCTGCAGTTATAAGAAATATTGTTGGTCAGGTTCATTCAACTATTGATTTAAGGGAGGTTATGGATAATAAGAAGATTCTTCTCATAAATCTTGCTCAAGGGAAGTTAGGAGAAGAAACAGCTTCTTTATTGGGTGGAATGATTATTACTAGATTACAGGCAACAGCAATGGAGAGAATAGAGATTCCTCAGGATGAGAGGACAGACTTCTACCTATATGTTGATGAATTTCAGAATTATGCAACGGAGTCTTTTGCAAAGATATTATCAGAAGCAAGAAAATTTAAACTTAATTTAGTTATGACAAACCAGTATATTGATCAATTACCTTTAACTGTTCAGCAAGCTATCTTCGGTAATGTTGGAACTCTTGGTTCCTTTGTTGTTAGCCAATCTGATGCAAGTATCTTAGCGAATGAGTTTGCTCCTATGTTCACTGCCGAAGATTTGGTTTCTTTAGATGCATATTCTATGTATGTAAAGTTGTGTATAGATGGAATGACATCAGTTCCATTTAGTGCAAAATCTTTAGCTCCTAGGTATCAACCAATGGGTTTAAAGGATGAGATTGTTGCATTATCAAGAGAGAATTATGGTACCAACAGAGATATTATCGAAGACAAGATATTGAGATGGTCAAAGCAGACATATAGTGAGAAGGGGAATAGATCTGTTCTAAAGAAGGAAGAGAGTGGAGAGAATGTTGGAAGTAGACAGGAGTCTAAAGGTCGGGGTAGAGTGGTTGAAAAATCAACAACAAAGAAGAAACCTTCGATTAAAGAGGATACTGTTAAAAAGAGAGATTCTAAATCAGAGAAGAAGTATAAGATAAGGGTTAAATAATTAACTTTAATATCTTAAAATATGTCTGGACATTCCAAATGGTCAACTATCAAGCATAAGAAGGAAGCTAATGATGCTAAGAAGGGAAAAATATTTTCTAAAGTTTCTACTCAGATTACATATGCTGCTAGGCAAGGGGGAGGGGATCCGGATATGAATCCTTCTTTGAGGATGTTAATTGATAAAGCTAAAAGTGTTGGTTTTCCTATAAATAATATTAAGAAAGCAATTGAGAAGGGTACAGGGGAAGGAGACAGCGTTATCATATTCACAGAAGCATCTTATGAAGGTTTTGGTCCTGGTGGTATTGCAATAATTGTAGATGTGTTAACGGATAATAAGAATAGGGTTGTTGCTGACCTTAGAAATATATTTACTGATTTTGGTGGGAATTTAGGAGAAGAGGGTTCTGTGTCTTGGAACTTTGAAACAAAGGGATTAATAACTATTAGGTGTGGACATATGGAAAAAGGAGAGAAATATGGAGATGATGATAGGTTTGTAGCAGAAGATAGAGATGATGTAATGATTAAGATAATGGATATTGAAGGAATATTAGATATAGAGGAGGAGGGAAGTGATGAACTTTCTATATTCACAGAATTCAAAAATATGACAAAGGTGAGGGATAGTATTGCAAAGATGGGATATATTCTTAAAGATGCCAGTATTATAAAGATTGCAAAGATAGAGAAAGAATTAAAGGGAGAAGCATATGAGAAGGTAATACAAGCTATTGATAAGCTAGAGGATTATAACGATGTACAGAATATTTGGACTGATTTAGTTATAAAGTAATAATTATTTCATTTCTATTTGAGATCATATAGGGATAATATTATCTTTATATTGTTTTGCAACAAAAGAAATTCCGAACATATGTTTTCATTGATAGCCAAAATCTAATGCTGGGAATTAGGAATAATATTAGAAGGGATAGAAAGCTAATCTATAAGGGATGGGATCTTGATTTTAAGCGATTCTATATTTATTTAAAAGATAAATATAAGATAACAAAAGCCATTATTTTTATTGGAAAGATAAAAGGAATGGAGAAATTGTATCAATATCTTCAAGGTTGTGGCTATGAACTTGTTTTTAAACCAACTATTAGATATAGAAAGAAAGGAGGATTTACATACAAAGGAAATGTAGATGTTGAACTATCTGTTTATGTAATTAGAAATTTAGAGAAGTATGATAAAGCCATTATAGTTACAGGAGATGGTGACTTTTTATGTTTACTGGATGTATTAAAAGAGGAGGGTAAACTGGAAAAGATTTTAATACCAAATAGATATGCATATTCTTCTTTACTTTTTAAATATAGAGAGAAGTTTGATTTTATAAGTGATAAAAAGAATAGGTTAGAGAAATAAAATGGGGGTGTAGTTTTAGAGACTTTCCCCTAAAAACTTCTCCCCCTGGTGTTTAGTAGAGGTGTGGCTTTAGGGACTTTCCCCTAAAGGCTTTTCCTCTTGGTAATTAATATATTATATACTATTTAGAGGACTTGTAAAAAGATTTAATTTTTTTAGAATATATATGAGGATATTAGGTATAGATCCTGGTTTAGCTACAACAGGATGGTCTATTGTAGATTTTGATAGAAAAGGGAATATAGATTTAATAGACTTTGGGGCTATTCTCACTGAAAAAGGTATTGAAGTAAAAGACAGGTTAAAGGATATCTATAATGATATGCATGAGCTTTTAGACAAATTTAAACCAGACGTATGTGGGATTGAGACTTTACTGTTTTACAATAATGCAAAGACTGCAATAGTAGTAGGGGAAGCTAGGGGGGTTGTTTTAGTTACTCTTTCCCAAGCTAATTTGTCTGTATATGAATTTACACCTCTTCAAGTAAAGAGTTCTATTACTGGATATGGAAAGGCTACTAAGAAACAGGTACAAGAGAATGTAAAAACTATTTGTAAATTAGATACACTTCCAAAACCTGATGATGCAGCAGATGCAGTGGCTGTAGCTATTGCTTGTTTTGATAGGATGAAGATGGATAATCTTATGAAATAATTATAAAAACATGCTACTATAAGTCACAACGGTTTGTGTTAGGATAACGAATAAAGAATAGATCTGTAGAGATTTTAGAAGAAATAATAAAAGTGAATCAGAAGAAGGAAAATGCTAGAATTATAAAGATTACAACGATGTACAGAATAATTGGACGGATTTAGTAGTAAAGTAATTAACCCTATATTTATGTAATCTGTAAGTACAGTTTACAATTTACATAGAATTTAGTATAATCTATATATAATGATAAAGCGTGAATTAGAACAGAAAATCAAAGAACAATGTCTTAAATTCCCAGTAGTTGCAATAACGGGGCCAAGACAATCAGGAAAGACTACTCTTTCAAAAGAGCTTTTTCCTCAATATAAATATTTTAATCTTGAACACTTAAATACTAAACAAATAGTAGAAAATGATCCAGTAGCCTTTATTGAAAGTTTTAAGGGAGCTGTAATTATTGATGAGATCCAAAAAGTTCCAAGTCTACTTTCTCAAATTCAAGTGAAAGTTGATGAAGTGAAATTAATGGGACAGTTTATATTAACTGGATCTGAAAGTCTTCTGTTATCTGAAAAAATATCTCAATCCTTGGCAGGGAGGGTTGTGAATAATATTTTACTACCATTAAGCTTCAAAGAACTTCAAATGGCAGGAGAAGATATTCAAGATTTGGATTTGCAGATATTAACTGGGTTTTATCCACGAATTTATGATACAGAGATGACTTTTGCTGACTTTTATCCTGAATATATAAGTACTTATGTACAAAGAGATGTTAGACAGTTTCTGAACATAGGGGATTTATCATCTTTTGAAAGATTCCTCCAATTACTTGCTGGGAGGGTTGGACAGCTTGTTAATCTATCTTCTTTAGCAAATGATGTTGGAGTTTCTCATAACACTATTGAAAGGTGGATTTCCCTACTTGAAGCTAGTTATATCGTTTTTAGATTAAGACCATACCATAGTAATATAGGGAAACGAGTTATTAAGTCTCCAAAGATCTATTTCCATGATACTGGACTGCTTTGTTATTTGTTAGGAATTAATTCTGTAAATGAACTTAAAAACCATTTTGCCTATGGGAATATATACGAAAATCTTATTATTTCTGAAGTAAATAAAAAGATTTATAATAACAAATTACCATTAAAGATATATTTCTATAGAGATAGTAACCAAATTGAAGTTGATTTAATTATTGATTCTGGCTCAGTTTTACACTACTGTGAAATAAAATCGGCTAAAACTTTCAATAAGGATTTCTTAAAGAGTTTAGAAACTATCTCAGAGAATATAGGGTTACCAGCTCAAAAATTTGTTGTATATAGGGGAGATCTAAAACAGTCTGTAAATGGTATTAAACTGATAGGTTTTGAAGATCTTGAGGAACTATTCCAAGGGTTGTGATACCTGATTATACGAAAGTATATGTTTCCTGTGATAGGGGTTTATAGATACACTTCCAAAACCTGATGATGCAGCAGATGCAGTGGCTGTAGCTATTGCTTGTTTTGATAGGATGAAGATGGATAATATTATGAAATAATTATAAAAACATGCTATCCTTTTAAAGATATTAATTTAAGACAAACTAAATAATGGTAGAGGATGAGAATAAGTCCAAAATCCTTAGTGTATTGATATCAGTAGGAATGTCTCTTGGAATCCTTGCCATTCTAGTTTTACAGGTTAGCCAGAATAAGAGTCAGAATGAAAAAATAGATGAATTGGGAGAGGGATATCTCTCTGAGGGATCGATAACATATGATCAATTAGCGGAGGATGTATTTACCACTGTAGATTTAGAATTAGAGGATGGTTCAACAAGTAAAGCAAAAGTTTTGAGTGGAACAGTCCAAGGGGGATTACTAACTGGACGATTACAATTAGAAACAGAAAAGGGAGAAGTAATTGGAGGGACAGTAACAGGATATGTACCTGTACCCATAGAAGATGGGAGTATAACAGAGAAGAAATTAGCGAAGGTATTGATAGAACGTATTGAGGCATTGGAGGAGGGGAGTGAAGAAGAGGGAGAGGAAGAAACAGTGTCAATTTCAGGGCTTGTAGATGGTAGTGTAGTAACGGTTAAACTTGCTGATGAGGCAGTAACGACAGCAAAGTTAGCAGATGGTAGTGTAACAACAATTAAGATAGTTGATGCATCGATAACTTCTGGAAAGATACAAGATGCTACAATTTTAACTAAAGATCTTGCTAATGGCAGTATTACATCAGTTAAGATAGTGGATGGAACAATAGTAAATGCAGATATTTCAAATACAGCAGCAATAGCATATTCAAAATTAAATCTTACAGGGAGTCTTCTTTTAGCAGATTTAGGACAGAATGGTTGTACGGATGGACAAGTAATGAAATGGGATAATGGAGGTAGTACATGGGCTTGTGCTGACGATATAGATACAGATACAGACACACAATTAAGTGAAGCAGAAGTAGAAGGATATATTACAGATGAAGCAATAGACCTGTTTACGGGAAGTACTATGAATTCTG
>CAZYNJ010000028.1:0-7737 GCA_964648955.1 uncultured Candidatus Saccharibacteria bacterium | reverse complement strand
TATACAAATGCTGTCTCTCCTGAATATATATCTGCTGAATAAATGAATTTTCTTGAAATAAAAGAAGTTTCCAAATAGAATGATATTACAATGTTTAAGAAAATTCTTGTATCAATAACAATATTCTTTCTCGCATATACACCAATATTGGCATTTGATTTCACCACACGTACAGAACTCTTGATAGATGAATCAATTTCTGATCAAAATGGAACTAAATATTTATATCCAGAAGAGATATATGTAACGCAGATAAATTCCTTGGATAAAGATATTACATCATTGCCAGAGAAGTGGATTAATGCAATATACTACTATACAATCACAAGATTAGGCTTTGCGGACACTCCCTATAATTTCTTTGTAGATGAAGGGGGAACTATATATAAAGGAAGAAGAGGACATATAGGAGTAGTCTCAGAAATAAGTAATGAGAAGGGCGTTATAGTCATTGGGTATCTTTCAAGTAGGTCCACTCTAACAAGTAGAGCAGCAAATTCACTAAAAGGAATCTTCGAAGATCTCTCTTACAAATATGGTATTTCAAAAGAAGATGTTTTCTCTGTAAAACTTTTTCTTAATCAACAAGAAGACTCTCTTTCCTATGTAACAGCTCAAAGTTTGGATAATAACTTTTCTTCTGCAGTGAGAAGCTCCTTAATAAATGCAAAGGAGTATAATTCCGAGAATCTCTTGTATGAAGCTAATGTAGAAAACTTAGTATATGAAGATACCGTACTAATAGGAGAGAAATTAGGGATTAAACTCTCCGTTATGAATATGAATGATTTTGTATGGTTTAATACTCCAGATAATATATATGTTTCTACAGAAGATGAAGAAGAAACCTCTTTTGCAATAAATGGGGTATGGGATAGCTTCAGTAAACCTACTCATCTTCCTCAAGAATATGTACTACCTGGAGAAAGTGTAACTGTTGAATTTAATCTTCAAGCGAATGCACTGCCAGGCGAGAATATATTAAAGTTCAAGTTCCTTAAATACAAAGAAGGAGGATTTGAGGATTCTTCTTTTACAGTAGATTTTGGTATTGAGAAAGGGAGTAAAGAGTTAGGAGAGATATCTTCTCCAGATGGATATTTAAATGTTAGAAAATGTGCAGGATATAATTGTGAAGTGTTAACAACAGTAGAAAATGGTCAAATATTTATTATCACCGATACACAAGATGCATGGAAGAAAATCATATACGAAGAGGGTGAAGAGGGTTGGGTATTTATAAGATATATAAAAAATCTCTAATACATGTCTCAAGATATAATTCTGGAGAATTTAAATCCAGAACAGAAAAAAGCTGTTCAATGTACAGAAGGGCCGCTTCTTGTTTTTGCTGGAGCTGGTTCCGGTAAGACTAGAGTCATTACTAGTAGGATTGCATACCTTATCAATGAGAAAAAAGTCTCTCCGTTTAATATCCTTGCTGTTACCTTTACAAAGAAGGCTGCAGGAGAGATGCAGGAAAGAGTTATAGAAATTTTAAAAAGTCTCAATCTAAATCCCGAAAAGAAACCAACGATAGGAACGTTCCATTCGATAGGAGCATTGTTTCTAAGGCAGAATCCAGAGAAGGTAGGACTGGATAGAAACTTCTCAATATATGATACAGATGATGTTGAGAAGCTGGTGAAAGAAATAATGATAGAACAACAAATAGATATTAAACAAGTAAGACCTAAAGCAGTTATGTCATATATATCAACAGCAAAGAATGACCTAGTTTCTCCTAAGGAATATTCTCTTCACTATGGAGGTTTTATAGAAGATATCGTTGCTGATATATATCCAGAGTATCAAAAACAACTGAAAGCTCAGAATGCAGTGGATTTTGGCGATCTTCTTTTCTTAACAGTAAAAATGTTAGATGAAGAGGTAGATATACTAGAAAAGTATCAAGAGAAATTCAAATATATACTAATAGATGAATACCAAGATACAAATGCAGTGCAGTATAAGTTTGCAAAATTACTTTCAAATAAGTATCAGAATATCTGTGTAGTTGGAGATGATGATCAAGGGATATATGCATGGAGAGGTGCAGATGTAAAAAATATTCAACAATTTGAAAAAGATTTTCCGGAAGTGAGGGTAGTTAAATTAGAGCAGAATTACAGATCTACAGCAAATGTGATAGAAGCAGCTAGCTCAGTAATATCACAAAATAATTTAAGGATTGAAAAGAAACTTTGGACAGCTAAAGGAGGAGGAGATACGATAACTATGTATCAGGCAGAAGACCAAAATGATGAGTCAAAGTTTGTTTCAGATGAGATATTAAAATTACAAAGAAAAGGCATACAGCTTTCCAATATTGCAGTTCTTTACAGAACTAACTATCAGTCACGTGTTATTGAAGAAGGGATGTTAAAGAATGGATTACCATATAAGTTGGTAGGAGGCTTTCGTTTCTACGAGAGGAAGGAAATAAAAGATATCCTTAGCTATATGAAAGCATTTAATAACCTCAGAGATGGCCTTAGTTTTAATAGGATTATAAACACCCCTACTAGAAAAATGGGACCTAAGTCAGTGGGAGAGATCCATAAGTTAGCAAAAGAATGTAATCTTCCAGCTATGAAAATGTTAATAGGTGCATATGTATTAACTAATGATATCCTAGATGAAGATATCAAAATCCCCTTAGAAAACATAAAAGATCATCTTGAAGAAATTCTAAAATATTCGAAAGCAGTGAATCTCTTTGGATCTATGTATTTTAAGATAAAAGAGATGGATGTATCACAGATAGTAGATTTGATACTCAAGGAAACCAAGTATATAGAATGGATAGACGATGGATCTGAGCAAGCAGTTTATAAAAAAGAAAACATAGAGGAGTTAAGGAATGTCACAAACGAATATTCTGTATTACATGGAGAAAGCTCTTTAGAGGTATTCTTGCAAGATATAAATTTGATAGAACAGGAGAAAGATAAAAATAAAGATGGAACAGGCAACTATGTAAACCTAATGACGCTACATTCTTCTAAAGGATTAGAATTCGACTATGTGTTTATGGTAGGAATGGAAGAAGGAATACTCCCTCACTCCAGGTCTTTTGTTGATGAAAATGGCTTGGAAGAGGAAAGAAGACTTTGCTATGTAGGGATTACAAGAGCAAAAGAAAAGATATTTCTTTCTTTTGCAGAAAACAGACAAACAAGAAACGGATATTCTTCTCAGATACCCTCTAGATTCTTAGGGGAAATACCACAAGATTTATGTGATTTTTATAGTTGGAATTCTTAATTAAAAAGATCCATATCTAGATTCATATTTCTTCGTACATGCAGGCCACATTCTTAAAGGATTGGCTCCAGCCCTTAGCTTTTCTACAGTATGCTTTATCTGCGCATGACCATCATAGATATTCTCAGGATAAAGTTTTTTCCAGAGAGTAGGACTCCATTGGAATAGACCCTTATAGAAGCTCTTATTAGACTCTGCATTACAACCGGATTCACAATACATTACAAACTTCAACCATTGTTTTTCCTTTGCACTGTAATTCCCTCTATCAACCTCTCCTTTCCAATATTCACAATCATAACCTCTCTGCGTAATACCTGTTAAAGTATATGTAGAAGAACCGAGAGCAATAACTTCCTCAACAGTAGATCTGATAATCTGCTCGGAAAGAATTTCCTCTCCAACAAGAACACCATCTTCATAGAAAGATTGAATCTCTTGTTCTTTCATACCTAAAACGCCCTTTTGTTCGACAACCTTCTCCCCAAGAGAATATTGCCAAGAATCAAATACTCTTGTAGAGAATAGTATTTCTACATTTCTAATCTCAGTTTCTGTCCTCAATTTTATGATCTGTATTGCAGAGTAGTTAGGTAAAAGATCTTCATAGTATGTATAAATCTTCGAGTCATAGGAGATAGAATAACCATTCTCTTCTAGAGCGTTCATAGGAGTAGAGGAATTTGTGGTATATATCTTAATCTCATCTCCGCGAAGAACTTTAATAAATTTAGGAGCAAAAGTAACCATTGCTTCCTCCTGGTTGATACCAAAAATATACTCTCTAAATGAATATTCCCCTTCAAATGCAAAAGAAGGAGAAATATTCCCTAAAAATATTAGTAAAAGGAACAGTGTTATAAAAGCAAATTTTAAGTAAATAGGTCTAAATTTCTTCATTCTTTTCTAAAAAGCTTAATTTCCTTTCCAGAGTTCACTATACTATATTATATCTATAATTTTAAGTAAGAGGTTGTATATGAAAAAGATAGGAATAGGAGCTCTAGTTTTAATTGTATTAGCAGGAAGTATATTCTTCTTAGTCAGGCGTACAGACTCTCCTGAGAAGATAGCTCAATACGAGAATATTGTTGAAGAAGCAGATCTCTTATATGAAGGGAGAAGCTATACACAAGCACTGGCCAGATACGAGGAAGCAACCAAACTAATATCGTCTAGGGTAGACGCATATAGAGGAATAGTGGAGGTATTCTTAGATAAAGGGAGAGTAGTGGATGCTGAGAACATTGTTATTAATTCAACTCAAAAAATATCTCAATCTGATAGATCAATATTATTTGCTTTGGTAGGGAATAAATATTTTGATATTGAAGATTATGATAAAGCTTTAGAAATGTATGAAAGTGCTACTACCCTAGGAGTCAACAATTTAATTGCTGATCTTGGAAAGGCGAAGATATATTTAAAAAGAAACAAGGTGGTAGATGCAGAGAAAATCGTTTCAAAGAGTGACTTTGAAGGAGATCCTTTGTATGAAGCAAAACTCTTGTACTCATATATTGAATCCTTAACAGATGGAGATAAAGCTATTGATATTTTAGAGGAGGTAACACCATCAGAAGATTGGAATGCTAAATATTCCGAATTTATTAATATCTTAGAATCTATAGATGAAGACGAACTCTATAATGCTACAAAACTATCCCAAGTATTTATAAACGAAGGATACCCATACTTAGCAATATCCCTCCTTTCCCCACTAGAAGACAAGATGATAGAGTATCCAGATGGGTTGTACTTCTTAGGAAGAGCATTAGCAGACATTGGATCATATGATACGGCACTCATTAGATTGGAAGCAGCAATATCTGCAGGGGCATTAGATTCAGATGTCTTTAGGACAATTGCAAGGATTTACAATGAGAAAGATGAAATGGAGAATACAACGAAGTATTATGATAGAGCTGTTGCATATGCAGGAGAAAGTGTTGAAGAATCTCTCTTGACAGAATACCTAAATTTCCTTTTTGAGAATAATCTTTTTACAAAGACACAAGATGTATTAAAGATAGCTCAACAATATCATGAAGAGGTGTGGGTAGATATATTTGCAATAAAAACGAACTATGCCTTAGAAGACACTGAGAAAGCCCAATATTACATAGCTGAAGCTCTTGAGAAAGAAGATCTTACTACCATAGAGAAAAAAGGAATCTATTACTGGGAAGCTAAGTTGGCTTTTGATGAAGGTAATTTAGAAATAGCGAAAGAGAAACTAACTTCTTTGAAAGAATTAGATAGATTTAATCCCTTTTACTATCTACTCATGGGAGAGATTCAATATCAAGAAGGAGATTTTGAAAATGCAAAGGATACTCTGGAGTTAGCAATAGAGTATGATTTAGGGGAAGGGGTGTCTGGGAATGCAGAAAAAGCATTGGCAAGGATTGATTAGTCTGTTATAATCTGCCTCGACGAATATTTTTAATATTTCGCAATCCTTTTTCTTGGATAGTCATTAATTGTTAAAGAAGAAAATATGCCTGTACAAACCTATGATGTAAAAATGCCGTTGGAGCAAATAAGGAACATTGGAATTATTGCACACATTGATGCTGGAAAAACTACAACTACTGAAAGACTTCTCTACTTTACTGGTCAGAAGCATAAGATAGGAGAAGTACATGATGGAGAAGCTACTACAGACTTCATGGAACAAGAACAAGAAAGAGGGATTACAATTATGTCTGCCGCAGTTACGTGTTTTTGGGAATATAAAGATAAACAATATCGTATAAATATTATAGACACACCAGGTCATGTTGATTTTACAGCAGAGGTTGAAAGATCTCTTCGTGTATTAGATGGAGCTGTTGTTATCTTTGATGGTCGTAAAGGAGTAGAGCCTCAATCGGAAACTGTTTGGAGACAAGCAAACAAGTACAAAGTTCCTAGGATTTGTTTTATGAACAAGATAAACTTAATAGGAGGAGATTTCGAGAAGAGTTTTGGAACAATTAGAGATAGATTAAGTACTAAAGCTATAGCGATTACTCTCCCAGTTGGAAGAGAAACAGAACTCCATGGATATGTGGATCTTATAAAGATGAAGGTATTTACATTTAGTGATATAGATTCTCCAGATCTTGTAGAAGGAGAGATTCCAGAGGATATGAAAGACTTTGTAGATAAGTATAGGAAGATTTTAGTAGAGAAATTAGCAGATCAAGATGATGCTTTAATGGAGAAATATTTTGCGGGTGAAGAATTAAAAGTAGAAGAACTTTATGCTGCATTAAGAAAAGGGACATTAGATTTAAAAATATTCCCTGTTTTAGGAGGAGATTCTAGATCAGCAATGACGAAGACCCTTCTAGACTATGTAACCATATGCTTACCTTCACCTTTAGATATCAATGCTGTAACAGGTATAAATCCAAAGACTAAAGAAGAAATAGAGAGAAAGCCAAATGAGAAAGAACCATTTGCTGGATTGGTATTTAAACTTGTAAATGATCCTCATGTTGGTAACCTCTCATACTTCAGGGTATATTCTGGGGTTATAGAAGCAGGTTCATATGTTTACAATGCAACAAAAGGGATCAGAGAAAGGGTAGGAAGGTTGGTTTTAATGCATGCAGATAAGAGAGAAGAAGTTAAATCTCTAAGGGTGGGAGATATTGGAGCGATTATTGGTTTAAAGGATTCTGTAACAGGAGATACCATTTGTGTAGATTCAGACCCCATTATTCTAGAACAAATTATTTTTGCAGAACCAGTTGTATCTCAAGCTATTGAGCCTGTTACAAAATCTGATGCTGAGAAAATGACAGTAGCTTTAGTTAGGCTTGCGAAGGAAGATCCTACATTTAAGGTAGCAACAAATAATGAAACGGGACAAACCATCATCTCTGGAATGGGTGAGTTACATCTTGAGATCATAGTTGATCGTATGAAGAGAGAATTCGGTGTAATTGCTAATGTAGGGAAACCACAAGTTGCATACAGAGAAACAATTAAGAGGGTTGTAGAGCAAGAGGGTAGATATATTAAACAATCAGGAGGTAAGGGTCAGTATGGACATTGTTATCTTAGACTTGAACCTAATAAACCAGGAGATGGTTTTGAGTTTATAAATGAGATTAAAGGTGGAACTATCCCTCGTGAATTTATACCTTCTATAGAAAAGGGTATAAAAGGAGCATTGAAAGCGGGTGTTGTTGCTGGATATCCAGTAGTAGATGTTAAAGTTGCTGTTTACGATGGTTCATATCATGATGTAGATTCTTCAGATGCTGCTTTTCAAGTTGCAGGATCTATGGCATTTAAAGCAGGTTGTAAAAAAGCAAGTCCAATTCTTTTAGAACCAATGATGAAACTAGAAGTTACAGCTCCTGAGCAATATATGGGAGATATAACAGGATCATTGTCTAGTAAGAGAGGTCAAATCCAGGGAACAGAGAGTATAGAGAATGGTATTACAATTGTTAAAGCTTTAACACCTCTTTC
>CAZYNJ010000027.1:5530-8163 GCA_964648955.1 uncultured Candidatus Saccharibacteria bacterium | reverse complement strand
TGGAGCTGGATCTGAGAGTCGAACTCAGGACCTCATTCTTACCATGAATGCGCTCTAACCAACTGAGCTAATCCAGCTTGTGGTGCAGAGGACTGGATTTGAACCAGTGTATCCCGAGGGAGTCGGATTTACAGTCCGATGCATTTGACCACTCTGCCACCTCTGCACATTTGGAGCCGAAGGAGAGATTCGAACTCTCGACCTACGGTTTACAAAACCGTTGCTCTGACCAACTGAGCTACTTCGGCTTAGTTCAGCGTAAGTTTATTATATCAAGAATATATAGTCAATATAGTATAACCCGATTGGGAGACGATCCGTAAGTGCCCTGTCAAGCAGGTGGGTGTCCTCATCATAACCCCACGGGATTACGAAATTTGAACTCCCAAAAATTCACTTTAAGGAGCTACGAATCATCTATTAATCCCAATCGAGTTAATACATTTTAACCTATATGGAGCTTGAGGACAATGTGTCAAAAACCTAGTATATGAAGGAAGAAGTTCAGTGTTGTGAGGATATATCTCGATACAACAATCTTCAGAGGGGAATATGGAATTAGAAGAAGGATAATTAATATCCAAGAGTATCGTTCTAGATTTTCCCAATAGAGTCTTAATTTCTCTGGTAAGAAAGCTCTAACAACCTTATGCCCATCCAGTGGGGGTATAGGTATCAAATTGAAGATAGCTAATGAAAGATTAACAATTGTAAAAATATAGAGAAATATTTGAATTGGTTTTGGCAAGCTAATGATATTTATTAATCCACAAAGTCCTGCTATTAGAAGGTTGGAGAAAGGACCCGCTAACGCTGTAATTGCTGTTCCTAATATTGGTTTCTTAAAGTAACTCTCATTGATTGGTACGGGTTTACTCCATCCAAATCTAAAAAGAATCATAGATATTGCCCCTATTGGATCTATATGTTTTAGAGGATTTAATGTCAATCTATCTAACATCTTTGGGGTAGGGTCTCCAAGCTTATACGCAGTGTAAGCATGAGCAAACTCATGTATAGATGAAGCTATAATTATTGATGGTATGGACAGTAGCGTCCAGTACAAAGTATCCATAATTTTCCAAGACTTGCCTATTAACTAACTTTTTGATAATATCATCTAGCTTTTGATAATTCAATTTTGTTGAAGAAAAATGTCTAAAGAATGTACCTTATGTGGAAAATCTACAGTTGCAGGTCGTAATATCCAACACCATCACTCAATAGGTTGGAGATTTAAAGCACCAAAAACTACCCGTCAGTTTAAGCCAAATATTAGGAAGGTAAAGATGGAAGTAGATGGAAAGATGAAGAAGGTCCTTGTTTGTATGAAGTGTTACAAGAGAATGAAGAAGGAAACAAAGTAAGAATTTTTAATATATGAACAATTTTTTAACAAGGAGAACTCAAATGTTCTCTTTTTTTAATCATTTAACTCTCGCATGCTTTTAAATCTAATGGTAGAATCAAGATATGAGACTAATAGATTCGATAATGGGAGTATTTACATATGATGTAGGGATAGACCTAGGCACTGCTAATACGATGGTATATCTCAGAGGGAAGGGAATTGTTGTATCTGAACCATCTGTAGTAGCTATTAACAAGAAGACTAAGGAGATAGTTGCTGTAGGTAAAGAAGCTAGACAAATGATAGGGAGAACACCTCCTAATATCATTGCAATCAGACCTCTTAGGGGTGGTGTGATATCAGATTTTGATACCACTCAGGCAATGATTCATCACTTTATTAATAAAACGCATCAATATTTTGGTAAAGGTCTTAAGTTTCCTAGACCAAGAGTCATTATTGGAATCCCATCATCTGTTACAGAGGTAGAGAGACAAGCCGTTATCGATGCTGCTAAAACAGCAGGAGCTAGACAGGTATATATCGTAGAAGAAGCAATGGCTGCTGCAATTGGTGCAGATCTACCAATAGAGGATGCTTCTGGGAGTATGATTGTTGATGTAGGAGGCGGGACCTCTGATATTGCTGTCTTCTCATTGGGAGACATTGTGGTTGATAAGACTCTTCGAGTCGCAGGTGATGAGATGGATCAAGATATAATTAATTATGTAAGAGAAAAGTATAATATTCTCATTGGTGAAAGAACTGCTGAAGATGTAAAGATCTCAATTGGATCAGCTTCTCCTCTTGGCGAAGAAAAGAAAACTATTCTTCAGGGAAGGGACCTTTTAACTGGATTACCTAAAAGTATTGAATTTAGCAGTGTAGAGGCGAGGGAGGCAATGATGGGGACAATAGATTTAATAACTGATGCGATTAAAGATGCAATTGAGGAGACTCCACCAGAATTACTAAAAGATTTACTCTCTTCCGGTATTCATGTAGTAGGAGGAGGGGCTTTGATTAGAGGTTTAGGAGAGTATTGGGAGAGTGAACTTAAATTACCTATTAAAATAGTAGATGATCCTCTTTCTGTAGTTGCCAGAGGTACTGCAAAGATGTTAGATCATATAGATTTGCTTGATAGGGTTCAAAAATCTTGGGAAGAGCTTGTATAAATGAAAAAGAGAAAGAGAAAGAGAAAGATAAAAGGTATAAAAGACAATAAGATGGTTCTTCCAGTTTTACTATTGGGTATTGGTCTCCTTTTCCTTCTTCTTGA
>CAZYNJ010000027.1:2262-5430 GCA_964648955.1 uncultured Candidatus Saccharibacteria bacterium | reverse complement strand
TCTCAGAATGATAAAGAGAAGCTCTTGAGCAGAGCAGTTGTAAGAGGAAGTGAAGAGGAGTATATGATAATAGAGAATGTGTCTAAAAAAGCTGATATAGAAGAAGGTGATTATGTGATAGTTAAAGATGAGAAGGTGGTAGATAATCTTGTTTTGGGGAAAATATCTGAATTAAATTTAGATCCCGCAAGTACCTCTATCAATGGGAGGGTTCTTCCTATTGTAGATTTTGAATTGTTAGTTTCCGTATTTATTTGTACCGAATGGTAATATGATAATTGAAATTTTAGCTAGTATAATTGGATTCTTTTTACTAATCTCACTAGATCATCTTTTTATCTCTCTAGGTTTCTTCAGTATATGGGCATTTCTGATAATATATCTCTATCAAAAGCTACACAGATCTGTTATCTGGGCAACTTTACTGTTAGTAGGGATTAGCCTAGGTATTACTGTAGGGATAGGTGGGGGAACATATATCCTTTCTGGAGGAGTTGCAATAATGTTTCTCTTTTTAGCCAAGAAATTTTTCCCAGACAATTACTTCTTTAGTCGATATATTCCATACCTTTTCTCTTACTTCATCTTTTATACACTGAGGATGATATTGGGAGAATTCTCTAACAGTAATATCTCCCCACAAATAGGGTGGTCAGATATATTAGGTTTCCTACTGGCTTCCTTGATTAGTACATTGTTAGTAATATTAATAGATAGGCTCTACCTTCAACTTCGTTCTAATGGGGTGGTTTTGAAGAGGGGGATAGGGATAGAGATAAGAAGGAGGTAATGTATGAAGTTAAAGATGTCTAAGAATCTGGAGAAGGGAAGGAAGAAGGCTAATATTTCAAGTAGTTTCGATTTTGATATTAAAGAAAGGATATCTTTCTTTAGTAAGCTTCTTAAAAGGAGTTTTCACATAAAAGAAAAAACAAAACCCTCTCAATGGAATTTAATATATCCTTTTTTTGTTTGTATCTTAATATTTGGTGTTTTGATAATAGATATTACTTATTTGCAAGTAGTAAAAGGATCTGAAATGAGCTCTGTGTCAGAACGTAATAAGATTAAGATAGAAAGAGTAGCCCCGTATAGGGGAGTAATCTTTGATAGAAATGGAGTCATATTAGCAGAGAATATTCCATCAATGAATGTGTATCTATCGGTCGACAAGTTTTTACAGAAAGACGGTGATCTAAACGAAGAAAAGTTAATAAACGTATCCAATACCCTCGGGGGTATTCTCAAACTAAAGGATATTGTTGATTCCGAGGGGAAGGAGTATACTTCAATATATGATAAAGTAGTTTCTGTTTACGAGTCCACTCCATATCTTACTGATATCCTCCTTTCAACTGGAGTGAATGATGATAGGGCGATAGAAATAAAAGCTTTAGGAGATAGCTTAGATGGTATATATATAGACAATGGGAATAAGCGCCATTATCCTTTTAAATCAACATTCTCCCACATCCTAGGATATATAGGAAACATAACAATGGAAGATTTAGAAAGTAAGGAATATGTTGGATATACGGATGTTGTTGGAAGAGCAGGTTTAGAATATCTGTATGATGAAGAATTGTTTGGAATGAGTGGAAAAGTTGCAAGAGAGGTTGATGTAACAGGAAAAGAAGTAGGATCCCAAGAAGTAATTTTACAGGAAGAAGTGTCTGGTCAAAGTTTGTACTTAACGATAGATTCTGTCCTTCAGGAGAAGCTATACGAGTTACTAAAAGAAGGCACAGAGGAGTATGGTGCAACTGGAGGGGCAGGGATAATAGAGGATGTTGAGACAGGAGAACTTTTAGCAATTGTTACATATCCTTCCTATAACAACAACCTTTTCGTAGGTGGGATTTCTATCGAGGATTACAATTCTTTAACCTCACAAAGTAATCTTCCTCTCCTAAATAGAGCAATATCAGCACAAGAACCCCCTGGCTCTACCTTCAAGACAATTGTAGCTTCTGCTGCATTGGATGCAGGGGTGATTAATAGGGATACGAGATATATCAGTTCTTCTTCATACACTTTTTCTAGTGGATCTCCTTTTCAAGAATATCATGGTCATGCATATGGAAGTCTAGATTTAATAGATGCTATAGCGGTTTCTTCAAACATTTACTTTTGTGAAATAATTAGAAATTGGGATATGAGTAAATTAGTACCATATATAGAGAAGTTTGGGATTGGAGAATTAACAGGGATAGATATTCCTGGAGAAATGTTAGGCCGGGTACCTTCTCCGGAGAATAAACAATTTTTAGCCGATTCAACAAGTCCATGGTTAGATCCAATATGGTATCCAGAAGGAGATTCTTGTAACTCTGTGGTTGGGCAAGGAATAACCCTTGTTACACCGGTACAGATGGCTAATTGGATGTCTGCAATTGCAAATGGAGGGACATTAAATACTCTTCATGTGGCACAGAAGTTTGTATCAAGTAATGGTGTTACGGAAGTTCTTGAATTTCCACCCCTGAGACAGAATATTATCAAATCATCTGCTCTAGCCATAGTTAGGGAAGGTATGTGGGCAACCGTTAATGGCCCGAGAAGTACGGTATATCCTTTAAGGGATGCAAAGACGGTAGTTGCAGCTAAGACAGGTACTGCAGAGTTCGGAAAGTTAAATGCAAAAGGAGAGTACGAACATACTCATGCATGGGTAGGAGGCTTCTTCCCATATGAAAATCCTAAATATTCATACACTATTTTCTTAGAAGATGGAGGGGAAAGTGCAAATGCAGCCTATGTAATACGACATATGATTGATTGGATGGTAGATGAAGGATATATAGACTAAAATTTTCTAATTCATCTTTTCTTAATGTCTCTCGTATATCCTTATATATATGAAGAAATATCTAAAGAATAAATTAGCTAAACTTCTTTTAGAGAACAAAGTTGGAAGAAAGAAGTTGCTTTTGGAAATAGATTGTTTTTGGTGTGAAAATGAAAGAGGTACGGAATATATCAAAGAATTGGAAGAAGATGGAATATCAGTAATTGCTTTTGATGAAAAGGAATATCCCGAATATTTAAAACAATTATATGATTTTCCAATACTTCTGTTTGTTAAAGGTAAACAAAAGTTACTTAAGAAAGATCTCTTTACCATTGTAGGAACAAGAGAAATGACCCAATATGGAAGTGATGTAGTAG
>CAZYNJ010000027.1:0-2162 GCA_964648955.1 uncultured Candidatus Saccharibacteria bacterium | reverse complement strand
ATTGTTGGAAGATTGTATTCATAGAGGTAGCTAATTAATGTGTAGTTCTTCTTTTGTATACACATTTGACAAAAACATAAGCCACAGGTATTTTAATACTTAGTAATTGATTTAAGAATTTTTAAAATGGCAAAAAACCTATTAATAGTTGAGTCACCTGCAAAAGCAAAAACAATTAACAAGTACTTAGGAAAAGACTTTATAGTAAAGGCTACAGTTGGGCATATAATTGATTTACCAAAGAGCAATCTCTCAGTAGATGTAGAACATGGATATGAACCAGAGTTCACTACTATTAGAGGTAAAGGGAAGATCATTACGACTCTTAAGAAAGCAGCTAAGGATAAAAGTTCTGTATATCTAGCAATGGATCCTGATAGGGAGGGAGAAGCAATTGCATGGCATACCAAAAATGCTTTGAAACTGAAGAAACCAAAGAGAGTAACCTTTCATGAGATAACAGAGGAGGCAGTACAAAAAGCGATGAAAAATCCTACAGAGATTGATGAAAATCTAGTCCAAGCACAGATAGCGAGGAGAGTATTAGATAGGATTGTAGGATACAAAATATCAGAATTAGTATGGAAAAAGATTTGGTATGGTCTTTCTGCAGGGAGAGTTCAATCTGTAGCTCTCAGGTTGATAGTTGAAAAAGAGGAGGAAAGAGAAGTTTTTGTACCTGAGGAATTTTGGACATTCTTTATTGATATGAAAGATCAAACAGAGAAGATATTGAGAGCAAAATTGTCAAAGAAGGATGATAAGAAATATATTCCAAGTAATGAGAAAGAGGTTTTAGAATTAGAAAAAACATTAGGAAGTTCTGATTATAAAGTTACTTCTGTAAAGAAAACAGAGAAGAAGAAACATGCATATCCTCCATTTAAGACATCAACATTACAACAATCGGCTAACAATGTATTAGGTTTTAGTGCAAAGAGAACAATGGGTATTGCACAAGCTTTGTATCAAGCAGGACATATTACATATATGAGAACGGATTCCGTGTTTCTAAGTAATAAAGCGATTAAAGAGATTAGGAGTATGGTTCAAAAGAAATATGGAGAGGAATATCTTCCAGAGAAGCCAAATTTCTATAAAACCAAGAGTAAATCTGCACAAGAGGCGCATGAAGCTATCAGGCCCGCACACTTTGATGTGGAGAGAGAGGAAATAGAGAAGAAGATGGGGATACCGGAAGCCAAACTATATGATCTAATCTACAGAAGAGTTGTTTCTTCTCAAATGATTGAAAAGAAAGTAGAAGTTGTTTCTGTTGAATTACAGCCTGTCGATGTAAAGAATCCAGAATACATCTTCTCTCTAGGAGCTGAAAAGGTTCTTTTTGATGGGTTTAGAAAGGTATTAGGTTCAGGATTTAAGGAGAAAGAAGAATTGCAGGAGATAGAGAAGATAAAGGAGGGAGATATTCTGAAGAAAGAAGCGTTTGTGAAAGAGCAAAAGTTTACTACTCCATCTGCAAGGTTTACGGAGGCATCTTTAGTCAAGAAATTAGAAGCATTAGGGATTGGAAGACCTTCTACATATGCATCGATTATCGGTACTATACAAACCAGAGGATATGTTGAGAAAGAAGCTAAAGCTCTTTTCCCAACAGAGATAGGTAGAGTGGTATGTCACTTCCTAAAGAAGAATTTTAGCAGAATGATGGATTACCAATATACAGCAGATGTTGAGAATCAACTAGATATGATCGCTAGTGGAAAGATTAAGTACGAACCTTTCATTGATGCGGAATACAAGCCATTGATTAAAGAGATAGAGGAAGCAGACAAGAATGTTAAAAAGGAAGATGTTGTGATACTTGGAGATTCAAAGGAAAAATGTCCAATATGTAAGGGGGAAATGGTTGTAAGATTAGGGAAATATGGAAAGTTTCTCAGTTGTAAGAAGTTTCCTGAATGTAAGGGAATGACAGATATCGATGGAGGAGAAGAGAATCTAGATTTTGAGAAGTATGCTAGACCAGAGGAGTGTCCGAAGTGTAAAGGAGAACTTGTTTTGAAGACTGGGAAATATGGGAAGTTCTGGGCTTGTAAGAAATACCCTGAATGTAAGGGTACAGTACCTCTTCTTTTAAATGAGAAATGTCCAGAGTGTGAATCAAACTTAGTAGAAAGAAAGAGTAAATGGGGGAAGAT
>CAZYNJ010000026.1:6247-8751 GCA_964648955.1 uncultured Candidatus Saccharibacteria bacterium | reverse complement strand
AGAGTATATCATAGTAGACTTTTTTTTGTTAAAATACAGTTAATATGCTAGGAAAAAGAGTAGGAATAGATTTAGGAACAGCAAACTCCGTAGTCTTCGTAGAAGGAGAAGGAGTTGTTCTTGTTGAACCCACGGTTGTGGCGATAGATGTTAATACCTATACGGTTATAGCAGTAGGGGATGAAGCAAAGGTTATGATAGGGAAAACTCCAGAGAATATTGTTGCAAAGAGACCCCTTCGGAATGGTGTTATTGCTGATTCAAGGGTTACAGAAGCTCTTGTTAAGTATTTCTTTGATAAAGCATTGGGAAAAGCTAGATTTTTTAAACCTGATGTAGTTATCAGTGTTCCTGCTGGCATAACATCTGTAGAACAAAGAGCAGTATTAAAAGCTGCAAGGAATTCAGGGGCGAAGAAAATTAATTTAATTCCTGAACCTCTTCTTGCTGCCTTGGGAGCCGAGTTACCTATTGAGACATCTTCGGGGAATATGATTGTCAATATGGGTGGTGGGACTACAGAGATAGCTGTATTGTCTTTAGATGGTATTGTTGGTTTTAGTTCGATAAGGGTAGCAGGTGATGCTATTAATGAAGCCATTATTTCATATATGAGAAAAATAAGGGGGGTATATATTGGAGAACAAACAGCTGAAAATGTAAAGATTAGAATAGGGTCAGCGATGAAAACAGAGGATCCTAAGAAAATGGAAGTAAAAGGGAGAGATGTTGGTTCTGGGATGCCTAAATCGATAAGTGTAGATTCAAATGATATAGCGGTAGCAATAAAAAATCCTTTAGTTAAGATCATCAATGGTATTAAATCAGTACTAGAAAATACTCCTCCCGAACTTTCTGCTGATATAATTGATAGAGGGATGGTTTTGAGTGGTGGTACAGCACAACTTGAGAATTTAGATAAGCTTCTTACAAAGGCTACAGGTGTTCCTGCTCATATTGCTGATGATCCTATGTTTTGTGTTGCCAGGGGTACAGGTATTGCCTTAGAAGCTATTACTACAGGTGAGAGAGTTTTCCCTACAGTTTCATATTAAGATGGTATAATTCTGAGTAACTTGTATTAAATAAATAAGTATGTTTTCCACTAAGAAAAGAAAAGAGATGACATTAGAGGAGGTAACTCTGCTTTTGAGAGAACTTAGAATTCCCATATCCTTGGTCTTTACTCCTATCAATTTAGAAAAAGAAAAAAGTAAGTTTTTTAATTCAGATGTATACAATCCACAGTTTGAGTATAGGATTGTAAAGAACAAGAATGACAAGATTATTAAGGAGCTTTCTTTTGTAGAAAAGATTTCTGATGTAGATCCCAGAATTTCTGATTTTTATATTGCCTTGATAGAAGAAAAAGGTAGAGCTAGTGATTTAATGCATGCGGTGGGGAATAATGATTTGGTGACAGAGATCTCAATAGAGAGATATAGGGAACCTAGTAGAATTCTTTTTAAGAATGCAGCAAGGGTTTTAAGAGGGTATACAGAGAGCTATAACTTAGTTGAATATCCTAAGAATCCAAAGTTTTTAGAATATGATCAAATTGAGAAAGTCTTTATGGGAGTATTTAAAGAATTGGGACTAAAAGAGTGGTCTGTTAAGGAATCTATGAATATTGCAAAACAAGGGGCTAAAATTGGGGTTAAGAATAAAGAGATATTAGTATACAAGGATATTAGAAGATCGACATTTAAGTTAAGGAAGACAATAGTACATGAGGTTGGCACTCATGTTTTAAGGGCACATAATGGGGATATGACAGGTTTTGAGGCATTATCAAAGGCAAATCTTTCAACATATTTAGATATTGAGGAGGGTTTAGCTATTTGGAATGAAATGAATATGGGACTTTTAACAGAGAGGTGGTTAAAGAATAGGGCTGCTATGGTATGGGCAATATCTATAGGGAGAGATATGAGTTTTAGGGAGCTTTATAACGTAGTACTTGGTGTACTTCCTAAGAAAACTGCTTTTGATGTCACTTATAGAGTAAAGAGAGGTTTAGGGGATACTAGCTATCCTGGTATATATGCGAAGGATACTGCATACTTTAGAGGATTGAGAAAGATAATGAAAGCATTAGAGAAGGAACCTAGGTTGTATAATAAACTTTATTCTGGAAAGATTGATATTAAACAGTGTGTATGGGTAGAGGAGGGGTTGATTAAGAAGCCTTCTATAAATCCTCCAACTAAAGAGGAATGGAATGAGATATTTACTAAGGTCGGGATTTAGATTTCTGAAGTCTTAAATTAGAATGCCTCTATAATTGCTTTTGCTATATTCACTGGTTCTCCTTCTATCTTGTTCTCATATGCCTTAAATCCAGGATGTAAACTAATCTCTTGTAAAAGCATATTTCCATCTTTATCTGACATAAAGTCTACAGCTATAAAGTCTGCTTTAAAGACTTTTGCAACCTTTTCAGCCATTTTCTTTATCTCCTTTGATGGTTTGTTATACATTTCATATTTACCTCTGATAACTGT
>CAZYNJ010000026.1:4890-6147 GCA_964648955.1 uncultured Candidatus Saccharibacteria bacterium | reverse complement strand
TCTTTACATATTAAGGGATATTCATTTAAGTAATCTCGTTGCTTTGTATATTCTCCATCTATTCTGTAGTAGGTATTAAAGTAGGGGATATTATATTTAGAACATATTAAAGCCATTGATATCTTATTGTAGTAGGGGAAGAATTTAATAGCTTTTCCATTTAAAACTTGAATATTATGTTGATTAGCATAGTCAACGATATAGCTTTTAGTTTCATATTCTCTTGGTTTGTCTAATCTATGACCTCTGAGTATGATATGTGTATATTCATCAATATTCTTATTGTTGATCAGAATGGTAGTTTTACCATCTATGAAAGCAAATTCAATTGAGTCATTATATGCAAAATCATAAGGTATACCTTTTTTATCCAATTCTTCCATTATTCGGACATCAGCAGTAGGGAACTTACCCATTGTGTCTATCTTAATTCTTTGTTTTTTATCGATAAGAAGGTATTTCATACTACTTCAGTACTTTAATTTTACCTATTAGTCCCATTCGTTTGTATTTACGAAGTTTTCGCATAAATTCTTTATCCAACGAATATTCTTTTTTCGTTATAAACAGGAAATCTATTTTATTAAAGCCTAAACCAAAGTTTCTTACATCTTTCCAATCTCTGTATTGAACAATTATATGATCTAACGATCCATTTATTTTCAATCCTTCTATCCCTTTCCACATATCTACATCATCATTTATCTCACAATTATTTATTTTTATCTTTCCATTGTATATCTCTCCTACCTTTTCATTAGGTTTGATAATTTTCTTTCTACGAAGTAACCCAGAGATATTTTCATAGTAATTTCCTATACATACAATTCTTTTTGTTTTACAAAATTCTAGTAATTCATCAACATACTCATCTGCTACATCTTCTCTTGTTTGTCCTAGTACGGGGAAAAAGTTCAAATATGCCTCAGGCATAGTATTAATTTCAATTATACCTCCATTTTCTTTGGTTAATGGTTTGTTTAAATCTTTACACATTACATCAGCACCCAATGCAAAAGCATGTATAGAAGAGGCTATACTTTCTACGATTAATCTTATCTCCGGACTAACTGTATCAGTAAAGTCCTCAGTTATACCACCTCTACTCATACTAGCTACCTTTCGGACATATATTCTTTGGTCTTTCTCAGGAACAATATCTAAAGCCAAGCTTTGTTCTTTCAGGTAGTTTAGTAGAGGTTCATCTATTATTATTGGTTTTAATATGTGGGATGGGTTAGTAATATCTCTCCTAGG
>CAZYNJ010000026.1:0-4790 GCA_964648955.1 uncultured Candidatus Saccharibacteria bacterium | reverse complement strand
CCACATCCAAGGATATAGTTTCTGTTTAGTGCTACTGCATATCCTTGTTCATATGTTCCTTTGAAGGTTTTTTCATTAGAGTAGAGGTTAGTTACTTCTAAACCTTTTTTATATGCAGCTTCTAGAACTGGAATAGAGGACATAGAGTAGAGTTTTTTATGAATTATTTCTCCTACAATATATTCTTCTGCCTTCTCGTAAGAGATTTCTCCATTAGAAAGCTTAGCCAGGGTAGAGGAGGTATCTCTCCAGATATCTATTACATGGGATCTAATGGTTATGGTGTTGTCAGTAATGGAATATTCCTCTAGAAAGAGGGGATGAAAGTTACCTACTTTCTTTAAAATATTTAGAACTTCTTTTTGGTTTATTCCTAGATCTATCTTTATTGTAGATATGTGGGATTCTATATTCAGACCATGTAGTATTTGATTTGCCATTCTTGTATGTATTATTTTATATATTTATCCCTGATATATTCCATTATTGGGATAGCTACCTTCACAGTATCTCCATTACTTGCATGGTAATGGGGTCTTAATCCAGGATTGTAGTTTATTTCGTTAATGGCACATTTACCTGCCTTTGTAATATCTTCTGCTATTATATCCACACCCCCAAACTCCAATCCTATTGCTTTTACGGTTTCAACAGCTATATCTTTATAATATTGGTTTGTTTCTTTAGCACACTCTTGTGTAGTACCTCCTGATGTTAGATTACAGTTGTATCTTAATATTACCTCTTCTTTATCCTTGGGTATATACAAGAGAGTTTTTTTCTCCTTCTTGAGCTTTGTTTTTACCTCATTGTCTATCAATATTGGACTTAGTATGGCTTTCTTTTTCTCTTCATTAGCCTTTTGGATCAGTTTCTCTATATTGTCTTTTCCATTCCCTATTACATGTGCTGCTTTTCTTCTGATGATACCTATTACTTCCTCTCCCACAACAAGGAATCTATAGTTTTCCCCTTTTATAAATTCTTCTCCTAAAACCTTAGTTGAAGTTTTTGATCTATTTTTCTTTAGGGCTATTTCATATGCTTTGATAACATCATTCTCTGTTTGAGGGAGTATTGATACCCCTTTTCCTCCTAATTGTTGTGCTGGTTTAATTACGATATCTTTAAATTCATTAAAGAATTGTAATGCTTCTACTGCGGAATTCAGAGATCTTTGTTCTGGTATTGGTATATTAAAATCTTTGAGAACGAGATTAGTAAGATTCTTTCTTTTTGCTATGGTTGAACCGGGAGAGTTTGTAAGAGGTGTTACAGTATTAATTATGAACCAGTGTTTATCTTGATATGAGAATTTTGCCATTAATCGATATACAACTACCTCATAGTCGATACCAAGGATATCTGCAGCTTCGATGTAGTAGGCTAGATGTACATTTCCAGCTTTCTTCAGATATTCTTTATATGTTTTTCCCATATATGTAATATGTCCGAAATTAGAATGTTTTGGTAGTATCAATCAAGTATCCTTTTAGCTCTTCTCTTCCTAATACAACAGGGTATGTCATCTCCTGTCTAGTACTTACGATCATTTCAATGTTTTTAACTTCTTTAGATATTTTTATATTAACTTTCAACACAGGTCTGACTCTAATTTTCCCATCTTCCAATAGTTTCGCCAGTCTGACAATATTTTCATCTGTAGAGAGAATGGGATCATTCTTTTCTATGAATTCTTGTGCCTCTGTAAAGGATTCAAAAGAACTGGGAGTATCTAGTTTATAGAAAGAGTTGAGGGATTCATCTAAACCAATTCTGTTAGCTAATCCTTTATCGATTCTGGATGTTTGGAATCCAGTATCCATGTAGGCTTTTAGAACTTCGAAGAGTTTCTTTTTTTTCTTTGCATCGGGAGACCAATCTTTATGGTAAACCTTTATTTCCTCCACTATTGATACAACCTGTCTTCCACTAATAGCTTCAATTTCATCTTCAATCTCTCCACCGAAGAGTTCTTTGGCAAGTCTTATTCCATGCTTTATACCTTTTACTTTTAATCCCTTGACTCTTTCTAGCCTTCTTCTTAATCCTGCTTGATTGGCAACTTGTATTCCAAGACCAGGTCGGGCATTTAACTCAAAGACCATGGGTCCTTTCTCTGCATCTAGAGCAATATCTATACCTGCATATCCAAGATTACTGGCTTCTTGACATTTGACTGCAATTTCTAAAATGTCATCCCAATTAGGTATTTGAATACCACTCAATGGAAGATTTTCTTCAAGATCAGAAGTTGTATCAACAAGGATATATGTGTCCGAAATAGGGGAGGCATAGTTACCTAGCATCGAGTAGGTAGTAATGCCTGTTCCGATGTCTATCCCAGTGCAGATAGCTCCTGCATGAAGATTTGCCTTCCCATCAGATCTTTTGGTTGGAAATCGTAGCATGGCCATTACAGGTACTCCATTAAAAACGATGATACGAATATCTGGGACTCCTCTATATGAATACTTCTTCAGGAGAGGATCATTTTGGATGCGTGCCTCAATGATTGCAGAGTCTTTCCTGTCACCCATCGAGAATCTTCCTTCAAGGATGTTCTCAATATGAAGAATTAGGTCTTTTTTAGTCATGGTTTTCCCACTTGGACGTATCCATTCTTCTAGCCCTTTCTTCTTACCATAAAAGACTAATATCCCATGTCCACCAGTTCCTTTATTAGGTTTGATAACGAAGCTTTTAGGTAAAGAGCTCCAATCTAGGTGATTTAGTTGTTGTTTACTTCGAATTATTTTAAAGACTTCTGGAGTTTGTATACCATTTTTCGCAAGAATTTTCTTAGTCCAAATCTTATCATCTGCTAATGATTTTGCAGACCGAGAATTATACGGTCTGATATATTCTTGGTTTCTTCTATTTAAACCAAGAATTTCATCTTTTGTATTATTTTTGATCAGGGAAGTCATCTTTCTTAGTAATTATTGACTTAAATCTAGAGCTATCAAATAATCGTAATCCCTTAAACTGGCCAATTGAGAGGTTAATAGCAACAAGGAGTGCTATTAACCACAAATTATTTAAAAGAAAGGTAGAGGCATTATCTCTAGTTATGATAAACCAACCAAATGTTGCAACCAGTAATGTTTCTAAGAGTGCCCTAAGTGTATTCTTAAATGATTTCTTAACATATATTTTGATGAAGAAATCAGAGAGAGCCGTTATTGAGACTATTGCTAATGGATTAATATTTTCAATATTTTCTAAACCTAGTCCGAATTCATTTACGAGAATAAAGAAACCGATGAGAACTAATATTAGCAAACAGTAATTAATCGCTATTCTAGTAATATAGTGCATTCTGATTTTCTTAAGCATATTGTGAGAGAGAAGGGTGGTAAGAATGACGAGTATTGTTAGGGTTAACCCATATCTAAGTCCAGTAAAAGAGTAGCTAATTCCTAATATTATAGATGCATAGATTCCAAAGGTTTTGAATCCTACTAGATATCTTGCAATGCTAACAAGGGTTGCGATTATTGGAATCATTACTAATATCTCTAACATTTGTAGAGGTATTCCATGGTTTACAATCCATTGGGTTGATTCAGAGAGTATTGAGACTTCCATAAATAGCTTGGTTACAAATTATTTGAGATTTATAACTGAATGACACAATTATACATTTTTGTAGAGAGTGTTGTCGATATTTAGAGAAAACCCTTTCATATGAAAGGGTTTTAAATTATAGTTTCTTTTTAAAAAACTATGCTAACTCTACTGTAGCACCAGCCTCTTCGAATTGAGCTTTAATCTCTTCTGCTTCTTCCTTTTTAACGTCTTCTTTGACAGTCTGAGGAGCTGCTTCTACAAGATCTTTAGCTTCTTTAAGTCCGAGTTCAGTAATTGCTCTAACAGCTTTAATTACTGCAATCTTGTTTGAACCTGTTTCCTTAAGAACAATGTTAAACATAGACTTCTCTTCTTCTTCTGGAGCTGCTTCTACAGGGGCTGCTGCTACTGCAACAGGTGCTGAAGCGCTAACACCAAACTTGTCTTCCATTACCTTGACAAGATCAGCAAGTTCTAGGACTGTCATTTTCTCAACAATCTCTATAACTTTCTTTCCGTTAGCAGAGAGCTTTGGAAGATCTTTTTTCTCTTCAACTTTCTCTTCTACAACAGTTACTTTCTTTTCTTCTGCCATGTGTATATATTAATTAAAATTAAATTATTACAATGTCATTAGGCTTCCTTCTCGGAAAGACCTTTTAGGACCATAACTAGACCACGTACATTGCCTGTTAGGGCATTCATAGTACCTGATATTGGGGCGTTCATAGAACTCATTAAATTGGAAAGTAGTACTTCTCTAGAAGGTATTTCAGCTAATTGCATTACCTTTTCTCCTGTTAGATATTCTCCTTCAAATATTCCTGCTTTAGCTGAGAGTAGTTCTGTTTCTTTTTGTAATTCTTGTAAGAGTTTTGCAGGTGTAGTGGGGTCTTCATCAAAGACTATTATAGCTGTAGGACCATCAAAACTTTGTAATTCCACTGGTTGATTGGATTCTTGTAGGGCTACTTTAAAAAGAGTATTTTTAACAACAGCATAGTCAGATCCTATCTCTTTTAATTTCATCTTTAGAGTTGTAGTAGTAGCAGTGTCAATATTTTCTGAGTTTACTAATATATATCCATTTTTAGAATCTATTAGATCTTTGTATCTACCGAGCAGGGTAGCTTTTTGCTCCTTACTTTTTGCCATATCATTTGTTATTTAGTTTATTATTTTGAATTCTGTGTATACCTAATATGGATTTACTTATG
>CAZYNJ010000025.1:0-8764 GCA_964648955.1 uncultured Candidatus Saccharibacteria bacterium | reverse complement strand
ATAACAAATCACCTATTACCCTCCTTATTTCTCTCATAAACCTCTTCTTTCCAAACCTCTTAGAATGCCTTGCAATATATTTGTAATTCCACTTCTTCTTATCGAACTTCTTCAGTCCATCTTTGAAACTTTTTAAACTTAATTCCTCTATACCTATCCCAGTTCTCCCATCTACTACAGATTCACAAACTCCCCCTTTTTCATAAAACAGTACAGGGGTACCACAAGACATAGCTTCTACAGGAAAAGTACCAAAGTCTTCTATACCTAAAGTAATATATCCTTTCGCATTAGAAAGAACTTTATATTTCTCTTCGTCTGATATCCTTCCAAGAAATTCAATATTAGAAACTTTTTTGTACTTTCTAATTACCTTTCTTGGACATCTACCAATAATCTTGAGAGAAACATTTAATTCTTTTGCAAAATTTAGAATGATATCCCCATTCTTGTTAGGCTCTAAATGAGCTCCTGTAACAAAATATCTCTTTCTTTTTTCTTGTATCTTCCCCTCATACAACTCTACAGAGGGATAGATGATATGATCAGCCACTCTCCCCCAGTGCTTCTTCATCCTTTTTTTAACAAACTTAGAGTTGGATATTAGTAAATCAGATCTTTGAGAAGCACAAACATCCCATGTACGAAGGTAATTAAGAAATATTGGAATTACTAATCGTTTCCATAGGGAAAAATTCTTTTTATTAAAATACATATCCTTAAGATCCCATGCATATCTCATTGGAGTATGAATATATGAAATATGTTTTGTTGGAAAAGGTACTATACAGCCTAATGCACAAGAATAGCTAGAGGAAATTACAAGATCGTAATTTGAAAGATTGAAAGATTCTATAGCTAATGGCCAAAGAAAATATGTGTATTTGTATATTTTCGATATAAAAGGGTATTTTTGTAAGAAGGAAAATTTATAACTATGTCCTTTAAAATATTCTTCCATAAACTCCTCTTTCCCAAACAAGCCATAAATATCTGCATTAGGAAATATTTCACACAAAGCCTTATTAACCCTATTCGTACCCTCATAGAAAAAGAAACCCTCTCCAACAATTGCTACTTTAATGTTTTCTTTATTCTTCATATATAACTACTGTCCCCCTTTTTTTAGTTGGGGTAGGTTTAGCAATCATTAAATACATACCAATTACTACAAGGAAAGATCCCACCAATATTTCAGAAAATTCAAACTCTATACCTGTATCAGGAGCAGTATCTACTACTGCCTCTCTGATTAATAGCGTATATATTGCAGAATCAGGTTTAGTAGTTAGAATATTTAAAGGAGGACTTCCATCAGTCATCATTACAGAGTTAAAAGATTCATCAATACCAGAGAATTCCCAATCTAAAAGTAATTCACCTTCTTTTAATATCTCAAATGTTAATCTAGCAAATACATCATCATCACCTTCTGTAAGATATGGTTGACCAGTACCAGATTGTGTAAAGCCAGTTAACATTACAACTCCATTCACATTATCTATCGTACTTTCATCAACAGGCCATGTTAAAAACAAAGAATTGTTTCTTTTAGCTTCTGTAACTTTCACTAATTCTGCATCGAAGGTAATTACAGATCTCGCTTTTATCAAGCTCTCGTCAGCGGAATCTATTAATATATCTACCGTAAATCCTTCCCCCCTATCATAGGCTTTAGTTCCTGAAGGATATAGCGTAAATTCTCCCCCAGATGCAGATATCAAAGAGGGTGATATTGTTAATATTAGTATTACAAAAATTTTTATAAGTACAAATTTCTTGATTTGCATATTACAAAATATTACCATAAAGGAGAGATAACTTAGAAGATGTATAATATGGAGATGATAAAGATGGGAATTTTAGCAATAATTCAGGGAATAACAGAACTTTTACCAATCTCTAGTAGTGGTCATTTAATACTTCTTGGTGAATATTTTAATATCTCAATCACTACTTTAATACTTTCTACTTTTCATTTAGGTACTACCTTAGCTATCATTCTTTTCTTTAGAGAGAAGCTTTTCAAAAATCTTTTTACAAAGGAAAAACTTCTTTTCTACATTAAGATTTTAGTCGCTAGTATACCTGCTGGAATTGTAGGATTTCTTTTTGAAGAATTAATTAGTGAAAGACTAAGAGCAACATGGATAATTGCTGTATCTCTAATTGTATGGGGGATTGTGATGATATTAATGGAGCAGAAGAAAAAAGATAATAATGGAAAGAATTTAGAAGCTATTTCCTGGAAACAATCTCTTTCTATAGGTATTAGTCAAACCCTAGCATTAATACCAGGGACATCTAGATCAGGAATAACTACTATCACTGGTATTTTAGTAGGATTGGATAAATATACAGCCCTAGAATACAGCTTCATACTTGGTATCCCTGTTTTACTCGGTAGTTCTATGTATGGGATATTAAAAGAGATATTAATGGTTGGAGAACTAACTTCAACTATACTTTCTGTATCAGTCATTAAAATTACAGTAATGGCAATTCTCCCCTTTATAATTGGATATATTGCATTAATTCTTCTGAAGAAATTCCAGAAGAAAAACTGGTTGACCTGTTTCGGTATGTATAGAATAGTATTGGGAATACTAATCTTGCTACTTGTATAACACCTTCACCAAATCCATCCCTGTCATACTCTCAGGAGGAGTAACACCTACAAATCCTAACACTGTAGGGGCAACATCGGCGAGAATCCCTGTTACTTTTGCTCTTTCCCCTGTACCAATCTTCAAAACTTTCGTATCTGCTTTCCTTGTAATCTCCATATCCTTTTCTAGAAGTATAAATGGTACTGGATTATTAGTATGGGCGACATGAACTTGCTTTGTTCCCCTGTCTATCATGGTCTCACAATTTCCATGATCTGCGATAATGATAGCAACTCCACCTTTTGCTAATGTTTTCTTAACAACTTCGGCTGTACAACTATCAGTAATTTCATTAGCTCTAATTGCAGCTTTCAACTCTCCTGTATGTCCTACCATATCAGGATTAGCAAAATTAATTAACATAAAATCGTCGTCTACTTCTGCAAGTCTTCTTGTAGCATATTCCTGTATTTTCAAAGCACTCATTTTAGGTATTTCTGCATAGCTTTTTACATCAGGAGACGGAATATTATAAAACTCTTCTCCTATATGCTCCTCCTCAATACCACCATTAAAAAAATATGATACATGCATATGTTTCTCAGATTCAGATATATGAATCTGCTTCTTCCCATTATCGGATAAAATTGCAGCAAGAGATTTTTTAATTTTCTTTGGAGGAAATATTACCTTAGAAGGTAAACCCTCTTCATAACCTGTCATCGTTACAAAGTAAAGATTACTTGGGAAATTTATCCTTCTGAAGTGAGGAAAATCTTGTAATACAAAAACTTTAGTTAATTGCCTAGCTCTGTCTTCTCTAAAATTATAAAAGAGAACCACATCATTAGGTTTCACTGTACCAATCACCTGTCCATTTCCACCCACCCTAGTCATAGGGATTACATGAGCATCATCCCTACCTGCTTCATATTCCCTTTGAAGAGCTTCTATCGGATCTGTAAACTTCTCTGGAGATGCACCTACCATCGCATCATATGCAAGTTTTGTTCTTTCCCACTTACTATCTCTATCCATAGCATAGAATCTTCCCATCATACTAGCAATCCTCCCAACTCCTAATTCTGCTATCTTCTCTTTCAATTTATTAATATACAAGAAAGCTTCTCTCTGTGGCGTATCTCTACCATCCGTAATTATATGTATATACGGATTAATCGCATATGCACGACACATCTCCATAAAAGAGAAAAGGTGTTTAATATGCCCATGTACACCAGCTGCACTAAGAACCCCTACTAAATGCATATCAGAACCTCTTTTCCTAACCCTGGAGAACATCTCCTTTACAACAGGATTTTTATCCAATTCATGGCTACTAATTGCATCATTAATCCTTGGTAAACTCTGATATACCACCTGTCCAGCACCAATATTTAAATGCCCCGTCTCGGAATTTCCAACAGCTTCTGAAGGTAACCCTACATATGTACCAGATGCATGAAGAAGTGAAGATCTGCCCTGTGTCCATGCTAAATCTAGAAATGGCGTTTGTGCCTGCAACACAGCATTCCCCTCTTTATCCGAATGAATACCAAGTCCATCTAAAACAATTAGTGTTACTGGTTTCTTTATAGGAGAAATATTGGGTTCTACATTGCTGTTCCCCAAGCCACTTCTTGAAAACATTCCCATGAGTATGAGCAGGTTAGATAATGTAATAGTATATAATATACCAATATGGAAAGTTTTAACAAAAAAGATTTAAACAATTTACAAACAGAGATTTTAGAAATATCTAAAAGTTTAGATCTAGAAGGGAAAAAACAAAGGATTTCAGAATTAGAGGAAGAAACATCCAATCCCGATCTCTGGAAAGATCAATCTAATGCTAAATCAATATTAAAAGAAATTGAGGGCTTAAAAAAGATTACAGAAAAATCAAATACACTTAAGCAAGAAATCTCTACTCTTTTAGAATTGGGAGACGAAAGTACAATCGGCCTTCTGGAGGATTACCAAAAATTAAAAGATGAGGTTGAAGATTTTAAAAAGTATCAATTTCTTTCTCATCAATATGATGAATCAGATGCAATTCTTTCCATACATGCAGGACAAGGAGGCACAGAAGCTAACGATTGGACAGAGATGTTACTTAGAATGTATACAAGATATTGTGATAACCAAGGATGGAAAGTAGAAGTATTACATATTATAAAAGGGAATGAAACAGGGATATCTACTGTTACTCTAAATATCGATGGTTCATATGCATACGGTCTTTTAAAGAAAGAACATGGTACTCATAGGCTGGTAAGACTTTCTCCTTACAATGCTCAGAATTTAAGACAAACATCTTTTGCAGGAGTTGAAGTAATACCTGAGATTAAGAAAGTAGATACTAATTTGGATATCCCAGAAAATGACATCGAGTTTAAAGCTGTGAGATCAGGTGGTCCTGGAGGACAGAGTGTTAACAAAACTTCTTCTGCAGTACAGATAACTCATATTCCAACAGGTATTGTTGTTAACTCTTCTCAAGAAAGAAGTCAGGCACAAAACAGAGAGAATGCAATGAGTATATTAAAAGCAAAACTTTGGTTAATTAAAGAACAAGAACACAAGAGTGAGATATCTGAAATAAAGGGAGAATACAAAAAAGCAAGTTGGGGAAATCAAATTAGAAACTACATTTTACATCCATATAAACTGGTGAAAGATCTTAGAACTGGAGTCGAAAGTAATAATCCAGAATCTGTCCTTGATGGAAATCTTTCTACTTTCATTGAAGCTGAAATCAGAATACAGTAATATATACTTGTATCTAATCTGTCCTCTAAAACCAAATGATACATTTCGATAATGTAGACAAACAATATGACAAGATAACAGCATTAAAAGAAGTCACTTTTGAAATTCCTGATGGTGAATTCTGCTTTATCGTAGGTCCTTCTGGTGCTGGGAAATCAACAATTATGAAACTCTTGATTAGAGATGAATTACCTACGAAAGGGAATATCACCTTCGGAAAGATCGATGTCCCTAAATTGCCAAAGAAGTTGATACCGGAATATAGACAACAGATTGGTATGGTATTTCAAGATCTTAAATTACTTCAGAGTAAGACTTTAGAAGAAAACATTGGATTTGCATTAGAGATATTAAATAAGAGTGAGAAAGAAATTCAGGACACTACTGCCTATCTCTTAGAACTAGTTGACTTGGTAGATAGAAAACATCTCTTCCCTAAAGAACTCTCTGGTGGAGAACAACAAAGAGGTGCAATTGCTAGAGCACTGGCAAATAATCCTAAAGTTTTAGTTGCAGATGAACCTACGGGTAATTTAGATCCAGATAATGCAAAGGATCTTTTAAAAATTCTCCAGACTATTAATGCAAGTGGTACTACAGTTATTGTCATCACTCATAACAAAGACCTTGTTGACCCAGCTCATAAAAGAGTTATACGTCTAGATAAAGGCGAAATTATATCTGATTCTAGAAAAGGTTCATATATGTCTAAGACTCCACCTAAGAAGAATTCAAAGGTAAGGGTTCAGAAACAAGAAACTAAAAAGAAAGAAAAAATCGTTGATATGAAAAAGAAGGAATCTAAAGAAGGGGTAAAAATAGATAAGGAGGTTTTTGGAAAATTGAATAAGAGATTAGAAGCTAAATTAGAGAAGAATAGTATTAGTAGTGCTAATGAACTTTTAGATTTAACTACCTCTGAATTTAAAAAGTTAAAACTTTCTAAAAGAGAAAAGAAGTCTGTTGAAAAGTTTCTTCAAAATTATTTAAAAACAAAAAACAAATGAAAAGGTTAATAGAAACAACAAAAAAGAATATTAAGAGAAATAAAATACTTTCTTTTTCTACAGTGTTTGTAATAGGGATAGTTTTTGTATTATCTTCCTTCTTTGTAAGTCTTTCTATCTTTGCTAAGAAAGCAGTTAAATACTATGAACAGAAAGCTCAAGTTATTGTTTTCTTTAAAAAGGATGCTCCTGAAGAAGAAATTTTTGAATTTAGAGATGTTATATATGATAAAGAGCTAATAGACGATATTGAGTATATATCTCAAGAAGAAGCTTTAGAGATATATAGAGAGGACTTTGCTGATAATCCAGATTTAATAGCTACTGTTACTGCAGATGCTTTACCTCCTAGTTTAGAGATTAGAGCTACTTCTATAGATAATCTGCTAATAATAATAGAGGATATTAGTCAACTTAGAGAAACTAATGCATATATCGATGATGTTATGTATTTTAAAGATGTTGTAGAGAATATTAAAACACTATCCAATATCATTAATATTGGTTCTATTGCCTTAATCTCCATCTTAGGAATAATTACATTCTCTATCATTAGACTCACCATTGGTCTTAATATTAAGAACCATGGAGATGAAATAGAGATTATGAATTTAGTAGGCAGTACTGATAGCTTTATTAAATCCCCATACATTTTAGAGGGAGCGTTTTATGGTTTAACTGGTGGTTTAATATCTGCCACCTTAATCATTATCCCTTGGTACATCATTGTCAACTATCTTTCTTCTACAGATGGATATTTCTGGATTTCACAGATGATTAGAGATTTTGGTTTAGCATTTTTACTTAAACCTTCCCTACTCTTCTTAGTAATCTACTATTTTACTCACATATTCATTGGTATATTATTCGGAGCTATTAGTAGTTACACCGCTGTACATCAGAATTTAGAAAGAAATGGAAAGAAGTAAAATAAAAAACATATTCCTCTTGATATTGGGAATATTTGTTGTATTCCTTAGTTTAAGCATGGGAAATACTTCTGTATATGCTGAAGAAGATTTGTGTCCTGGAATGGCTGATAGTTCTCAGGAGTGTTTAGATTATCTTCAGGACAAATATAATGATTTACAATCCGAAAAGTCTAACCTCCAAGATCAACTTGAACATGAAGAATATCAACAACTTTCTCTTAGCGAGAAAGTCTCCTATCTCTCTGGACAAATTCATCAATCAGAAAAGCTCATTGAGTCTATGGAGGTAGAAATAGCTGCAAAAACTGTTGAAATTTCTCTATTAGAAAAGAATATTCTAGAAAAGGAAGATAGTATATCGATAATGAAACAAGAGATATCTGTATTAGAAATATCTGTTAATCAAAGAATAGAGGAATCATACAAATATTCTTTCATTGGTACTTTAGAAATATTTCTGAACGGTGGTACATTGGATAATATTCTAAGAAAAACTAAATATTTAACAGTAACGAGAGAGAAAGACAAGGAAGCATTAGTTCAAATGAATGACCAAGTTGGAATACTTAGTGCAGAAGAATTGGATCTAGCTAATAAAAAAGAATCTGTTGAAGAAAAATCGATTGCATTAGAGGAGGAGAAAACTGAGCTAGTTACAGAGAAGAAGGAACTAGATGTACAGAAGGCTGAATACAATAGGCTATTTGCGGAATCTAAAGCAAAAAGTGCAGAATATGAAACTCAAATATATTCGCTGACCCAAAGGGCCGCCGAAGTTGATAATGCTGTAGCAGCATTGATCCTCCAACTTTATGATACTGGAAAGTTAGGAGATGGTACACATGTTAGAAGAGGTGATACTATTGGAATTGATGGACATACTGGATGTGCTTATGGTACACATTTACACTTTGTCGTTTATAAATATAATGTTAAACAAAATCCTCTAAATTATCTTTCAGGTTCCTCTTCTCTCAGTACAGGATTTTTCTATGTACCTATGAGTGGAGCAGTATTGACACAAGGTTACAGACCACCAAGAAACCCTAGCCACTATGCTATAGATATGGTAAGCACCACATCGGGGAATCAGTCTGGAGAAAAATATTGCGTTCATCAAGGAGATCTTTTATGTGATCCTGACTTCCAAAACTGTAGCTGGGATCCAGGTAGCTGGTTTAATTTACGTGGAGAGGGCGCTCCTGTAAAAGCAGCAGACCCTGGATATGTATACTACTATACTGATTGGTTTGGAGGAAATTATGCTGTACTTATTCATGATGATAAGATCTATAAGACTTTGTACTTGCATCTAATATTCTAGTAACCTCCCCTTCACTCTTAGAGGATATTCTGATAAACTAACAGGAGTATATTAATTTTTTAAACAACATTAATGGCTAAAAAGAAAACTACTGCTAGAAAGCCTTCTAGACAACCTGTA
>CAZYNJ010000024.1:3684-8823 GCA_964648955.1 uncultured Candidatus Saccharibacteria bacterium | reverse complement strand
GCTAAGATGTTGGGGTGGGGGAATGTACCATACCCTCTCATGTATAAATTCCCCGCTAGATCTACAAAATTAGAACCTTTCATCCCTGCAGAGAAAATGGATTCCCCTAGAAAAGTAATTCCTAGGCTGGATCCCCTTAAAAATTGAAACGAGGCTATACACGTCTGTATCAAGGCCAATCCTTTTGCTACCCACAAGTATTTTTGATCACCTTTGAGCTTGGTATTCTCAATGGCGACTCTGAAACAGAGGAGATAGAGAGAGATTCGGGCTATTCCAATAATAGAAACGATTTCACTCCCTAATACTAGTTGGAAAACACCAAAAATCACTAGGAGCCCTATATCCCAGGAGAAAAGTTGGAAAGGAAACTTCTTCTCAAGGATAGATGATAGTAAAAGAATTATCCCAAAGAGATCCAAGATAGTAATTACGGGGACAAGATAGTTGGTAAAAATACCATTGACATAGGGATTAACATCACCTATAAATACCTGCATAGAAATATTAAACGGTAATACAACCCAAAGAAGTAGGAAACTTGCATATGTGAAATTCTTTGCCTTTTTACCAAGAAAATACCAAAACCATATTGATAATTCTAGAACAAGAGTTCTGTAAAAGTTTTCTTTTAGGAAGAATAATAGAAAAAGAGATAATACAAGAGTAAAAAGAAGAAAGATTTGTTTTTTAACTATTCTTTTTAAATTCCTCAACATTAATAATCCTAATTATTGTTTAGGACTAATTCTAACATATCTATCACGTCCCTCTCCTTGGCTCTCCGTAGTAATATCATCAAATTGTTGGAGAGTCATATGTACAATTCTCCTATCAGACGGTTTCATTGGTTCTAGATCTACTGATTCTGCTAGTAATCTGGCATCATCAGCCTTTCCTAAAGCAATAGCTTCTATTTTTGCAATTCTTTCTTTCCTATACCCCGAAACATCCAACATAACGATGAAGAAAAAATCTTCTTTGAATTTTTTTCTCAAAACTAATGATATTACATACTGCAATGAATCCAAATGCCTTCCGTGATTCCCTATCATATATCCAAGATTCTCCCCTTCAAAAGAGATCTTCATTATTTTCCTCTCTTCTTCCCCTTCTTCTATCTCTATATCATAGTTACAATCGATGCCTAGAAGTTTTACAATCTCGTCAACTTCTTTCTTAACAATCTTAAGGATGTTTTTGTCTCTCATATATTAAATATTCCAAAATTTAAAATCTATTTTACTTCCTTTCCTTTCTTGAATATCTTCCCCAAATAACTCTCTTTCAGAAATTTCTTACTTTTTCCGACATCCAATAGAAAATACTGAAGAACCAAGGCAACTGATTGAACTAACCAGTATACAGAGAGTGCACTTAGAGAGCTAAAAGCAATGAAGACGGTCATAATAGGTAACATAGCCATCATGTATTTACTACTTTTCTCCTGCATTTCTTGTTGAGACATCGGTTCCTTCTTTTTCCCTTTTGCAGGTGTAGTCCCATATTTTTGAATCTTTTGAGAGAAGGTTGTTGAGAGATACTGGAAGATCCCAACAAAAAGAGCTAATACAAAGTATGGCAAGGCCTCAACACTGAACCTATTCGTTGTTTCAGCTACTGAGTTGTAACTTTCTCTTAGATTCCACCAGAGAAACTGAGAGTTGATTACAACTTCTTCTGATCCAAATATCCAATCTTTTACAACAGGATATATCCCCTCGAAAGAGTCTGTTGACACAGCCTTTATCACTCCGAACAACGCTGAGAGTATTATCAATTGAGGAACAAGTGTTCCTATACATCCTAGCGGGTTATACCCAACTCTTTTGTAAAGCTTCATCTGTTCCTCAGAAAGCTTCTTTTGGTTATTTGCATATTTCTTTTGTAATTTTTGCAATTCTGGTTGTAAGGAAGCCATCTTCTGTGTCATGCCAAGTTGCTTCTTTGTCAGAGGAATCATTGCCAACCTTATCGTTACTGCAAGTAACATAATTGCCAAACCCAAATTATCTCCCAAGATGTGGTAAAGAGAAAGAAGTAGATTCAGGAAAGGATAGAATAAAATTGTATTAAATATTTCAGTCAAATCAGTAAATGCTTAATTAAGAAAACTATTGATTATACACGAAAACTTATTTCTTTTCAGATATAGGGTCGTATGTACCGGTAGATGTTCTCCCGTTACACCTGCTTAATCTCTTAATCCCCATTCTTAAACCTTTACAAACTCCATACTTCTCTATCCCTTGATAGGTATACTCTGAGCATGTGGGTATGAATTTACAAGATCTAGTATTGGGAAACATCTTTCCCAACAACCCATGGTCATAGGAGAGAGTTTTTTGATATATCCTTATTAAAAAAAGGATTATCTTTTTCATTCAGTCAAAGCCTTTTTAATTTGTTCTTTTAACTCTTTTCTTAGAAGGCTATATTCATCACAAAACTCAAAAGCTATATATTGAAGCAGAGTAGGGGATTCCTCTAATGATTCTTTTTTTACTTCCTCCATAAAAATATTTCTGATTAGTCTGGTCATTTTATGCCTCGCTACAGCATTCCCTATTTTCTTATTCACTACAATCCCTAGTTGGGGCGTTTTTACTTTGTCATCCTTTAAAGCAATCAACATCCCGTATTTCCCTCGGATTTTGATCCCCTTCTTATATATATATTGAAATTTTTCTTTTGGTAAACGATATTTTTTAGAAAGCACCTTTTTAAGGATTATCTAATATTCTTTGTATTTTTTTTCCTCTTTCTCTTGTAGTCCTCACTTGCTGAGAGACTTGCTCTTCCTTTCCTTCTTCTCTTTAACAAAACTCTCCTTCCTCCAACAGTTTTGTTCCTAGCCATAAACCCAAACTTTCTTATCCTTTTTTTATTTTTTGGCTGATATGTTCTTTTCATTTCAATCTTTAAGTGTATGTTTTAAATCGAGCACATTATATATGAAAGAATCTAAACTGGCAAATAGGGGATATTCTTTAGTCTACGGATATCTACAATTTGTAGGATATCGAAAAGAGGAATATACTAGCATTCCAGATAAAGTTATCCACATTTATTAGAATTTGAATATAATAGTTCATTAGTCCCAATCGATCATTGAGACTGCCCCCAAAACTGCTTTGCTATTTGATACCTATTTTAGTCTTTAACTATGGACAAGATAAATCTAAACAAATATGTAGAAAAATTTCCTAAACCATCTACTAATGATCCCTCCAGGACAAAGTTCTCCCATGATGTTGATGATATATGGAAAGTAGTATCGGAGAACTTAAGACTCTCCTTGGGGCATAGAGACTTTGCTGCATGGGTAGAGGGTATGTATTTAGAGACAGTAGGGAATGGGGTAGCTGTGTTCTCCTGCCCAGAACAATTCAAAAAAGATAGAATTGAGAAAAATCATATACGATTATTCGAGAAATGTCTTCTAGACGCTACTGGAGAAAAGCTACACATTTTAATCAAGGTTCATTCACCTATCGAGAAGAAGGAAAAATCTGTTCAATATGAATATCATGATCCTACTGTAGGGTCTCCTCTTGATTTATTCTCTGAATCCGAAAAACAGGAAAGAGCAAAGGAAAAGTCCTTGGAGAGCTCCCAGCTGAACCCGAAGTATCGATTCAGTAATTTTATTGTTGGCTCTCATAATAGGTTGGCAGAAGCTGTAGGTAGAGCCGTTGTTGAAAAACTAGGACTAGCCTACAACCCTGTCTTTTATTACGGTGATACTGGAGTAGGAAAGACCCATCTAATGCAGGCAGTCGGGAACGAAGTTATTGAGAACGATCCTTCCAAGAAGGTTGTCTATGTCTCGATAGAACGATTTCTTAATGAATTAATCGAGTCAATAAGAACGAATAAACAGGGAGCTTTCAGAAACAAATATCGAGAGGTAGATTTGTTAATCATCGACGATGTCCAATTTGTAGAAAACTTCCCGAAGACACAAGAAGAGCTTTTCCATACCTTTAATACTTTACATCAAGCAAACAAGCAAATTATTCTGGCTTCTGATAGACCTCCTCAAGAATTAAAAAACGTTACCGACCGATTAAGATCTAGATTTCAAGGTGGTATGGTTGCAGATCTGCAATCCCCAGATTATGAGACGAGGATGGCAATATTGAAACAGTTAGCAGAAGAAAAGGGAATTGCAGTACCAGAAGAATATTTAGAGCTGATCTCAAAGAATATAGATAATAATGTTAGGGAATTAGAAGGAGCACTAACAAAAGTCATTTCTTTGATAAGTCTAGGGGAGAGTTTAACCGAAGAAGAGGTAGCTAAAATGCTCCAAATTGATATAGAAAGTAAGAGAAAAAGAATGACACCCAGCAAAGTTATAACCACTGTCTCTGATGTCTTTGGAATAACGATAGGCGAATTAAAAGGAAAGAGAAGAACTTCCTATATTGCTCTTTCCAGACAAGTCGCAATGTACATTCTGAGATCGGAGCTAGATCTCCCCTTAGAGAAAGTGGCAAGAGAGGTTAATAGAAAAGATCATACAACAGTTCTCCATGCCTGCCGAAAAGTTGAACACTTACAGGCAACAGACCCTCGATTCAAGGAAAAGTTACATAAATGTCTTAAAACTCTTTCCGAATAGTCGTGGATAAGTGTGTGGAGAAGTTTGTTTATTCATGGATAAGTAGTTCATTGGTCCACATAGTGATTATGTTATAAAACAGTAAAAACCCATCTATTCCAATGTTTTTACATATCAGACTATACACACCTATCCACAAACCCTACCTGGTTATCCAATGAACTTATCCACCACAGAGAAATATCTCCAAGAAAAGCTTTTTGAACAGGAGGTAACTCTGTAACAGGATCTTTTGCAATCAAGATATCCACTCAGCAATGATTTGATATTCTTCTTTTGAGTAAAGTGTTAAATATGGATATATACAAACTTTTCCACATATCCATATTCTCTACTACTATGACTACTAATTTTTAAAATAAAGAGAGTTATAGGAAAGGATATTTTACAAATGGATTACATATAAGAAAGAAAAAATGTATAATAATGTACTGCCATATAAATAAATTTTCTTTTAAAAAGATGATATGCAGTTCTCTTGTAATCAAGACACATTTGCAAAGTATTTAAAT
>CAZYNJ010000024.1:0-3584 GCA_964648955.1 uncultured Candidatus Saccharibacteria bacterium | reverse complement strand
GGAAAGACATTAAACATAAAAGCAGAGGGAAATATTGGAGATCTCAATACTATGGCTCCTGATGATTATCCATCAATTCCTAGTATTAAGAGTCACAAAGTTGTCTTTAAGATAGACAAGGATGAGCTAGTTAAAACTGTTAATAGAGTTGCTTTCGCAGCAGCAACCGATGATATCAAACCTGTTTTGACTGGTGTAAAAATAGAGGTGGAGGGAGATACTGCTTCTTTTGTTGCTACTGATGGTTTGAGATTATCCAGGCAGATTATTAAACTGGAGGAAGGTGTAGATAAAAACATAGACTTTTTAGTACCTGTAAAAGCATTGCAGGAGCTTGCTCATATCATTAACGATTTTGAAGTTGGGAAGGGGGACAGTTTTGTCCAGGTTTTCTATATAGAAGAGAGAAACCAAGTACTTTTTAGATTTAATGATGTTGATATTATTTCCAGATTAATAGATGGTAAATTCCCGGAGTATAAGCAAATTATTCCAACAGGAGGTAAGACAAAGTGCCTTTTTGAAAAAGAAGATTTTCTATCTTCTCTTAAAGTCACAAACATTATCGCTAGAACAGTACTGGGGAATAAGTTAGTATTAGATATAGATGCTAAAAAAGATACATTAACCATGAGTGCTACTCAATCAGATGTTGGATCAAACAAGAGTAGTTTAGGTGGTTCAATCAGTGGAGAGAATCTACAGATAGCATTTAGTGCCAGATTACTTTCTGATATTTTAAGTCATATTAATGATGAAAAAATATCTTTCGAATGTTCCGAGTCTGTTAAACCTGGGGTGTTTAAGATAGAGGGAGATGATACCTTTATTCATTTGGTAATGCCTATGATGCTCTAGGCTTCTTCTCTATGATTCTATAGCCAACTCCGTGTACAGTTTGTATAAGATTTCTGTTTCCTAATTTATCTCTCAACCTTTTGACATGTACATCTATTGTATTAGAGTTGTTGAACTTCCTATAATCCCATACATGATCCATTAATTCATATCTCGTAACTGTCCTATTTTTATTTCTCAGTAGATATTCAAACAGTGAATACTCTTGTTTCCTTAAAGGGATCTCAATACCCCCTTGTGTTGTTGATCGTATGTTAGTATTCACCTCTATATCCGAGAGATAAAGTTTGTCTAGGTCATAGTTTTTAGGTCTCCTGTTCAAACATTGGATTCTGGCTAATAGTTCTTGCATAGGGAAGGGGTAGGTGAGAACATCATCGGCTCCATTTTGAAGAAACCTAACTCTGTTTTTCCATCCCTCTTTTTTACATATACCTAGTGTTTTAATGTGAGGAGAAATCTTTTTTACAGAATTCAGGATTGAAAAAGACCTCTCTTTTGGAAGGGAAGTGTTGAGTATCACAATATCAAATGTTCCTTCTCTTACGAGATTTTTCGTTACAAAACAATCCCCATCGAGAGTAATTCTGTAATTGTATGCTTCCAACGTCTTTTTCATGATATGGGAAAGAGTGGGAGAATTATCTATAATAAGAATGTTCATGATGAGTTACTTAAAAGTTATTCATCCAAGCATATTTAATATCGGGGAGTTACTCTAAACCTAGTAAAGGATAAAATATGAAATTGATATTATCATTACTTTTTTCTTTAATTAACAGCGTCATGTTTTTGTTGTATTTGAATAATACTAGAGATTTTCTTCCTTTAAACGAGGGAAGTTCTTACGATTGGACTAATATAGTTACTGTAGTAGTTCTTTGTTGTGTAGTAATATTTTCCTTTTTAGGGATATTAATCACTTTAGGGCAGCTACCTTTTAAGAAGAAGATAGCAGGAACGTCCCTCTATTTCTCTGTAAAGTATGCTGGAATATCAACATTATTTTTGTTAGCATTGGGGGTACTGTATTTTTTCCATATACTTACATGGTACTGGATTTCTTGTATGTGCGTTCTTTTGGGTATTTTAATTCTAATAATTTGACTAAATGAGCAAGGAGAAGTTTTCTTTAAAAGATGAGATAAAAGCATTAGCAGATATTGTGACAGGAGAAGAGGTTCTTAAAAAAGAAGAGGAGAGGATCGCGACAGAAAAAGAGAAATCAAAGAAAAGGGTTAAAAAAGAGAGAAAGAGAAAGATTATAGAGAAAGAGGTTGTTTTAGAGAAAGAAGAAGAGGTTAAAGAGAAAAAGGTGGTACAAAACATTAAGGTTTTCGAATGGGAAGCACCAGAAAGAGTAAAGATTAAATTTGATAATAGGTCATATCTGATATTAGTAGGGGCATCCCTTGTCTTAATACTTCTTCTCGCAGTATTAGGTCACTATGGATTAATGGCTGCCATCATATCTCTTCTTTTCCTTATCTACGTATGGGGCACTACAGAACCAGCAATTGTTAAGCATAGAATTACTGCTAGGGGTATAGATTTAGGAACGAAGCTTTATGAATGGTATATGTTAGAGAGTTTCTACTTTACAAAAAAGGGGGATCAGCTTTTTCTTTTCTTAGATACTAAACTTAGGTATCCACCTTCACTAATCTTTCTTTTAGAAGAGGGAGACAAAGATCCTCTTTTCGTCATATTACAAGACAAGCTTCTTTACAAAGATATCCGGAAACAACCAAAACTTAGTAAGTTTGCATATGGAGAATATATTTCATTAGAGAAGGTTTGATATAATTATTAAACTTGGAGGGATGCCTGAGTGGTCGAAAGGGAAGCACTCGAAATGCTTTGTTTGGGTTTACCCGAACCGGGGGTTCGAATCCCTCTCCCTCCGTAGTTATATTATTTAATTTACTAATTACTTCTATGAGCAAACCAGATAATAAATCTTATTTCGACGGGAAATTATTACAACTTCTTGGTTGGCAAATTTTAGGGTATCTCATTAATGTCTTTACCTTGGGGATTTGTTTCCCTTGGGCTATCTGTAAGCTCTATGAGTGGGAAACTAAGCATACTGTTATAGAAGGGAGGAGGCTTGTTTTTGATGGTACAGCGTTAGAGCTTTTTGGCTTGTGGATTAAATGGTGGCTACTCTGTATTATTACTTTAGGAATATATGGTTTTTGGGTAGATATTGATTTAAAGAAGTGGAGAACAAAACATACATATTTCATCGATTAATATATGCTTTTACCGAAATTAAAGAGATACAACAAGGATTTTGAATATTCATATTCTTTTGGGATATATCCTACTTTAGGGCTTTTAAAATTTAAGAGAGAGAAAGTTCTTAAAGTTTTGTTTAAATCAGAGGTTGGAAGTAATGAAAAAGAAATAGAAGAGATTAAGAGTCTTTGTGAGAAAGAGGGGATACCTTTTGAGATTAATGATAGAGCAATAGAGAAGATAGCATACAAAGAGAATACATATGTAATCGGGATTTTTAATAAATATGAGGAAGAACTTAGCAAAGATGGTGACCATATAGTTTTAGTTAACCCTAGGAATATGGGGAATGTAGGTACCATCATTAGGACTATGAAGGGTTTCAATTTCAATGATTTAGCGTTGATTAAGCCTGCTGTAGATGTGTTTGATCCTAAGGTTGTTAGTTCTACTACTGGAGTAATATTCCAAACAAGGGTTGAGTA
>CAZYNJ010000023.1:4206-9707 GCA_964648955.1 uncultured Candidatus Saccharibacteria bacterium | reverse complement strand
GTCAGTTGCCTCTTCGGAAGATTCTTCTCCAAGAATTGTAAAGCAGTAAGATTGTTTTGTTCCCCTCCCTACCCTTCCTCTTAACTGATGTAACTGTGCAAGACCAAATCGTTCAGCATTCTCAATGACCATAATTGTTGCATTTGGGATATCTAATCCAACCTCTATAACTGATGTAGATATTAGAATGTCGTATTTCTTTTCTCTAAAATCAGTTAGGATTTTATTTTTCTCAGAGTTTTTCATTCTTCCATGTAAAAATCCTAGTTTCAGATCTCTAAAGATTCCTTTGTTTAACTCTTCAAATTCTTTAATAACAGATTTCGCAGATATCTTGGAAGATTCCTCTATTAGTGGATATACAAGAAATACCTGACCATTATTTTCTTTAACCTTTTTTGAAATCCATTGAAAGCAGTCAAGTCTTTTTTTATATGGTGTGTGATATGTTTCTATAGGGATTCTGTTTTTAGGAATTTCTTTAATTAGAGAAATATCTATTTCCCCATAAATTGATTTTGTTAGACTTCTAGGGATTGGGGTAGCAGTCATTGAGAGGAAGTGAGGAGATTCTTTCTTTTTCATTTTCAATTTCTTTCTTTGACTAACTCCAAATCTATGTTGCTCATCAATTATTAGGAGTCCAATATTAGGGAGTTCTTCTTTATAGAGAATTGCGTGGGTACCAATAATTAATCGACTTTTTGATTTGAGAGGCTTTTTATTTTCAGATATACACAGTTCTATTGGAATATTTAAATCCTTAAAGAGAGTCTGAAAGGTATCATAGTGTTGCTGGGCTAATACTGTGGTTGGAGCCATCAATATTGCGCTTTTCTTATTTAATATTGTATTAAGAATTGCTATTGCTGCAACTACTGTTTTTCCACTTCCTACATCACCATTTAAAAGTCTATTCATAGGGAATGGTCTTGTAAGGTCAGAAAGAATTTTCTTGTAGGACTTTTTCTGATCATCTGTTAATTCGTATGGGAGCGAGGAGATGAATTGAGCAATCTTGTTTTGATAGAGTTCTTGTTTAGATGCTTTTCTTTTTTCTTTCTTCTTAATCCCCTCCTCTATCTTAAACGCTATTATTAGCATTTCATCAAAAGCTAATCTCTTTCTTGCTATCTCTATATTCTTTAAATCTTTTGGGAAGTGGATATCCTCTATGGCTTGATTTAGAGGAAGTAGTTTCATTTCAGATATTAGAGAATCATCAAAAGGGTCTTTGATTGATTTTGAAATATCTTTTCTTAGAATTGAGAGTTTATGTCTAATCCACTTAGAAGAAACACCTTTGGTCTCAGGATATATACTGGTTAATTTCCCCAGATGAACTTGTTTATCTATCTCTCCTTTATAGATCTCATGTTTGGGGCTATATAAAACTTTCTTTCCTTTTTTAATAGTAACTTTTCCGTCTAGAAGATAGGTGGTATCTTCTTTTAGAGTTTTTTCCAGATATGGTTGGTTGAACCACAGTATTTCTATCTTTTCTGTCTTATCAAATGCTGTTGCTTTGGTAAAGATTTTATGAGCTCGTGTATATATTGTTTTAATATTCTTAAATTCACAAAGGAAAGTTCCATCGCCTACTTTTAGGAACTCCTCAACTGTAAGAATATTAGAGGTATCCTGATACTTTGAAGGGATATGGAAGAGAAGGTCTTTTACTGTTAGGACATTAAGTCTTTCTAGGAGGGAAGCGTAATGATCTCCCACCATTCTTATTTCTGTTACAGGGGAATTAGCTACAAGTTTATGCATTATGATTAATTAATCATTACCAAGATCACTTGAGCAAGTGTTGCTATTACAAGTAGTGCAGCTAAAGAGAGATTTAAGATTTTGATAATTTTCTTTTTGGTTTTCTTTTTCATATTATAATATTATCCTGATGTTTAATTTAGAGCAACTTTTCATTTTTAGCCTTTGTTAAACCTTGGTATATTTTTGTTCTTGCTCTTCTCGATTTTACATATTGAAGAGATTTCACATTGGGATATTTCTTATTTCTTTGTGTTTTTATCTCAACAATGTCTCCTGTCTTAAGTTCTGTATCTAAACTAGCAGCTCTACCATTTATCTGGGAACCAATTGCGCTATATCCAACTTGTGTGTGTATGGCATATGCAAAATCCAGTGCAGTACAGCCATTCTTTAGTTCTATAATCTTTCCTTTTGGAGTAAAGACAAAGGTTCTATTTGCGAAAATATCGCAATGGATAGGGATTGATCGTTCAGTTTCTCTTTTATTGATTTGTTCGTCGATAGCTTTATGAAGGTTCTCTACCCAGTTGAATTTATTAGAAGCTTTAGTTAATCTCCTTTTACTTGCTTTATATGCTACATGTGAAGCTGGACCATATGTGTTGTAGTAATACATCTCATGAGTCATTATTTGTACTTCAACCTCTAGGTCTTTAGAGATATCTGTAAACTTTAAAGGACTTTGTAGAGCACGATATCCATTGGGTTTGGGTTGCATTATATAGTCATCAAAAAGATCATAGTTAAGTTCTGCTGAGTCCATGAGTTTCTCTAAAAACTTATAGCAATCATCCTCGGTTTTAGTAATAATTCTGAAAGCCAGTAGATCTTTTAATCGGAGTATTTTTAAATCGATTCTCTCCTTCTCATATTTCTTAAGCTTATTATAGATACTGTACTTACTCTTTATTCTTCCCTCTATTTGTGGTCTGTATTCAAATTTAGCAACATATTCGTTCAATCGTTCTAGATATTGGTTTAAAAGCTTTTCTGAAATACCTATATTTTCCAATTTATCTTCTATGCGTTTACATTCCTCAGGCTTATACGCCTTAAAAGCATTTTCTTCTATTCTCTTTTTTAATACATTTAAGTTTAAGTACTCAGCTAGTGGACCGTATATATTAAAGATTTTTCTAATCACAGTAGCTCTATCTTCTTCGTTTAATGTCTCTAAAGATTCTGAATTATGATTTACATCAGCTAATTTGATTAGAACAGGTCTAATATCGCTAGAGTTTTTTAGTATATATTTAGTGATTACACTGTAATCAGTTTCTTCACAGGCAGTAGCTTTGTTTATCTTTCTGTTCGAAGAGATTATATTAAAGACATCTTCGCCGAATTCTTCAATGACATACTTCTCATTTAGAGTTTTTTCTTTGGTATCAAAGTCTGAGAAGTCATGTAGTAATGCTGCTATGATTGTATTTGTATCTGCACGCATTTTAGAACATGAGAGTGCAACGTTGAGAGAGTGTAAGATCCAATCCTCACCATTTTCTCTTTTACGATTTTTATGGATAGTTTCTGCAAATGATATAGCTTTTTTTACAAGATCTTCAAACTTGTCTGGTACCTTATCAAAAATTTCTTTAATTATTTGGTCTTGGTATTCTTTCATTTCAAAAGTGCCCCACTATATCTCTAGGGGTTTAGAAAAACGAATTTAACTAATTTCCCCCTTTAGGTTTGATGATAGATCTTGATTAATCTTCGACCAACCTTTAAGGTGATTGGTGTAAGGGATTGCATATCTATTGTCGAATCCCATTGACTTTGTATTTCTCCATTAATCTTTACAGCACCTTGTTCTACAAGTCTTCGAGCTTTACTCTTGCTATCTGCTAATTTAACAGAAAATATCAACTCATTTAATTTTATGGAATTCTCTGTTATATGTACCTCTGGGATATCCTCGGACATTTCTTTTTTTTGGAATACTCCTTCAAAGTATTCTTGAGCCTTCTTAGCTTCTTTTGGAGAAGTTATTTCAGAGGTCACAAGGAGTGCTAATTCTTTCTTCAGAATCATTGGATTCTCTCCAGAGTTTAATCTTATCTCAACTTTCTTGACATCTTCTAATTCCATAGAAGTAAGAATTTCAAAGGAAGGAATAATTAAATTATCCTCTGATGCCATGATTTTTCCATATATATCATTTGGAGTATCATCCATAGTTACCATATTCCCTGTTGTTTTACCCATTTTTGCGCCATCATTAGTAGTTAGCAATTTTCCCGCAATTACGAATTTTTCTTTCTTCAGATGATTCTTAACCATATCTCTACCTGCTAGCATGTTGAAAAGTTGATCATTACCTCCAAGCTCTACATCTGTCTCCATCATTACTGCATCATATCCTTGCATTACTGGGTACATGAATTCGGAAATGTGAATAGGTTTCCCCTCCTTTAGTCTCTTTCTAAACATATCTCTTTTGAGCATCTGCTGTACTGTAAATTCATATGTGAGTTCTAGAATATCTCCAAAGTTGAGTTTTTCAAGCCATTCACTATTATATTTTATATTTACGGGGTTTTTCTTATTATTAACGTCAATTATCTTGCTAGCTTGATCAACATACAATTTCATATTCTCTTCAACTTCTTCTTTTGTCAGTTTTTGTCGAGTAGAGGATTTGTCAGATGGATCTCCAATACGTGCAGTAAAGTCTCCAACAAGAAAAGTTACGTTATGGCCAAGTTTCCTGAAATCTTCTAACTTACGCATCATTACGGTATGGCCAATGTGCAATGTAGGTGCTGTAGGATCAAATCCTTGATAGATATTTAATCTTCGTCCAGATGTAAGTTCCTTTTTGAGTGCTTCTTTTGAAGGGAGAACCTGCTCAACAGCTTTGTTGAGTATACGATCTATTATTTTTTGATCAGTTTTTACTTTTATCATGACCTTTGATTATATAGTGCGTTGAGAAAGGGGTCAAACAGTTATTCTAAGAGTTCCCCAATCGATTGTCTATTATTTAATCTCTGTATTATTTCCCCAAAGTACTGTGCAACAGATATGACTTCTAACCATTTATGCTTTTTGGAATAGTCTTTGGGTAGGTATGCAGCGTCAGTACAAATTAGTTTCGTTAACATCTTTTTATTAAAAAGTTTATCAAGTTTTTTCGTTGCAGGATCATTAAATAGTCCGAAAGTAGTAATACCAATTATATCCTTGGCACCTTTTTCTTTTGCAATTTCTACAGCTTTACAAAAAGTTCCTCCTGTATCAATCATATCGTCAACGATATACACAGTCTTGTCTTTTAAGTCCCCCATTATTTCCATACTGTTAATACTATTAGTTTTAGAGTAGTTCCTACTTTTATATGTAAATGCAACTCCGGTATGAAGATTCAGGGCATAGTAATTAGCACGTTTAGCTCCCCCTAAATCTGTTGGGATGAATACTGTATTCTCAGGATCTTTTAAATTCTTTTCTAGATAAGGGATTAAGACTTGACTGCCTCTGAGATTTTCAATTTGGGCAGATCTAAAAAAACCTTGGATTGCAGTATTGTGTAGATCCATTGTTATTATATGATCTGCACCAAGATCACCTTCCAATTCCCACGCTACTCTTGCTGCCGTAATGTCTTCTCTTCCAGCTTGTTTATCTTGTCTTGCATATGGGAAGGATGGAATTACAGCAGTAATATAGTTAGCATCAGATCTCCTACTTGCTCCAATTACTGTGTATAAAACTCTTAAATT
>CAZYNJ010000023.1:0-4106 GCA_964648955.1 uncultured Candidatus Saccharibacteria bacterium | reverse complement strand
AGGAGGGGGTCAACCCCCCACAGACTTAACAGAAAATTCATTTCTCTACTGTATAGTTATTTCTAATGCCAAGAAGAAAAAGAAGCTACCAAAGATACCGCCTCTATCACGTTTTCAACAGAGGGAATAGAAAACAAGTTGTTTTTAAGGATGTAGATGATTATTCCTTTTTTCTTTTTCGACTACAAGAAATGACGATGGACTATTCATTGAAGATAAAGGGTTATTGTCTTATGGATAACCATTACCATCTTATAATTAAGACAGGGTCAGACCCTAAGGAGTTATCGAAATATATGCAACGACTTTTAACCTCTTTTTGCTTGGATACCAATAAGAAATATGGGTTAGTAGGACATGTTTTCCAGGGCAGGTATCAAGCTAAGCTAATTAATACGAAAAAGTATAAAAGGACTGTAATACAATATTTTAAGGAGAATCCAGTAAAGGCTAGGTATGTGAGGGTCTGGCACCAGTATAGATGGATTCGTTTAGATGGTGATCTTTAGGTATATTTTTTACCTTTTAATTTGTCTGGTAGACATTGTTGATTGGATTTCTTGTCTTTGAGGTCGTGATCGTATTGATAGCCTTTGCCATACCCTACTTGCTTCATTAAATCAGTTTCAGCATTTCTAAGATGCATAGGGACTGGGAGGTTTCCGTATTCTTTGATGTCGGCTTGTGTTTTCAGGGATGCTTTGTATGCAGAATTATTCTTTGGTGCTTTGGCTAGGTATATTGCTAATTGCATTAAGAAGACATCGCATTCTGGCATTCCGAGTTTATTGCATGCATCGTAAACAGAATTGGCTAAAATTACGGCTTGTGGATCAGCATTCCCGATATCTTCGCTTGCAAATCTAAGCATCCTTCTTGCTATGTAGAGTGGATCTTCCCCTCCTACTAACATTCGTTGAGTCCAATAGCAGGCTGCATCTGGATTCGAGGATCTCATGGATTTATGTAATGCCGATATTATATTGTAATGCTCTTCTCCATCTTTATCATAATATATTGGTTTCTGAACAGCTTTTTCTAAAAGTTCTTTTGTAATTGCAAGTTTTTCATTTTTCTTTGTACTAGATTCGACCAGTGTTGTAGACATCTCTAGGATATTTAAGGCAGACCTAATATCTCCATTAGCTAAATTAGCCATTAGTTCTAAAATCTTCTTACTTATTTTGACCTGTGGATATTCTTCCTTGGAGATTTTCTTTAAAAGATTATAAATATCTTCTTCAGTATGTTGATTAAATACAAAGACTTTTGTTCTTGAAAGTAATGCACTTATCACCCGGAACGATGGGTTTTCTGTAGTAGCCCCTATCAGTGTAATTAGACCTTTTTCAACATATGGGAGGAGAGCATCTTGTTGTGCTTTATTCCATCTGTGTATTTCATCAATAAAGAGGATTGTTTTCTTTCCATACTGCTGATTAGCTATTGCGACTTTAATAATTTTTCTTAATTTATCTTTTCCGCTTATAACAGCTTGTAGCTTATGAAAATCATAATAAAGGTTTTGGGAGATAATATATGCTAATGTTGTTTTTCCGCTCCCTGGAGGTCCCCAAAATATCATTGAAGGGATCTTCCCCGTTTCTAAGAACTTCTGGATTGTTCCATCTTTTCCTACGAGATGTTCTTGTCCAACAAATTCATTGAGAGTACTAGGTCTATATTTTGATGCTAACGGTTCATTTATTCCCATATGGTTATTATCTCATATTTTAGGAAATGAGAATTAAGGATGAAGTTGAATCAGAATCTAGAATTTGTATAAATATAGTACTTCCCCACTCTCTAGTTTAAACTTTTTCTTATATTTCATATCAGGGACTTCATATTTGTAGGAGTATACGGTAAAAGATTTTCTAGTTTTCTCAAACTTTTCTCTCAATATTTCTAAAGCTTGTGGTGAGAGGTAGCAATAGATTTTTGTTGCTATTGAATAGTCAAGGTCAAAGAGATTCTCTGCTTCTAAATGGAGTTTTTTGTCTAAAGGAAATAAGAAGTATTTTTTAACCTCCCCTATTAATAGCAATATTGGGGATATCTCATATCCATACAGTTGTGTATTCCTATTCCTTTTTCTAACTTCGAAAATTACACTGGCATCACCACTACCTAAATCAAAGAAAACATCATTATCTTGGATATTAATTATATCTAACATTCCCTTCATATCCTTTCTTGGTGTTCTGAAAAGAGGAATAAGCATATTTATCATTGCACTAAGCAGAATTCCCAGGAGTAGAAAAAGAAGAATTATTGCTAGAGCTAGATAAAATCCAGTAGGCATATATGATATTATTAATCAATTAAATCATTTCCTAGGTATATGATAGACGGAATTTTACTAGTAGACAAGAAGGAAGGGATTTCATCATATGATGTTATTCGTCAATTAAAGAAGCTTCTTCCAAAAGGACAGAAGATTGGACATGCTGGGACATTAGATCCTTTTGCTACAGGTTTATTAATTATCCTCTTAGGTAAGGGTACAAAGCTAATGTCAAAATTCTTAACTACACAGAAGGAATATATTGTAAAAGCTGAATTTGGATATGAGACTGATACACAAGACAAGGAAGGGAAGATTATTGAAGAAAGAGATATTGTTAAAATATCTAGAAGAAAAATTAGAAAGAATATTAAGAAGAATTTCATAGGCAGATATGATCAGGTGCCTCCTATGTTTTCAGCTAAGAAGATAAAAGGGAGGAAAGCATATTCTCTAGCCCGGGAAGGAAAAAAGGTAAATATCCCTTCAAAGAAGGTGGAGGTGAAGGAATTTAGGATATTGAAATATAGATGGCCATTTGTAGAATTCAAGATAGAATGTTCTAGTGGTACATATGTAAGAACACTGGTAAAAGATTTGGGAAGAAGTTTAGAAGGTTTAGCTACGGCAGTAGAATTAAGAAGAACGAGAATTGGAAAGTTTGATGTAAAGTTTTCAATTCCTGTGGATGATTTTTCTGTGTATATTTCCCAAGCTGTAGTACCGATAGATAAATTAGATATGTTTTTTGGAGATGAAAGGTAAATTATATATTGTTGCTACCCCCATTGGTCATTTAAAAGATATGACTTTTAGAGCAGTAGAGATTTTGAAAGGAGTACCTTTTGTTCTTGCTGAAGATACAAGAGAGAGCAAAAAGCTTCTGGATAGATATGAAATTACTACACAGTTAATCTCATACAGAGATCAAAACCATGAGAGGATGTTACCCAAGATTTTAGAAAAGTTAGATATGGGTCTCGATTTAGCTCTTATTAGTGATTGTGGGACACCCTTAATATCTGATCCAGGATACAAGTTGGTATCTGAATTAAGAGAGTTAGATTATGAGATTATTCCAATCCCTGGGCCTTCTGCTCTTACCTCTGCGTTGTCTGTTTCTGGTATGCCTGTCGACAAGTTTGTTTTTTTAGGTTTTTTACCTAAGTCAGAAGGAAAGAGAAAGCAGCTTCTAGAAAAATACGGAGAACTGGGAGCAACTTTAGCTATATATGAATCTCCTCATCGTCTCTTAAAACTTTTAAGACAAATATATAAGGTGTTGGGAGAAAGAAAAGTCTTTTTAGCGAAGGATATTTCCAAAAAGAGGGAATCATTTATATTAAAAGATGTTTCCTCTCTGATTAGTAAGTTAGAAAAGGAGAAAGAAATTCATGGGGAATTCGTTGTTCTAGTGCAAGGAAATATCAAAGATTAATTCAAAGTTTTTGTCAGTTTCATCTTCCAATCTTTGTACAGAGATTCCTTTAATCTCCGAAGCTGTTTCTAGTATTTCTCTAATATCTGATGGTTTTCCAAATGGTAATTCTGATTTTCGATTCTTTCTTGTTTTCTGTGTTGGTAAGAAAGGTCCATCTGTTTCAAAGAGGATTCTATCCATGGGAACATTTTTTAATAGTTCTCTGACATTTTTCCCATTGGGATATGTAATTATCGCATTGAACCCGACAAAGAAACCTAAATCCAATATTTTCTTTAGACCTTCTTGACTACCAGTATAACTATGGAATACTCCTCGGATTTTTCCTTTCCCCTCCTCCGCTAATATCTTAAGGGTATCATTTATACAATCATTTTT
>CAZYNJ010000022.1:0-10174 GCA_964648955.1 uncultured Candidatus Saccharibacteria bacterium | reverse complement strand
ATTTTAATATCACCATCTTTGAATGAAGGTTTAAGGTTATAGAAATTGTAGACATTGTTAAGCTTAATTGCATAATTATCAATAGATTGGATGTGGGAACTTATTCTCCCAACTGATTGTGCAAAGTTACCAACAGATGACATTGCGAAAGTCGTACTTCCAATAGATATTTTATTTCCAATTGCTTGGAGAAGAATTATTCCATATCCAATGATTTGTATTAAACGGCTAATCAATGAGAAGATAAACCTTATAAGGACCCTTTTTTTTCTAAAACTGTAAAGATTTTTAAGAAAGATAAAGAAGAAGTTTGTATATTTTCTATCTAGATATTCAAATGATCCTGTAATTAAAATCTCTTTAAGGCTATCCTTTTCTTTAAGAAAGGAAGTGTTTGTATGGGCACTTCTTCTCTCTTCCGTTTTTTCCAATTGATAATCCCAATCTTTTCTTCGGAGTTTTTGCAAGGGGATGCTTTTGAGTATCTCCCATATTAATATAACAGGAATTAATATGGGAATATAAGAAAAAAGAATGAAACCCGCCGAGAGTAATGAAAAGATATTAGTAATAATATTACAAAAAGAGTTATATAATTCAGGGATACGAGGAGCCCATTCTTGTATTATTGATAGGTCATTTAGGAGTCCTGGCTCTTCCAGTTTTTGAAGACCTAACGCTTTCATTTTGTAATAAGTTTCTCTTCTGATATAAATTCCAGAATAGTATTGAAGTTTAATGTAACAAAAACTTTGTAATGATCCGTATATATTAGTGAATATTAGATAGGCAAAGAAGATGAGGAGTAAAGGGATTAAAGATGTAAATGTACTTGAGGGATCTTTCGCTAATTGTATTGCAATATCAATAGTTTTCCCAAATATATAAGTATATATGACAAAATCAACGCCTTGTAGTATTGATGTTATTAGATAGGCAACAGTTTCAAATGGATAAATTTTATACAAAAACTTAAAAGACCAAAAAGATAATTTAAATGTATTTCTTATAGAGAGTTTTTTCTTTTCTTCTTTCATATAATAGAGATGAACAGTTTATGTTAAGCTTATTATACAGGCATAAATCTAATGTTGTCAATATTTACTCATTAGCTGAAATATGTTATAATAGTATTAGAAAAATAAGAACATTTCTCCTTTTTATGTATTTTCCTCAAAAACTCTTGACATTTTCCTCTCATATGACATAATGTTTAGGAATATTTCCAAGTTTAGTAATTGATCATTACTAACCAATACTGTCGAGAAGAGTACAGATATGTCTCTACAAGGAGTGTGGGCTAATTACCCGCCTCCTGAAAACTCGACATTTGACTAGACAATAGAGATTTGTAAAAATGATAAGAGTTAATATTAGTCCTATTTAAATGAAAGTATCCATAGACAGATCTAAGTGTAGTTCCTGTATGTCATGTGTTGCAATATGTCCCGAAGTATTTGAAATGACAAAAGAGGGTGTAGTTGATGTTAAAAAAGAATTCAAGGGAAAAGATATTACCGAAGACACATTAGTATTAAAAGTAAAAGAAGCACATATGAGCTGTCCTGCAACAGCTATTATTCTTGAAGAGTAGATTCAAAGAAATCTAATATTTCATCTAAATATTCATCATCTACATCGAAATGGGATTTACCTTCTTTCTCCTCTATTTCTACATCTTTCCCATATTCTTTTAACTGATTTATAAAGTTGTGGGAATGTATTATTCCAATGTTAACATCTGCAGTTCCATGCCATATTTTAAGAGGAATATCTATAATTTTGTTAACTTCACTCTGTCCCCATTCGGTGTAGTAAGTAGCCGGAGCAAGTAATGCAAGCCCTCTTATTTCCTCCGGATATTCAAGTACATAGTTTGTAGTTGCATATCCTCCTCGACTGAATCCGATCAAATATATATCTGTAGAAGAAGTATAGTTTTCCTGAATCCATTCTATTAGGGAATGGATATCTCCTACAGGGGAATCAGTATTATCATTGTTATGGATATCAGAAGCAGCAAAGACATAATTATTAGAAGTAAATACTCTAGAATATTCTCTAAGTTTCCCCATAAATTCTCCAGAAACAGAATCCTTAACTACTTCTAAATCCCCATGATTATAGATTACTATTGCCGGTGGTGTTTCTGTATCAACTCTCATTGGAATAGCAATATATGTTTGTTGATCGTCAATAATAGGGAACTTCTCGAAAAAGTTCTCTCCCAATACAGGATCTTCCTCATATACATCCTCAGTATCTGTATCTTCACTCTCGCTACTCTCCCAATCATTTGATGATATATTGGGGGAATTCTGATTACTAATGGTCTCTATTATCTCTGAAGCAGTAGGTAATGATCCATCCTTATTAACAAAGGAGGTATAGAAAAGGTATCCAGGGATAATGAGGAAAGAGAGCAACAATAAACCTAAAAGAAGATTTAGTATTCCTGAGCCCAAGTTTTTATTGTTTTTATTAACTTTGCTCACTACAAGATTATAACACATTAGAATGGTATAATTGACACAGTTTTAATAATTCTATATTCTCTCTAATACTATCGTATTAATTTAAGTAAATATCTACATGTCTAAAACAAAGAAGACTTCAGGGAAAGAGGAAAAGGTAATAACTATAGGTGCTGAAAACCTGATGGTTCCCATTGCTTTAATATTAGTTGCGATAGTTGTAGCCGTGATATTAGTTTCAAGCGCAGAAAATGATATTAGTGAAGATGATATAGAAAATACAGAAAATGTAGAGGGTGTAGCGGATAATGCTAATTATGGTGAATATTCAGATTATATAACTGATAATATCACTACAAGTATAGATGATGATCCATACTTAGGAGATAGAGATACTGCTAAAATAGCTATTGTAGAATTTAGTGAATATCAGTGTTCCTACTGCTATAGACATACGGTAGAAGTAATGCCAGACATCATCTCTAACTATGTAGATAAAGGAGAGGGAATATATGTCTTTAGAGATCTACAGATGTATGGAGAAGTTTCTGAAGAAAGAGCAGAGATAGGGGAATGTGTTAATGAAATAGCAGGTGGGGAGAAATTTGCACAGTATCATGAGAAAATGAAAGCTGTTCAATTTGATGATGGAGAAGAGAATCCTGATATATATTCAATCGTTTCTGATCTAGGAGTAGATGATACTAAGGTAAAAGAATGTTATGAAACTGGCAAATACGCAGATGAGATAGCAAAGGATGCTGAAGATGCAAAAGCTATTGGGATTAATGGTACTCCAGGTTTTGTAGTAGGTATTCTCAATGAGGATGGTACAGTGAACGGATCTCTCATTACTGGTGCATTACCATTTGAAACCTTCAAGATGGTGATAGATAGATTATTAGAGAAATAGTACTGGTACTTATTTCTTTGAGGTTTTCTTAACCTTGGTTACTTTCTTAGTAGTTTTTTTTACAGTCTTCTTTTTAGAAGGAGACATTAGATCAAACTTCATTCTAAAGAATGCTCCTATCCCAACTAATGTAATTACCACTGTATATAAAGTTCCTATAATCGGGATTAAGTTTATTAATATAGAAACACATCTACCAATAAGTAAGGCGAGGTAAAAAGAAAACTTTTTTTGACCAGCAGAAGAAAGTATTAATCTTCCAATTCCAACTTCTACCCAAAGTCTTGCAAAGAATATTAAGAAGAAAAGGAGAGTAAACAGAACATAGGCTAAAGGAATTCCAATGATGGTAAGAGTAAGGAGTAATAGAGTGGGGATGGACACTATGAAAAGAATTACAAAGCCAGTAGCAAAGCTTTTTATAAACTCTTCTCCTGTACTAATAGATTTCTTCACAATGTTAAGAGTTTTAACAGGCATAACATAGATCAAAAGTGCTCCTACCAAATACATAGAAACTCCTGTTAAGAATGTTGTAGAAGCGATAGAACTCCAAGAAACACCAGGATTAAATACAAAATCAACATCTTGAACAGAGAAATTTCCTCTCTCATCATAGGTTTTTCCAGAGATACTAGCATCAGAGAAAGAAGGATTAGCACCAAATATTATTAAATCTTCAGCAATGGTGGATTTGACAGTTACCTCTCCACCGAGAGCAATTACATCCTCATCTATATATCCTCCTGTTTCTATATTTGCACCAATAATAATGAGATCGTTTACAACAGATCCTGTACTACTAATAACACTTCCTATCAAATATGAACTTTTTCCAATAGATCCAGGAATATCTACAGTAGCACCAAAGGCTACTAGATCACCGTATACATTACCAGAGACGGATACAGTTTCACTAGCAATATAGACATCATCACTTATAGTTCCTGTAATAGACACATTATCTGCAGCAATATACATATCTCCATCCACTATCCCATTTATTACAACTATTCCCCCGCTTACATAAAGATCGTCATGAAGAATCTCTGCTCTTTCTAGAGTATAGTCTCCTGTTACAAACTTTGCAGCATCAACTTTGGTTGGAGAGAGGAAGGCAAAAATGCACAAAGAAATTAGGGTAAATATAAAAACTTTTGAAAGACGTTTAAACATAAGAGCAGAATATCAATTTACTACTAATATCCTACCAGAAATGTTTTATCAATGCATATATCCCTTAGTATATTTTTCTAATCGCATATGTTCGGGTTTTTCCATTCTCGTAGTATGAACGAATGATCAACTCTCCAAGAAGACCAAAAGATATAAATTGGAAAGACATAATGAAACAAAGGATGGAAAGCATGAATAATGGGGATCCTGTTATATCTGCCCCTTGAAATATTTTCATTAATACGAGGGCTATACCAGAAGCAAAACCAATAAAGAAAGTAAATAGTGCAACTGGTCCCATTGATTGTATAGGAGTTTTTTTCTTTTGAGTTAAGAATTTTACATTAAAGATATCAAAAATAACTGTGAGAGTTCTTTTAAAACCATAATTACTCTTTCCATGTTGTCTCTTTTGATGGAATACTTCTATCTCTCCCATCTTTGCTCCATAAAGTCCAAGTAAGTAGGACATAAATCTATGAAGTTCTCCATATAATTTTATATCCTTCATAATCTTTGCTTTTACAACTTTTACCATGCATCCTGAGTCATGGATACCTAAATTGCCAAGATTCATCTTCATTAATTTATTCGCTATTAGCGAAGGTAATTTCCTGATAAGGCTTCCTTGCCATCTATTCTTTCTCCAACCAATTACAGCATCTAGGTCTTCTTTTTCTAATAGTTCAATCATTTTCAAGAAATCTGCTACATCATTTTGATTATCGCCATCCGTAGTCGCAATTAATTCTCCCCTTGCTTTTTCAATTCCAGCCATCAATGCTCCACTCTGACCAATATTAGCCATTAAGCTAATACCATGTATTCTTTCGTCTTTACATATTTCTTCTAATACTTCTTTTGTGTTATCTGTAGATCCATCATCGACCCATATTGCTTCATAATCAACTTTCCCTTCTAATGTCTCTTTCATTCTTTTATACATCAGTTTGATACTTTCAGCTTCATTTACTACAGGGATGATAATTGATAGCTTTGGTTTCTTCATTTATATATTCCAAGAATTAAGTAATCACACTACTTTTATCATAAATCCTTAAATTTCTCAAAGTTGTGAGAATCCCTTCTTCAGATTATAATAACAATAATTAAGAAATATGGTCTAACTTAAAATAGTATTGCTATATGAACATCTCAATCATAGGTACGGGTTACGTAGGTCTTACACTTTCAGCTCTTTTAGCAAGGGTGGGACATAAGACACATTGTATAGATGTGGTACCAGAAAAGATAGAAACTATAAAAACGGGAAAGTCATATTTCTATGAATTAGGATTAGATAACTTAGTTAAGTATGGAATAGATAGTGGTAATTTAATTCCAACATTAGATTATGGAGAAGGACTCAAAGATGCAGACGTGGTATTTCTTTCAGTAGGTACTCCTTCTGGTAAAGATGGAGGATTAGATCTTACATATATTTTTGATGCAGTTAAGAAAGCAGCTAAGTATGTAAAAGATGGAGTAATTTTTGTACAACGAAGTACAGTCCCAGTTGGAACAGGAGAGAAGGCTATAATAATCATGAAAGAGGCTAATCCAAGTCTTAAGTTTACATATCTTTCATGTCCAGAATATTTAAGAGAGAGTTCTGCAGTGTTGGATTCGATAATTCAGGATAGGATTGTGATTGGTGGGGATGATAAAAAAGCAATACAGAAGATCTTTGATATATTTGAAAAGATAGAGAATGAAGCAGAGGAAATTACAAAAGAAACACCAGAGATTTCTAAATATGCAAATTCATATATGCATAGTAATGAACACAAGACTATGAAGTTTAGTGACAAATGCATTACTACTTGTTTAGAAAGTGCAGAATTAGTAAAAATCTGTGCTAATTCATTTCTTGCTATGAAGATTTCTTTTGCAAATAATATTGCAAGGATATGTGATAGTGTAGGTGCTAATGTAAATGAAGTTATGGATGGTGTAGGTATGGATAGGAGGATTTCAAGATCCTTTCTTTATGCCGGTCTTGGTTTTGGAGGAGGATGTTTTCCAAAGGATGTTAAGGGTTTGAAAAAGTCTTTGGAAGATCATGGTATTGATTCTGATTTGATAAAGATGATATGGAAGGTTAATGAAGAACAGGTTGATTACATTGTAGAACAAGTGAAGAAGATGAATATTTTTAAGGGAGCTAGAGTTGGTATGCTTGGTTTGGCATTTAAGCCAGGGACTAGTGATGTAAGAGTTTCTCCTGCATGTAGATTAGGGAAGGCTCTTTCGAAAGCAGGGTATTATGTTAGAGCTACAGATCCTCAAGCTATCAATGATGCTAAAAAAGAATTTCCAGAAGAAAAGAATCTTAAGTATGTAGATACAGTAGAGGAAGTTTTCGATGGTTCAGAGATAGTCATTCTTGCTACTGATTGGCCTGAGTACAAGGAATTAGATTTTGAGAATCTTTCTAAATTAATGTCTAAAAAGAATTTTTATGATGCTAGAAATTGTTTAGACAAAGAGAGTATGTCTAAGATATTTAAATTTGAGAATCTGGGATCTTAATGAAAATACTAGTAACAGGTTCAGCAGGTTTTATAGGTTCTAATGTATCCAAAGCACTTTTAGAAAGAGGTGATGAAGTCGTTGGTTTTGATAACTTCAATGACTATTACGATGTATCTCTGAAGGAATATAGGAATAAAGAATTAGAAGGGTATGAAAGTTTTAAATTGTATAGAGCGAATATAGAAGACAAGAAAGAGTTAGAAAAGATATTTAAGAAGGAGAAAATAGATAAGGTATGTCATTTGGCTGCGCAAGCAGGTGTCAGATATTCCATAGAGAATCCATATGTATATGGTATTACTAATTTAGCAGGATTTATTAATATAATTCATCTTTCTAAAGAAGCTGACATTAAACATTTTGTATATGCTTCTTCTAGTTCAGTATATGGAGATAATGAAAAGGTTCCTTACTCTGAAACAGATTCTGTAGAACAACCTATATCTTTGTATGCAGCTACTAAAAGGGCTAATGAACTCATTGCATATACATATCATCATCTTTACGATATGAAGACCATAGGCCTTAGATTCTTTACTGTATACGGTCCTGCAGGTAGACCTGATATGGCATATTTTAAATTTGCAAATAAGATGGTAAAAGGAGAGGAGATAGATGTGTATAATTATGGGAAAGAGCTTAAAAGAGACTTTACATATATAGATGATATTGTAGACGGTGTTCTTAAAGCTATCGATTGTGATTACGAAAATGAAATCTTTAATTTAGGTAAAGGTTCTCCTGATGAGTTGGGTGTATTTATTAATCTCCTAGAGAAGCACATGGAGATTAAAGCAAAAAAGAATCTTTTACCTATGCAACAGGGTGATGTAATGATTACTTATGCTGATACTAGTAAAACAGAAAGGATGTTAGGATATAAACCGGCTATTACATTGGATGAAGGACTAGAGAGATTTGTAGAGTGGTATAAAGAGTATTATAACTTTAATTAATGCAAGATATTTGATGCTAGAAAGAGGAAACTTTCAATCAAACAAAAAGTTCTTAGAACCATTTTTGGATGAATTGAGGAAATCAAGGGTGTTAGAAATTGGTTGTGGAAACGGAAGTATGACTGGATATCTTAAATCACTGGGGGTGGATATCATAGGAATAGATATGAATGAAGAATATATCAATAATGCTAAGAAGAGATTTGGAGGAGAAAGTTTCAGACTAATGAGGGGAGAAGCTTTGGAATTTGGAGATAATAGATTTGATGTTGTTTTAAGTTTCGATCTATTAGAACATATCCCGGATGTCATTGAACATTTAGGAGAGGTAAAACGGGTATTAAGGGAAGAAGGAAAATATTTTCTTCAAACCCCTAATAGATATACGAGTATACCGTTTTCAATATACAAGGACAGAAGTTTTACTAAATGGAAGGAATATCATCTTTCTCTACAAACAAAGAGATCTTTAGGAAAGAAGTTCAAGAAAGTTGATTTTGATGTAGAATTTGTAAAGGTAGATATATATACAGAATATTTTAGAAATAAGCTACCAAAGATATTAAAATGGATAGATCCTCAGAAATTAGGTGTAGTGACAAATCTTTATGTAATTGCTGAAAAGGAAGACTAGAGTCTATGAAGAAACTAAAAGTATTAATTTTGAACTATGAATATCCTCCTCTTGGGGGTGGTGCAGCTACAGCGACTAAAAATCTTTTAAAGCAATATTCAAAGAGAGATGATATTGAAGTAGATTTAATTACTTCTTCTGTAGGAGAGGAAAGGGTAGAACAATTTTCTAAAAATATTAATATATATTTTTTAGATATCAAAAAGAGGGGAGAGTTACATAATCAGAGTAATATAAGTTTACTAAGATATTCTGTACAAGCTTTTTTAAAAGCTAAGAAGTTAGATAAAGAAAAGGATTATGATGTAATACATGCTTTCTTTGGAATACCTTGTGGATTTTTAGCAATGTTAATAGATGATGATTACATAGTTTCCCTTAGAGGTTCAGATGTTCCTTTCTTTAGTAAAAAATATTATCTTTTGGATAAGTTGATATTTAAGCATTTGAGTAGATTAATATGGAGGAAGGCTAAGTTTGTAATAGCTAATTCCCAGGGATTAAAAGATTTGGCACATAAATCAATCCCAGATCAGGAAATAGGGTTGATATATAATGGAATTGATTGGGTTAACGAATTACCAGAAAGAATGAAAGACAAATTCATAGTAGTTTCTACTTCCAGATTAATAAAGAGAAAAGGACTTGATTCTCTAATCAGGGCATTTGCTGAATTTTCAAAAGGAAAAAAAGATGTAAGGTTAAAACTATATGGTGGAGGGGATCAGAAAGAAACATTAGAAAGCTTAGCAAATGAACTAGGTGTTGGAGAGAAGGTGACGTTTCTTGGAGAGCAGCCTAGAGAGGTAGTATATGAAGATATCGGGGAATACAGTGTTTTTGTAATACCTTCGAAGAATGAAGGTATGAGTAATTCATTATTGGAAGCAATGGCAAGAGGTTTGCCAGTTATTGCTACGGATGTCGGAGGTACTAGAGAGTTAGTGAACGAGAGGAATGGATTCATTGTGGAGAAAGAAAACATAGAACAGATATCTGAGGCATTGGAAGAACTATATAACAACAGAGAATTGGTAGAAAAAATGGGGAGAGCCAGTAGAGAGAGTGTGAGAGACTTAAGTTGGGAGAAGATAGCAGAACAATATATCGAATTGTATAAAAAAGTGGATGACTAACAGAGTACGTAGATAACTTCTAAAGAGATAATATTTTCAAATAGTTTTTAATTTTTGTTTTCTGATTTCTTCTTCTTATCTAACAAAAACACAATCCCTCCCACTAAACCAACTATACAAGTTAGGATGAATATAAGAGGTGCTAATAATAGGACTTGAGGAGAGCTTGTAATAGAACCATAAAGCTCTTTATATATGAAATCTCTAACACCCAAACCTGCAATAGAGATTGGTAACATTAGAAGTACGGCAGTGACATTTCTAAATAAGATGACATAGAACAAACTAATATTTACGCCAAGGAATTTAAGACAGAGGAAAGATATTAGAGAGGCATTAAGATGATAGAG
>CAZYNJ010000021.1:3218-11164 GCA_964648955.1 uncultured Candidatus Saccharibacteria bacterium | reverse complement strand
AAACTATATCCAATGCATGGACTAACTAAGAAATTCGGAGATACTTGGCGTAATGAACCACAATTTTTTGAAACATATCCTGGATATTTAATGAGTAAATCCGGAGAGCAATGGGATATGGATAGATTAAAAGAAGTTGCTAATGAGATATTAAATGGTAAAATACAAAATAGTTAAAATATATTTAGAAATATGAATAACAAAGTAAAACCAAAAGTAAAAGTATTAACTGGAATGAGGTCTTCTGGAGATCTTACAATTGCTAATGTAATTGGTGCCATAAAACCAATATTAGAATTAAGTAAGAAAGAAGATTTAGGAAAACCATATATTTTTGTTGCAGATATGCATGCATTAACAGACCAAGAACCGAAAGAAACTCAGCTACAGGTTATGGAGGTTATCAGAGATTACTTCTCTCTTGGTTTAACACCTGATAAGTTTACAATATACGTACAATCTCAATTGATACAAGAAATTACTGAATTAAATTACTATCTTGCTAGATTAATTACTGTAGCAGAACTTTTAAGAGTTCCAACACTTAAGGAGAAGATTAAACATGGACAATCAGAAGAGACAGCTAATTCTCTTCTTCTCATGTACCCCGTTATGATGGCTTCAGATATCCTCATTCAAAGGTCTATGGCTATTCCTGTGGGAGATGACCAGGTAGCACATGTAGAGGTTGCTAAGTATTTGGCAAGGAAGTTTAACAAGAAGTATGGAGAAACATTTGTAGTACCTAAGGTTCTTTCTACTGGTAAACCTGAAAGGTTGATTTCTTTAGATGGTAGTGGAGGGAAAATGAGTAAGACCGTTGAAAAAGGAGCTATTGTCCTTAGAGACCCAATAAATATTTCTTTGGATAAGATTAAGAAGGCCAAAACTGCTTTTGCAGGAGAGAGTTCTCCAGAACTGGAAACGTTAGAAATTATTGCTAGGTTTGTAGCAGACGGAAAAGAGTTGGAAGAGATAGAGGAAGTATTAAAGAAACACTATGCTGGGGAGAATGTAATGGGAGAGTTTAAGAAATTACTTTGTAATTCTTTGGAAAAATATTTAAAAGATTTACAGAAGAAAAGAGGAACAATTACAGATGAATATATTTTAAAGAGTATTAAGAAAGCTGGAGAGGTTGCTAAAAAGAATGCACAAGAAACTCTTAAAGATGTAAGAGAAGCTATGGGAATGAAATTTGTTTAAGGAGGTAATATGCGATTACTAATAGTAGAAGATGAAGAAGCATTAGTAAAACCTGTGAAGAAATTCCTTGAGAAAAAAGGTTTTGCTGTTGATACGGTCGATAATGGTAAAGATGCAATACGATATGCAAAAGAAACAGAATATGATTGTATACTCTTAGATTTAAATCTTCCTGAAATAGATGGTATAACGGTATCAAATATTCTTAGAAAAGATGGTATAGATACACCCATAATTATGGTTACTGCTAGGTCTCAGATATATAACAAGTTGGAAGGATTTGATAATGGAGCAGATGATTACATTACTAAACCATTTGATTTGAATGAATTAGTAGCAAGAGTAGATGCAGTGATTAAAAGAGCTAGTAGAAATAGTGAGGAGATTCTAATGTTTGGTGAGTATGAAATCCATGCAGGAAGTAACAAGGTGGTTGATACAAAAAAAGGGAAAGAAATTGGATTAAGTAATAAAGAAATGGGGATATTGGAATATCTTCTTAGAAATAAAAACACAATTATATCCTCCGAAGAAATATTAGAACATGTATGGGATAGAGAAATAGATATGTTTACAGATACTGTAAAAACACATATTAAAACATTAAGACAAAAGATAGATCCTAAAAAAGAATATTTAAAAACAGTTAGAGGGAAGGGATATATATTAGAATCATAGACTTCACCCTCGTTTCACCATTTCAGTGTTAATCTCTTAACAATATAATTTGTTTAGAGAATTTAATGACAAATATTCTAGAAATTAAAAATCTCACTAAAAAATATGGAGATGGAAGTTCTACTGTAACAGCATTAGACAATGTCTCTCTAAAAGTACCCAAAGGTCATGATGTTGCAATACTAGGACCCTCTGGTTCCGGAAAAACTACATTACTTCAATTAGCAGGAGGATTAGATAAATCAACTTCTGGAAGTGTAATTGTAGATGGTAAAGATATTGAAAAAATGAATGATAAAGAAATATCTGAGTTTAGAAATAATAAGATGGGTTTCATTTTTCAAATGATTCATCTACAAGATTTCTTTACTGCAAAGGAAAATGTAATGTTACCTTTGCTAGTTGCAGGGAAAACAAAATCTGAAGCGGATAAAAAAGCTAAAAAGCTATTAAAACAAATGGGACTCTCTCATAGAGAAAACCATTTACCAAGAGAACTTTCAGGTGGTGAACAACAAAGAGTTGCTGTTGCTAGAGCATTGGCAAATGATCCTCAATTAATCTTTGCAGATGAACCTACAGGAAAATTAGATGAAAAGAACTCAGAGATGATAATAGATACATTAGAAAGCCTTTCAAAAGAAAAAGGGTTAAGTGTAATAATGATTACTCACGATCCTAATGTTGCAAAGAGATTTAGTAAAACTATTAGACTTGAGCATGGAAAATTAGCTTCTTAATTTTAATTTATAATTATTGAAATGAAAATATCAGAAATATTTTGGATTAATACAAAGAAATTAACAAAAAGAACAAAGAAAGCGTTGTTTTTAATAGTCCCAATAGGGACATTAATGGCTTTAAGTATTGTAGTCTCTAGTCAGATTGCAAATATCCAATCAGCAGTAGATGAAAGTGTATTTGGAACTATAGATGAACAAAACACATTAATAGAATTAGAAGTAGAGCAAGAAGAAATGACTGGAATGCGAATGATGGGAGGAGATATTGAAACGAATGAATTTTCAACATTGGATGTTGAAGTTTTAGAGGATATAGATCATGTTGAATCTGTTAATTTACTTTCAAATGTACCAATTAGTAATGTATCTACAACAACTTTGTTTGAAGATGTAGAAATATCTTTAAATAGTATTGTTGGTTTAGATTCTAATACTGCAACACTGTATACCAGTGAAGATTTTGAATATGTAGAAGGAGAACCGATACCAATAGTTTTGAATGCAACATCATTTATAGAATCATATGAAGATTGGGGAGGAGAAGATGAGATATCTATGGGTTTTGGTAGAGGACAAGATAAGGAAGAGATGATGAATTTATCACCTTTCAAAAATAGAGCAGTTGATTATGATAAAGATGAACTAATAGGAAAAGAAATTATAATATCTTTTGGTGGATTAGATTCTATTGGAACTTCTGAGACGAGAATGGGAGATGATGGTCCTGTAATTTCAAAATTAACAGAAGAAGAGATTTCTGAAAATACAGATACAAGGAAAGATTCAATCTCTGAATATTGGGATTATGACATATTATCTCAAACTTTGGAATATGACTTTGTTGTTGTAGGAGTAATAGAAGATACTTCAGATAGATCTGTATATATACCAGTAGAATTTGCCAATATATTAATGTCAGAATATATATCTAATCAGTTAGATGCTTTAACTATAGATATCTCAGAAGATCTTTTAAATGCTGATTTTACAGGAATGACATATAATGGATATGAAATATCTGTTGAAGGGGTAGGTATGATTAATCAGATGGCAAAGAGGATGGGTGGAGGTGGTGGAATGAGTTTTGGAGGAGAATTAGAAGGATTAAATAGCTATGCAATTCCTGGATTAGTAATAGAAGTAGATGACGACGATAATGTATTAGGAATCTATGAGGATGTAGATGTATATACTGAAGCAGAGAAATATTCAACAAAACTTAGTGTGAAAATAGATAGTGTAATTAATAGAGGTTCTGTAGTTGAAGATATTAATAATGCTGGTTATGCTTTACAGGATTTAAGTGATACAGATGTATTTAGTGAATTGCAAGATACACTTTCTTCAATATCTACTGGTCTTGTAGTCGCTTTTGTAATACTTGTTGCAGGTGTAGTAGTTTTAACAATGAGTAAGTTAGTTTCAGAAAGTACAAAAGAAATTGGAATATTTAGAGCAATTGGTGTAAAGAAAAACAGTATTTCTACAATGTTCATAATTCAATCTGTTCTATACGTTGGTATAGGATATATACTTGGGATTCTTTTAGGTGTCATATTAAATCTAGGAGTATCTGGAGTAATTAATAGTTGGTTTAAAACCTTTATAGATTCAACTGTATCTAAGAGTTTTAGTGTTGTTCAAACCGTAGATTCTTCAATATTCTTAAGTATTAGTTGGAGATCAATTGGTTTCTACAGTATATTACTTCTCGTAATATCTTTAGTAGTATCCTTCTTTCCTGCAAGAAGTGCTGCAAGTGTAAGTCCAGTTGAAGCAATAAATAATGAATAGATTAGTGTAAAATACAGGGGATGAAGATAAAAAGTTTAAGATTTAAAATGACATTGGGATACTCACTGGTTGTTCTCGTCTTTTGTCTCATATTCTTAGTCTCAATGAATCTTCTAATCTCTACATCTGCTAAAGATTTGTATGAAGGATTTTCAGCAGGAGGTCCTGGTATTGGTCGTTTTAGAGAATTTACAATGGGATTAGATCAAAACCAGAGATTACTCTTTATAGAATCTAGATTGGAAGATGCAGAGAATATACGTACTATCTCTTACTACTCTCTAATACCTCTAACAGTTTTAAGTTTCTTTAGTGGATACTTTATATCAGGACAGATGTTAAAGCCTCTTAAGGACTTGAATGAGGAGATAGAGAAACTTTCTAGTAAGAGTTTAGGAAAAGAGATTAAGTATGAAGAGACGGGAGATGAGATTTCAGGGTTAATAAAGAGTTTTAATAAAATGTCAAAAAGGTTAGGTGGATCATTTAAATCTCAAAGAGAATTTGTAGAGAATGCTTCTCATGAATTGAAGACACCTTTAGCAATAATCCAGAGTAATTTAGATTTAGCACTAGAGGATGGGAAAGTATCTAAGAAAGAGCTAAAGGATATATTAGAAGCAAGCAGAGAATCTGTAAAATATATGTCTGAATTAACAGAAGATCTATTACTATTATCCATATTAGAAGGAAATATAGAGAAAGAGGAAGTAGATATTGTTCGGATATTAAAAGGGTGTATAAGGAATCTAAAGAGCTTTGCTAAAGAGGAGAAGTTTAAAGTAAAGATTAGAGGAGAAAAGATATTCATTGTTGATGGTAATGAGGTTCTTCTTAGTAGAGCATTTTCCAATATTATTGAGAATTCTATTAAGTATTCTGGTGGAGATAAGGTAGAGATTAATATAAAGAAAGAAGAAGGAATTATAGAATTCAAAGATAATGGGAAAGGAGTACCAGCGAAGGATTTAAAGAAAATATTTGAGAGATTTTATAGAGTAGATAAATCTAGGTCTAGAAAGACTGGAGGAAGTGGAATAGGGTTGTCAATTAGTAAGAGAATATTAGAGAATCATAATGGAGATATATATGCTGAGAATATAAAGAAGGGCTTTAGAGTAGTGGTAGAGTTTTAATATCTACCCTGTCTTAAGATATCTAATCTTTTTCCAGTTCTTGAGTTTGTATACTTCTTCCAACCAATACTCCCGTACTCCAACAAATCTGTAAGTTATATCCACCTGTTGGACCATAGATATCTAATATCTCTCCTGCAATATATAGATTATCAATAATTTTAGATTTCATTGTTTTAGGATCTATCTCTCTAGTATTAACACCCCCAGCAGTTACAATAGCTCTATCCCAACTATCTAAAGAATCAACAGTTATTTCCATCCCTTTGAGATTAGTTAATAGAGATTTTCTTTCTTCTTTACTTAATTGAGATGCTCTTTCATTAGGATCTATATTAGAAATTTCTATCATTACAGGTATTAGTGTTTTAGGTAGTAATTTATTTAATGAGTTTTTGATAGCTTTGGTATTAGCTTCTCCTAAATCTCTTAATATTCTTTCATCTAATGTTTTAAAGTCTAATGCAGGTTTAAAATCAATTTTTAGTTTTACTTTTCCATTTTCTAATAGTTCCCCTATTTCTCTAGACATATCTATTATTATTGGTCCACTCATACCTTCATGAGTAAACAACGCTTCTCCAAATCTTTCTAACTTTTTCTTGTTGTTTTGCCATATAGATATTCTTACATTCTTTAGTGAAAGACCTGCAAGATCTCTAATCCAGTTCTCTTTTGTAATTACAGGTATTAAAGCAGGTTTCAATTTTGTTACTGTATGTCCTAAGTTTTCTATCCACCTATATCCATCCCCCTTAGAGCCTGTTAAAGGGTATGATTTACCACCAGTACAGAGTAGGTAGTTCTTTGCTTCAAATGTTCCTTTGTTAGTTTTAACCCCTATTATTTGTTTCTCCTTTGTGAGTATCTCTTTAACAGTAGTATTTAATTGTAGGTTGTCTTTGAGGATATTAAAGAAGGAGTCTGTAATATCTAATGATTTATCATTCTCCGGAAATACTCGATTACCTCTTTCAACTTTAGTAGGAATATTTAATTCATTATTAAAGAAATCAATAGTATCTGTTATAGAGAATTCAGAGAAGGCATGAAAAAGAAATTTCCTATTACCAAAATATTGATCTATTAAATCGTTTAAATCAGTATTGTAATTTGTAATATTACATCGACCTTTACCTGTTATTGCTAATTTTCTACCTACCTTGTTATTAGAATCAATAATGAGGAAATTTAGATTCCTTTGTTTAGCAATTACCCCTGCTATTAATCCTGTAGGCCCAGCACCAATGATTATTAGATCGTATTGTTTGTTCATGTGTTGATTATACATTAGGAGTTAAGAGAGGTTCTATTCTATCTTTATCCCAAAAGATTCTAACAGAGTTAAAACTTCTGGTTGATTAAATTTACTACCTTTACATTTATTTTCTCCAGGATTAAAAAAATAATTCTTTGATTCAGTAAAATCACATTTTCTAAGATCTGTATTCAAAAACTTTGTACGAAGAAAGTCAGAACCCTTAAATGAAGATTTTTTTAATATTGTATCTGTAAAATCTGATTCATATATTTTGCATTTTTCTAGTTTACTTTCTGAAATATTTATCCCAAGAAAAAGAGAATAGCTTAAATCACAATTAATACAATTAAGTTTTAAACCCATTTCTGTACTTAGGTTATTCCAATCAATTCCAATTACTTTTGAATCTTCAAAAGTACAATCTATTAGCTTTGATTCCGGAAGCTTGATATTACTTAAGTTACAGTTTTTGAAAACACATTTTTCAAAGATACAACCAGAGAATTTTGTTTCTGAGAAATCACACTTATTAAAAGTACATTCAGTGAAATCTATTGAAGTTCTTGTTTGTTTAAGAATTTCCAGTGAGTTAAAACTTCTTTCAGAATATTCCTGATTTGATTGAATAGGTAACATAGGTAATTATATTACAAAATCTATGTTAAGAAACAGTTATAGTAGATTAGTCTTCTTCCTCAGTGATCTCTTCTTTAACTACCTTCTTTTTTGCCTTCTTAGCTCTCTTTTTTTTCTTTACTTTCTTTACTTTTTTTACTACTTCTTCAACAGTTTTCTCTTCCATTCCATTCTTTATTTCTTCTATCTCTTCTATATCATCAATCATAGGAGTGTCTATAACCTCTTCTACAGTTTCAACCCCTTTCTCTTCTAAAAGACTAAGTAATCGATCTAGTTTTTCATTTATAGCTTTTAATTGTCCGTTCTGCATACTATTTCCTCCACTTCTATTACTTCCTCCACTTCTTTCGTTACCACCTCTTTTTTCAAAACATTCACTGCAATAGATTGGTTTGTTAGAACTAGGTCTGAAAGGAACTTTACAATCTTTTCCACAATCATCACATACTGCAGAAAACATTTCTGTATTTCTACTTCCACCTCTATCTG
>CAZYNJ010000021.1:0-3118 GCA_964648955.1 uncultured Candidatus Saccharibacteria bacterium | reverse complement strand
CTTCCACCTCTATCTGAACTTCTTCCTCCTCCTTGTTTTTCAAAACAGGAACTACAATATATTGGTTTATCCCCAGATGGTCTGAAAGGAACTTTACAATCTCTTCCACACTCATCACATACAGCATCATGCATCTGTGGTTTATCTGATCTGCTATCATCACTTTTTCTACCAGAATGCTGGTCTCTTATAAATCTTCTCATGTTTTTAATTCTTAAAAATATTAATACCAATATTCAATATATGTTTTTAGAGAGAAAATAGCAAGGAAATATTGTAAATATGATATTATATATAGAAATTTTTATTATGAAAAATCTATTAAAATACTTAAAACCATATATTCTACTGATACTAATAGCTATAGTATTCATTGTTATCCAAGTCCAAACAGACTTGGCATTACCAGGATATCTATCTGAAATAATTAATAAAGGAGTAATACTTCAAGATACTGATGCAATACTAAGTGTTGGATTGGAAATGTTAGGTGTGGCTCTTATAGGTGCAGTAGCAGCTATAATTGTTAGTTATATTGCTGCTCGTGTATCAACAGGTGTGGCTAGAGATGTAAGAGAAGGTATATATTCAAAAATATTAAGTCTTTCAACAAAGGAAATTAATAAATTTTCTACTGCATCTTTACTAACAAGATCTACAAACGATATTCAACAAGTACAAACAGTAATCTTTATGTTTCTTCGTATGGTTATATCTGCACCGATTATGGGTGTAGGTGCAATTATAAATGCATATGAAAATGCTCCAGATATGTCATGGATGATAGTAGTAGCTGTATTAACAATATTTCTAATAATAGTTGTAGTATTCATATTTGCTGTACCAAAGTTTAGTAAACTTCAGAAATTAGTAGATAGGTTGAATAGGGTATCAAGAGAGAATCTAACAGGATTGAGAGTAATAAGGGCATTTAATACACAGGAATATGAACAGGAGAAATTTGATGTAGTGAATAAAGATTTAGTAAAACTAAATCTCTTTATTAATAAAATGATGGTTTCTTTACAACCAATCCTATTCTTAATTATGAATCTCCTCTCCATTGGAATTGTTTGGTTTGGAGGTCATCTTCTTAATGAGAGTAAATTAGGAATAGGGGATATGTTTGCATTTATGCAATATGCTATGCAGGTGGTAATGTCCTTTTTAAGGTTAACCATGATTATCATTTTCCTTACCAGATCAGTTGTTTCTTTAAAGAGAATAGGAGAGATATTAAGTATTAAGAATGTAATAAAAGATTCTAAAAAACCAAAGAAGTTTAAGAAAGAAGGAGAAGGGAATATTGAGTATAGGAATGTTTCATTTTCATATGATAATAGTGAGGAAGCAGTAATTAAAAATATTTCTTTTAAAGCTAATTCAGGAGAGACAACAGCATTCATTGGAAGTACAGGTAGTGGTAAATCTACTCTAATAAATCTTTTACCAAGGTTTTATGATGTTTCTTCTGGAGTAATACTTTTAGATGGTATAGATATTAAAGAAGTAAAACAGAAAGATCTTAGAGATAGAATTGGATATGTACCTCAGAAAGGATCTCTCTTCTCCGGAACTATTAGATCCAATCTTTTATATGGAAAAGAGAATGCAACAGATGAAGATTTAATATCTTCTACAAAGACTGCTCAAGCATATGACTTTATATCTGAATATGAAAAGAAATTTGATAATCCAATTACACAAGGTGGTACAAATGTATCTGGTGGACAAAAACAAAGGCTTTCAATTGCAAGAGCTTTAATTAAAGAACCAGATATATATATCTTTGATGATAGTTTCTCTGCTTTAGATATGAAGACAGATCAGAAATTAAGAAAAGCACTTTCTGAGAAAACAAAAGAAGCTACAGTATTAATAGTTGCTCAAAAGATAGGAACAATAATGAATGCAGATAAGATAATTGTTTTAGATGAAGGGAAGATTGTAGGAGAAGGTACACATGAAGAGCTTTTAAAGAATTGTAGTGTATATAAAGAGATAGCACTTTCTCAGTTATCTGAAGAAGAATTAAAGATTAAAAGGGAGAAATCTTAATGGAAAAAGGAATGAAAAATAAAAATACGGTTAGTAGAAAAGGCCCAGGTGCAATGATGGGTGGGGTTGTTGATAAACCTAAGGATTTTAAAGGTTCTATGAAATCTTTAATAGCATATATTAAGCCATACTGGAACTCTATTATTTTTGTAATGATCTTCGCTATTGCAAGTACAGTATTTACAATAATAAGTCCTAAAATATTAGGGAATGTAACAAATGATATTGTTGATGATTACATAAAGATAAAAGCATATGAGGAGATATATAAAGAGATACCTGAGGGTACTGTATTACCAGAGGGTACAACAGGTGAATTCTTTTTAGCACAGATACCTGATTCTAAAAAAGAGGATATTCCAGAAAATATGATAGATGTTCTTAAAGAGTTAGATCTTTCAGTAAGACCAAGTATTGATTTTGAGGATATTGGGAAAACAATATTAATGTTAATAGGGTTATACCTTCTTAGTCTTCTCTTTAACTATATCCAAGGGTGGATAATATCTGGAGTTAGTCAAAAGATTACCTATAAGTTAAGGAAGGATATTTCTGAAAAGATTCATAAATTACCTCTTAAATATTTTGACAATAAATCAATTGGTGATGTTATGAGTAGGATTACAAATGATGTAGATATGATTAGTCAGAGTTTGAATCAGAGTCTAAGTCAGATTATCACCTCCATTACATTAGTCATTGGTATTTTGATAATGATGTTTAGTATTAGTTGGAGACTAGCTTTAGTTTCTATGTTAGTTCTCCCTCTGAGTTCGGCTATAGTATTTTTAGTTGTTAAAAAATCTCAGAAGTTCTTCAAAAAGCAACAAAAGGTTTTAGGTTCTTTAAATGGTCATATAGAGGAGACATATACTGGTCATATTTTAGTTAAAGCTTTTAATAAGGAAGAGAATGTAAAGAATATATTTAAGAAAGATAATGTAAAACTTTACAAGAGTGGTTGGAAATCTCAATTCCTTTCTGGATTACTTCATCCAATTATTGTTTTTGTAGGGAATATTGGTTATGTAGCTGTTGCTATTTTAGGTGGATGGTTATC
>CAZYNJ010000020.1:8431-11276 GCA_964648955.1 uncultured Candidatus Saccharibacteria bacterium | reverse complement strand
ATCTTAAGGTAAAATATGAAAGTTCCTTTGCCGAAGTGGCGGAACTGGCAGACGCGCATGCCTTAGGAGCATGTAGGATTATATCCTGTGCAGGTTCGATTCCTGTCTTCGGCACCAATAATATTAGAACTAATAACATGTTAAAAGTATTAATACGCCCTTTCCAAAAAACACTCTTAGAGAAACATCTCTGTGTTGGTTGTACATTTCCATTAAGTAAAGCAAAAAGGATAGGAGATATATCTAAAACCAAATACATTGTAGAATGTAAATGTAAAAGAAGGTTTATATTTGATAGAGAATTAAACACATATAGAAGGTTGACTTTGCAAGAAGAACAACAGTATCTTAACAAATAGACGATTTTCTAGTAAAATCCTCTTGTTATATGTTTCGCCGCTATCGTCTAGTGGTCTAGGACAACAGGTTTTCATCCTGTAAACCTGGGTTCGATTCCCAGTAGCGGTACCATATAGATATCTCCATATATTCTGTATATGTGATATCATTTCAAATGTATTAATAACTTAATCTGCCTCCATATATGTTCGAGGATCGAATTACCAGGGAAAAAAATAATATTGAGAAAGCATCCTCTGTATTTGCATCAATTGGTAAATTCATATACTCCTTTATAGAAACAGTCGTTGTTGCATTGGTAATTTCTGTTGTTTTGTACCTTTTCATAATGACTCCACATGAAGTGGTTGGGAGATCTATGGATCCAAGCTACGAGGATGGAGAATATCTAATGGCAAATAAAGTACTCTACCAATTCTCTGAACCTAGAAGAGGTGATGTAATTATTTTTAAATATTCTGAAACACAAGACTTTATCAAAAGAGTAATTGGATTACCTGGTGAAAAAGTAGGTCTACAGGACGGAAGAATATATATCAATGGAGAGATATTAGATGAGAGCGCCTATCTGAATGATGCTGTTTATACCAATGGTAGCGACTCTCTACACGAAGGTGAAACAATTACACTGGAAGAGAATGAATACTTTGTATGTGGAGATAACAGACCACATAGCTCTGACTCTAGAACATTTGGTCCAATTGTAGTGGATAGAATAAAGGCAAAGGCTTGGTTAGTCTACTTCCCTTTTAGTAATCTAAGAATAGTTTTACACGAGCAATATTAGTTCTCTTTCTTTCACTTGTGAAACATGGTAAATTAGGAACATGAAAATATTCGTAATTGCTAATCAGAAAGGTGGAGTTGGTAAAACTACTACTGCCATCAACCTTGGTGCAGCACTAGCACAACAGGATAAAAAGACTCTTTTACTAGATTTAGATCCACAATCAAATCTTTCCTCTGGAATTGGTTTCACCAAACAGTTTGATAAAGAGAGTTGGGATTCCAATGCTAAGGCTCCATACAAAAATATCTATGATGTCCTTATTGGAAAAGAAACAATCTCCTCTGTATATGTAACTACATCTACTAAGAATCTCTTTCTTGTCCCCTCTCATCTTTCTTTAGCAGGAGCAGAGATAGAAATGGTCAACATGTTAGCAAGAGAGACTCTTCTTAGAAAGGCACTAGAGAATGTAAAAGATTTTGATTATATAATTATAGATTGTCCCCCTTCTTTAGGTCTACTTACTATCAATGCATTAAGTTCAGCAGATAAGTTACTGATACCAATACAATGTGAATATTTTGCATTAGAAGGCCTTGGACAGCTCCTAGAAACAACGAAATTGATAAAAGCTATCAACCCTCAATTAACCATAGGAGGGATAATTTTAACTATGTTTGATAGTCGTACAAAGCTTTCTACAAGTGTAGTAGAAGATGTAAGAAAATTCTTTAAAGATATTGCATTTGAAACAATAGTTCCTAGAAATGTAAGACTCTCAGAAGCCCCTTCTCATGGTAAAACAATATTTCAATATGATTCTAAATCTACCGGAGCTAAAGCATATGCCAAACTTGCAAAAGAATTTATTAAGAAATTTAATTAAATTTAATACCATCTAATAATGAAAGAAGAAGCTCGATTAGGAAAAGGATTAGCAGCATTAATTAACTCTCAAGAAATTAGTAATGAAAGTGGAGCATATGATGAGAAGTTTAGTATATTAAAAATAGAGCCTAACCCCTACCAACCAAGGATGCATATAAAACCAGAAGATTTGATAGATTTGGCAGATTCCATTAGAGAACATGGTGTAATACAACCATTGATAATTACCAAGGATGAAAAGTCAGATAAATATTTCTTAATTGCTGGTGAAAGAAGATTCCGGGCTTCTCAACTTGCTGGTTTAAAAACAGTTCCTGTTGTTATGAAAGATTCATCTCCTCAAGAGATGTTAGAACTAGCTCTGATAGAGAATATCCAAAGAGAAGATCTTAATGCAGTAGAGGAAGCTTTAGCTTTTAAACAATTACAAGAGGAGTTTGGATTGAAACAAACAGAAATTGCTAAAAAGGTTGGTCTTAGTAGAGTAGCTGTTACAAACAAGATCCGTATTTTAGGATTGCCAGAGGAAGTGAAAGAGGCTGTGCTTAATACAAAGATTACAGAAGGTCATGCAAGAGCATTGCTTGGTCTAGCAGATAAGGATTCTATTGTTGCAGCCATGGATATAGTTATCAGAAGAGAACTGAGTGTTAGAGAAACAGAAGCTATGGTTAGAAAGATTAACTATGGAAGAGGTACTACAAGAAATAAGCTCAAAAGACTTGATCAAGAGACAGAGGATCTTGCTAATAGAATTAGTAAGAAATTAGGAGTACCTGCTAGGATTGTACCTATGTCTAGAGGTGGAAAAATTACTATTAGATTTTCTAGTAAAACAGAATTAAGAGATATATTGAAAAAGATATC
>CAZYNJ010000020.1:0-8331 GCA_964648955.1 uncultured Candidatus Saccharibacteria bacterium | reverse complement strand
ATTACTTCCTACTAATCTCTTGTCTAAGCTTTTCATAAATGAGGATAGCTGCACTAGCACTTACATTCAATGATCCAATACCCTCCCTCATAGGAATAGACATTGTTTCATCACATCTTTCTAATACACCGCTAGAGATTCCATAGTCTTCTGCACCAAGTACCAGAGCTATTGGTCCTTTAAGATCAGACTCGTAATGTGTTCTCTCTCCCATTGTAATACCAACAATCTTAATATCATTCTTTTTTAATTCCTTAATTGCACTAAAAAGACTTGTCTCTACCAGAGGTACCCTCTCTGCAGCACCCATAGATATACGAATAGTTTCATTTGTAATGATATTTTTCTTTTGAGGAGAAATGATAATACCATTTACACCCCCTGCAAAGGCTGTTCTCATTATAGCTGCAATATTCTGAGTATATTTAATATCATCCATTAAAAGAAAGAATGGTTGTTTCTTTTCTGAATACAGTTTGTCTAAAAGATCGGGAAGCTTCCAATCATTCTGAGAATACATCATTCCAACAATATTCTCTGATTTAGAAGACCTTAATCTTCGCGTTATCTCTCTTCTAGAAACTTTAAACATGGGAATTCTCTTTTTACCTGCAATCTCTATAATTTCCTTAGTCTTCACATCCTTAAAAGCACTACTACAAACATATATACGTTCAAAATCTCTACCATCTTTTAAAAGCTCAAGAAGAGCATTCTTACTCTCAATCTGTATAAATCTGGGCTTAGACATCGAATTATTCTATCACATCAACATAGTATCTACCTCTCTTGTATCCTGTCATTCTTCTAAAAGCAACAACACCTTCCTTTAATGCATGGATTGAATAGTCTTTTGACATCAGTGTATTTTTACCGGGGTGAAAAACTGATCCCCTCTGTTTCAGGATTATGTTCCCATCTTTTACCTTTTCTCCTGCAAATTTCTTTACTCCTAATCGCTTTCCAGCAACATTTCCAGAGATTGTAACACTTCCTGCAGCTACAATATGTGACATATTTAAAAAATCAAAACTTAAAAACTTACTTCTTAGTAAGTATAAAAATGTTCCGGACGATGATACTATTATTTCTCTCCCATTTCAAGTCCCTACCATGTTTTCTGTTCTCTAACTCCCATCTTTTATTAACAATATCATTCAAAGGCAATGTCTTCCATCCAACTTTTGTTTTGTATGAAGGAATAACCATTACAATTCTAAAACCTTTATGAGCTATCTTCTTTAGAGCTTCAAATAACCCGTCATATAATTCTTTAACATTATTTAAAAGTTTACTAGCTTCGTCCTCACTAATACTCCTCCTTTGTGGAGGTCCCATATATGGTTCGCACACTACAGCATCTATTCCTGTGTTTTTAATCTCATTGATAATTTTTCCATTAGGATGAAGAATATCTAATTGAAAAATATCATATCTAACATCCTGTGAATATCCTTCTTTAGAAAGCCATTCGATGTTTCCCTCTGTATCTTCAATTGCTTTTGGATCAATATCCGAAGCTAAAACATTTATTCCTGCCATTAAAGCTTCTAAAAGGATTGTCCCTGATCCACAAAAAGGATCCCACACTATTCCCCCACTCTCTACTTGAGAAAAGTTTACCATCATTCTTGCTAACTTAGGGGGTAATGTTCCCATATCTACATCTACATATGGTCTACCCATATCCCTTTCAGTAAACCCATCTACATCTTGTACATCTAATGTCCTAGAATATATTTTCTCTTTCCTGTTATTAGTAATTACCAATTCAAAACCTTTTTCTAATATATGATTTTTTAATATTTGTGCTGCATTAAGTTCAAACTTTTTAGGAAAAATAAATCTACAAGGTATTTTTTCATTAATAAAATATTTCTTAATCTGTTTAGAAAGTTTTTCTACAAGAATTCTATCCTCCCTTTCAGGTGATTCAGATATTACACTAATACCAAATACAATCTTTGTGGAATCACTAAATTCTGTTAAAAAAGAATCTAAATCATCAATTACCTTTCCTACTCTTGTAAACCCACCTAATCTTTGAAATATTCTTAGTACAATATCATCAGTTAATCCTTTAGACTGTACCAAGAAACTACTCTTTGTAAATCTTCTTACTCCATCAGGAGAAAACTCAAAGGTCTCTAAGATCGATCTTAATTCAGCATATGAGAGATTTGGGAAACTACCAGCAGTAAAGAGATAACTCATTATCCAATCTTTTTAACTGTAATTCTAGTTAATTGAGGACGATATCCGTATTTCTTTCTATATCTAGATTTAGCTTTATATTTAAAGCCCTCTATCTTCTTTCCTTTAAACTGAGAATCAATTTCTAAAACGACCTTTGCATCTTTTAGATATGGTTTACCAACAGTTATCTTATCATTAGTAGAGAGCATTAGAACTTCTTTAACCTCAACCTTATCTCCTTTCTCCCCCTCTATCTTTTCAATATCATACCTATCACCTTCTCTAAGCTTTAGTTGAGTTCCTGAGATAGCTATCACTGCAAAATCGGTATTCAATTTCTTTGCTGTAGGTTTCTTAGCAACCGTTTTCTTTTTAGTGATAGTTTTCTTAACAGCCTTTTCTTTAACTGGAGTTGCTTTTTTAGTTGTTATTTCCTTTTTCGTTTTTTGTGCCATAACGAGAGAGATTTTAAGTTAATATTTAAGAAAAGTCAATAAAAGAACCGTTATTTATCCTTCCTTTTGAAGAATTCTGCATGGCTTGAATTAATCCTAAACAAATAAAAGTCATTATCGTAATACTTCCTCCTGCACTCATTAAGGGGAGAGGTATTCCCGTAGCAGGTATAGTCCCCGTATTTGTCCCTACATTAATGAAAAGTTCTAGGAGAATTTTAAAACCTATTCCTACAGCTAACATAGAGAAGAATATGTTATTAAAGTATTTCATTGATATCAGGAATATATTCACTATTAGAAATCCATATATCCCTAACAAGACAACAGAACCTATCAATCCGAATTCTTCTGCAAATGAAGCAAATATGAAATCTGTTTGATGTTCAGGAAGAAAATTTCTTTTACTTTGAGTTCCATTACCAAATCCTTTTCCAAATATTTGTCCAGAACCTATCGCTATTCTCGATTGTGCAACATTAAACCCAATATCTTCTTCTGTTTCCTCTGGAGAAATAAATGCCTCTACCCTACCCTTCTGATAGTCGTGTAAAACATTACTCCAAAGATAGTTAAGTCCAATACCGAGAAGAAAACCGATTATCATTGTAATTACTACAAAAGATTTCCAAGCATCCCTAGTATAGAAGGAGAGGACAGAGAGAAATATTCCTACACCACAAAGAAACAACCAAGAAGTAGAAGCTGTTATTGAAAAGAGGAATATTCCTATAGAGACTAATCCTAGAATCAAAAGCAATATAGAATTTCTTAGTTGATTTCCAAGACCGGTAAAAGCAACAATGAACCAAAGTATTAAAACTAAGAAAGACATACTCCCACTTGGTTGGAGATATATCAATATGAAGATGGGGACTGTAAAGAGTAAACTTACTAATAGTAATATCCATTCGTTATGTTTTTCCTTCATAGAAAATATCACAGCTGTTGTCAAAATTATAGTTACCTTTGCTATTTCCGCAGGCTGTACTTGGATACCTCCTACTATAATCCATCTTCTTACATTGTTAATCAAAGGTCCAAAAAAATATGTAATGACGAGAAGTAGGACTGTAAGGATATATATTGGTAAAACTATTTGCCAATATTTGAGATATGAAAGATCGAGTTTAGAGAGAAGTAAGTATATAGCTAGACCGACTAAGACAAAAATTATTTGTTTCTCTATAATAGTTCTATCAATAATTTCTCCATCTATGGATAGCTCTGTGGAAAGGAGAGTCAATATACCAATAATAGATATTAAAATAGATGAGACTAAGAGTTTCCAGTCGAGAGAGATTTTTCTATCTTTCTTTTTAAGTATAGACATACATAGAGTATACTACTTTCCTTTCTTTCTTCGCATAAAGGCAGGGATATCCAGTGGATCTTCCCCATTCGTTACAGATGGCAGATCATCAATCTTCTCAAGCTTTTCTTCTGTCATCAAATCTTCTTCTTTCTTATCTATTGAATCTAGAAGATCTTCTGCTGTAATTTCAACTTTTTCCGTCACTTCAGATGCATCCTCTGGAAGAACTTCTTCTACTTCCTTCTCAATCAAAGAGTTTACTTTTTCTGTATCCCCTTTAAATTTCTTTGAGTATACCTGTTTAGATGAATCAAACCCTGTAGCAACAATAGTTATAATGATCTCTTCACTCATATTCTCATCGATAGTAGCTCCAAACTTAATATTTGCAGAAGGATCTACAGCATCACCTATTAATTGTGATACCTTATTTACTTCCTGCATGGTTAAATCAGAACCACCAATAATATTGTAGAGTACTCCAGTAGCACCCTCGATTGAGAGGTCTAGCAGAGGACTACTTGTAGCTTCTCTGGCCGCCCTTTCTGCACGATTCTCTCCTGTTGCCCTTCCAATTCCCATTAGAGCTGTACCTGCATTTTGCATTACTGATTTTGCATCATTAAAGTCAGCATTAATGAATCCAGTCTGACTAATTAATGTAGCAATACTATTTACTCCTTCAGCTAATACAGAATCAACCATCTTCATTGCCTCGAGAAAAGATATATCTTCATCTAATATTTCTATTAATCTCTGATTAGGAACAACTATTAGTGTATCAACTTTGTCCTTTAATACTGCTAATCCTTCTTCTGCAACTTCTTTTCTTCTTTGTCCTTCAAAATCAAAAGGCTTTGTAATAACGGCAACTGTCAAAGCCCCCATATTCTTTGCCACACCTGCAATAATTGGAGCTGCACCGGTACCAGTACCACCACCCATTCCTGCTGTAATAAATACCATATTAGCACCCTCTAAAGCTTCTTGAATTGCATCTAAGCTTTCCTCTGCAGATTGCGCACCTAGCTCATGATTTCCCCCCACACCAAGACCTTGTGTTAGTTCTTCACCTAATTGTAAAGTTTCAGGAGATAAGGACATTTTCAATGATTGAGCATCTGTATTGAAAGCAAGGAAATCTACTCCCTGTATATCAAAATCTCTAATCATTGTATTTACTGCATTACACCCACCTCCACCTACCCCGACAACTTTTATTTTTGCGACTGGGTCTATTGTTGTTGTTACTATTGGCATTGTAAATTAACTGTTATAAATTATTCGGGCAGAATATCTTAAGGCATTAAGGACTTAAACCATGTACCAATCTTTTCAAAAATTCCTTTCATATCTGACTTTCCCCCTATACCAGCATTTATCTCTACATCATCATCTAATGCATGTTTTATCAAACCTTGCACACAAGCGAAGGATGGATCAGAGATCTCCTCTGTCATTCCTGTTAAACCAGAAGGATAACCAACTCTAGAAGCAACCCCAAACACATCTTGTGCAACCTTAGTAATATTTCTCAAAAGACCAGTACCACCAGTGATAACAACACCTGCAGGCATGGATATTTCATATCCTGCCTTCTCAACATTCTCTTTTGCCATTTCAAATATCTCTTCACATCTTGCCTCGATAATTTTAGAAAGCATTCCCTTAGAAACCTTCTTATCTGTAGAAATATCCAAAGGCGAGAGATCTATCTCATCAGTTTTTTTCGTTTTCTTTGGCTTTTCTTCCTCTTCTTTTCTTAATAAAGCAGGCATACTTTCTAAAGACTTAGAAAGCTTCGATATAGCTTTGTTATCCATTATATCCCCTAGTTTCAATTTTATCTTCTCTGCGTCATCTAGGGAGACTTGAAGACCAATTGCTAAATCACTTGTAACATTAAAACCACCTATAGGGATACTTCCGCTGTAGATGATTGATCCTTCTTGAAAAATTGAAATACTGGTTGTACCAGCACCTATATCTAACATAGTTACTCCCAATTCTTTCTCTGTATCTGTAAGCACAGCTAAAGAGGAAGCCCAACCAGTAAACACAACATCATATACATTAAAACCTAATGTCTCCAAACACTTTTTAAGATTCTGCCAATATGAATTTGGGGCAGTAATAATATGGGTTTCAACCTCTAGTCTACCTCCAGTCATACCAATTGGGTATTTGATACCTCCTTGATTATCTACAATGAATTCCCTTGGGATTATATGTATTGGATTAAGATTCTCGGGTAGAGATAATGTCTTAGCATTCTCTATGGCTCTATAGGTATCACCAATTGCAATCTCAGAATTAGATACAGCAACAACTCCCCTATTATTCAAGCTTGTTACTTGTTCACCATTAATTGATACATATACATCCGAGACAGTAACTCCTGCCATTCTTTCTGCAGCAGTAACACTCTCAGATATTGAATTCATAGCATCGTCAATATTAACGACAACTCCTTTCTTTATTCCTTTACTAGGATGGGAACAGACTCCTATCACTGTGGGTTGTTGTTCATCTTCTACTGCCGAGATTACGGTAGTAATTTTCGAGGATCCAACATCTATTGCTGTTATTATCTTTCTAGACATTTTTATTGAGAGGCAGAAATTTAATTTTTAATTTAAACGTTTATATCTTAATCAATAATATATTAAAAAAGACATAATTTATCAAGCTCTATTGATTCTCACAAACATTTCTCTATTTGTCAATCTGTATAATAGGTCTCTTAAATCGAACATCTATCGAACTCACTTCTATCTCTTGACCTTTTAATTCTTCTAATACTAAGAATAGTCTTGCTAATTCTATATCCCTATCCTGATTAGTATCCATTATTATCAATCCAAAGTTAGTCGAAATATTCAAAATATCACTTTTCATATCTATTGAAATAATTTTAATACTAAATTGCTCCAATACCTTAGAGATATCTACAATACTATCTGATAAATAGAGATCTTCTCTTCCATTATCTTCTACTACCAATGTGGTTTCTCCTATAAGATATATCAATTCTTCCTCTTGGGCATATAATTTACAATCTGTTTCCTCACTTGCTTCCAATAATATTCCTTCTTGAGAAAATATTTTACATTTACTACCCTCCCCTTGAAAAATTATAAAAGGTAAATATTCTTCTACCTTGATCTTTAATCTATTGGGGAATATTTTTTCTACCTCTACATTCTTTACATATGAATTCCCTAATATGTCTTTCTCTACTTCTTCTGGGTTTACTGTAAAGAAATTTTCATCCATATACCCATCTACTAGTTCTCTTATTTCTCTTTCTTTTACATTTTCGCCCTCTGTACTAACAAAATTAATATCATCTATATTATAGATTCCTAGGAGTATTGATACCGCCAACGCAACTATTATAACTGCTAGATACCAATATCTACATATCCATATGACTGGTTTGATCCTAAGAATTTTTCTTCTCTTATGTACAATCTTTCTTTCTTTGAGTAATTCCTTCTCTATATTATTGTTCATATTGTAAATATTATCCTATTCGCTTCCCTTTTGAAAATTTTTTCTGATATATTAAGTATGTACTATTATATATGTTTTAGTATTTACATTTGATATCATTAGGTCATCGTGATTTCTAGTTGGATAAATGCAATTACAATTTGGTTTGGAACATTGGAATACTGGGGAGTGTTTCTTTCTTGCTTAGGTCTTTTCCCAGCAGAGATTGTAATAGCTATGGTTGGAGCTTCCCTTCCCAAAGAACTTTTTCATATCGCCCTTGTTGCTTCCCTGGGAGAAATGGTTGGAGCTATTCCTACATATCTAATTGGTCTTTTCTTCAGTAAGAAAGACCTTCTTCATTTTCTTAATGGGAAGGGTAAATTTCTAAATGTTTCGGAAGATTCCTACAACGATGGGCACAGATCAATAAAGAGGGGGGGGACTGGGTATCTCTTTATCAGTAGATTTATTCCTTGGGTTAGAGTAGTTAGTGCATTGGTTGCTGGCTATGTCAGATACAATATTATTCTCTTTTCATTAATAGTATTTGCAGGTACATTTTTCTATGCATATGGTTTTGCATATTTAGGAGCAAAGATTGGTCTTAATTGGGAAAAGATTAGTAATATTACTGGGACATTTAACAATGGTATGTTTATATTGACTGTGTTAGTTGTCGTCATATATGTACTAGGAAAGAGGAAACAGGGTCCAAAGGAGTAGTTTCTATCCTGGTTTCTCTATTGGAGGGTATTTATCTGGATTCTTCTGAAAATATTTAAACCATTTACTATCTTCTTTTATTCCAACAGATTCTAAATATATCCTTTTCTCAAATCCTCCACTCTTCTGTACTTTCTTCTTTTG
>CAZYNJ010000019.1:5554-11491 GCA_964648955.1 uncultured Candidatus Saccharibacteria bacterium | reverse complement strand
TCCACCGCCTCTTTCAACATCCTCGTATAGAGTCCATACCCTACAGAATTAATAGCCCCTGATTGTTCTTTTCCTAAAATATCCCCTGCCCCCCTTATTTCTAAATCTCTGTTTGAAAGTATAAATCCAGAACCTAAAGCCTGAGATTCTTTAATTGCACTAAGCCTTAAAGCAAGATCTCCCTTTAATAAATCGTAGAAAAACCATGCATATGCCTGCCTCCTCTCCCTCCCTATCCTCCCCCTAATCTGATACATCTGTGCAAGACCTAAAGATGTACAATCATCAATAATTAAGGTATTAGCTGATTGAATATCTAAACCATTTTCAATAATTGTTGTACAAAGTAGAATATCAATATCTCCTTTGATAAAATCTGCCATAGTGTTAGACAATCTTTGAACACCCATTTGACCATGAGCAATAGCTATCCTTGATTGAGGGAAAAGTCTCCTCAATCTATCATATATACCCTCAATATTCTCCACCCTATTATGCAAAAAATATACCTGTCCCTTTCTTTTTAACTCTTGTTCTATAGCTTTAAAAACCATATCCCAAGAGAACTTCTCCACCCTATTAACCACCTCTCTCCTCCCCTCTGGTGGTGTTGCTAACACACTAATATCTCTAACTCCTGAGAGTGCCATATTTAATGTCCTAGGAATAGGTGTCGCTGTTAAAGAAAGAATATTTGTACTAACCCTTGCCTCTTTTAATTTCTCTTTTTGTTTAACTCCAAATTTTTGTTCTTCATCAATTACTAACAACCCCAAATTCTTAAACTTGACCCTTCCTGATATTAAACTATGTGTACCTATTACAATATCCACCTTCCCCTCCTTTAGGAGAGTAATTGTTTCTTCTTTCTCCATTGCTGTAGAAAATCTTGAAAGAGATCTAATCTCAAAGGGATAACCTTTGAATCTCCTCTTGAACACCTCTAAATGCTGTTGTACTAAGATAGTGGTAGGAGCTAATACTGCAACTTGATACCCTGCATTAACAGTTGCAAATATTGCCCTAAGCGCTAATTCTGTCTTCCCAAACCCTACATCACCTACCAACAACCTATCCATAGGATTTGTAGATTGTAGATCATCTAAAAGCTGTCTAGTTATTAATATTTGATCGTCTGTATCATTAAATTCAAAACTTTCTACAAACTTATAGAAATCATTTAATTCATCTCCAGAATTTAATATTGGATCGATGATAGAAATCTCTCTCATGGCATATAGCTGTATTAACTCCTTTGCAATATCCTCTGCTCTTTCTTTTGCTCTTTTTGAAATTCTTTTCCATACCCCACTATCAAGACCAGTAAGAACAGGTCTTCGTTTCCCTGCACCAATATATTTACTAACCTTCCCTACGGTCTTAAGAGGAACAAACAGCTTATCCTCCTTCGCATATTTAATCTCTAAATACTCTCCCTGATTTTTAGAAATGATGCCCTTGAATACTCCAATACCATGATCAATATGTACTACATAATCACCAGGTAATATCTTTTTCAATATTGCTATAGATCCCCTATCTAAATCCCTTCCTTTTTTATCATAGATTGAAAGATCTACCTCTCCTAATACCTCAAAATTCGTAAGTACCACTATCTTCTCGTTATTTAATACAAAACCCTTTCCAAGTGAACTCTCTACAGATCCCTTTCCTTTAAAGATTGTATCTATCTGTTTCTTTAAAAGAGACCTCTCTCTTTCAAACCGTTCTATACTTGGAGTTAAATACAAAATCTCAAAACCTCTTTTTTTGTAATTAGCAATTACTTGCTCTGTTGATTTAGGGTTAGAGAATATATCAACACCAGGAATGAAGGATATTTGTAAATCTAAATCTTTCTTCTCAAGAGAATCCCTGATCCTCTTTAATATAATTCTCTTCCCCCTTCCTTCCCTCCCTACCACAATACTACTTCTCTTGTTAAAAAGGTCTATCTGTTTTACACTCTTTTTCTTCGCTCTTGTACTTGCATCTACTATATCTATCCTCTCTACAATATTATCTTCTAGACTTATTCTAATGACACTTTGCATACTAAAAGACCAAAATATTGCAACATCTCCTAACACAGAAATCTCACCCTCTTCCCATACTCTTTCTACTCGTTGATATCCAAGATTAAGAAAATCCTCCAATGAAAATCTATCCCCTTTTGATATTGAAAAGCCCTGAATATCTGCTACATCTGTATCTGAAATTATTACTTCCGATCCTTCCTTCTCCCCTAATATTTCAGCAATGAATTCCTCTATCTCTTCTGGATATCCCCCCATCCTTATTCCATCAAAAAGTGCCGGGATTCCTAATTTACCGGCTATATATTCTGTCAAATTTTTATCAGATATGCTGTAGTTGAGCATACAAGAGAAGATTTTATCATTTAAAGAAAGATATGTATAATGAAGAAGATAAATTAAAGATTTTAATCATATGTTTATTGCCCATGCCCCTATCTCTTACTTAACAAATGAAGTAATCCAAGGAAAGAGGATTAAAAAGTTAAAATTTAGTCAGGAGATATTTATTGCTTGTTGGAGTCTTTTCTGTGGAATATTGCCTGATTTTGATTACCTCTTCCTTCTCGCTTTTAAAAGACCATCTTTCACACACCATGCTTTAATTACACATACTTTTGTTCTTTGGATTGGAATATATCTACTCTTACTACTATCTTATAAGTTGTTTTATAAACACTTAAACAAAAAAACCCAAGCATTCCTAAATCCAGATTTCTTTAAAATATTTTCTCTAACTTTCTTAATCGGTCCAATCTCTCATCTTTTTGCAGATCTTTTAGTTGGTGGGATAATGGTACTATATCCTTTCTCTACAAATGATTTTACTGTATTACAAACTCTCTTTTCCCCTAGCTACTTTACTGGATATTTCCTTTCTTTTTACTTCGCAATGGAATTCTTCTTTCTCACACTATTCTTCGTTGTATTTTCTAGAAAATTCTTAAAGAAACAAAAATGGGACGATCCAATTGCATATATCTCTTTAGGTTTAGCAACTATATATTTAATCTTTTCAATTGGTATTTATACCCAGACATACAATAACGGATTACATTATGATGCAAGAAAGGATGTCTCTGAAGATCTAGACTATGATGGAGTAAAAGATATCTATGACTATGATGTAAATGATAATGATATTAATAATATTGATGAAGCAATATCTTCTCACTTAGCATCCTCTGCAGAGAATGTTGTAAAATCTAACAAATTGGTAGTACCTCAGAAGAAACATCTCCTCTTGAAAGAGAAGATCTTCTATCTGTATGGGGCTATGGATTCATATAGGATTATTTCACAGACATATTTTGAGAACAGATTACCGATAGAGCCTGTACTAGGAAAAGAGGTGAAGAATAGGATAGAAAATCCTAGCTATGATATAGAGGTAGAAAAAGTAGAAGAACTATATAACTACTTTAAAAACAAAGATTCTTTACTCCTTCTCAATACATCAAGTCCTCGTCTCCTTCCAGAAGGGAAAATCTTCTTCATACTGGACAAGGATATGAATATTCTGAATTTAGGAATAACTTTAGCTAGTAATAATGTAGGCATTGTACTTCCTAATGATACTAGATTGATAAGACATTCCTTTACAGAGGTGTTAGAAAGCTATGATTTAAATTCCGTACTAATTGAGATCCAAGAGTAGTTGGTCTAAGGCTGAATCTATAGCTTGATAGAGAGTTACTTTTTCATCTTCTGTAAAATTCATCAATACATATTTCTCTCCAGGAATTTTCTTCTCATTTCTATTCTCTATCCCTATCCTCACTCTCAAAAAATTAGTAGTACCCAGATGATCTTCTATACTCTTTACCCCATTATGACCCTTTGGGGACTTCTCCAACTGTATCTTATACTGCCCTAATGGTATATCTAAATCATCATGGATGATTATTAATTCTTTAGAGAAATCTAATACTTTGTACTTCTTCAATACCTTTCTAACAGCCATCCCAGAGTTATTCATAAAGGTAGTAGGTTTAAGAAGAACAACTTTTATATTGCCCCCTGCATTCTTTTCGAAAACATTAGTTATTGAATCAAATATTTTTTCATTCTTCCAACCATTAGTTTTAAAATCTTTCTTTTTTAGAATTTCTTCTAATCTTTCTAAAGCCAGATATCCAACATTATGACGATTCCCATCATACTCTTCCCCTGGATTACCCAAACCAACAATTAGATACATCTTGCCATTTAGTAAATTTAAAACTTCTTTTACTTTCTCTTCCTGAATATCAAACATCTCCTCGTGATTACCCTCCTCAAACTTTCCTTTATGCTCATATCCTAACAAATGCAATATCCCATGTATAGAGAGACGGAGAATTTCCTCAAAGAATTTGTCTTTCTTAAACTCTCTTTTTACATATCTAGGGCAAATATATACTTCTCCCTTTGTATCGAGAGGGAATGATAACACATCCGTAACAGAACTAACCCCTCTGTACTCCCTATTTAGCCTTTTCATCTCTCTTTCTTTGACAAAAACAATGTTGATATCAATATCCTGAGCAAAAACTTTTTCTAATCCTTCGATTAGTTTTTCAATAGGAAACTGTGAATATTTATTAAAAAGTTTGTTGTTAAAACTCTCTATCATCTAGCTTAAAGTGTCCTGAACAATTTGACGAACTACACCACCATCAGCCTTTCCATTTAATTCTTTCATTACAATACCCATTAACTTCCCCATTTCCTTTATAGAAGAAATCTCTAATTCCGAAGCTTTAGCTTCTACTACTTTCTTAATATCTTCTTCAGACATTAGTTCAGGTAAATATTTTTCTAGTATATCTAACTGTTTCTGTTCTTCTTCTACTAAATCTTTTCTCCCCATCTTCTCATATTGAGAAATTGAATCTTTAATTTTCTTTGTCTCTTTTCTTAATACCTTCTCTATATCAGCATCTTTCAATTCTTTTCCCTTTTTCATCTCTTCATTCTTCACTGAAGCTATAACCATTTTTAATATGTCTGATTCAAAAGAACGTCCATCTTTAGACGCTTTAAACATATCCTTTCTAACTTGATCAATTAATGACATTATGGAAAAGAATTACAATTTACTTAGCTCTTCTGCTAGCAGTTCTTCTTCTTCTTTTCATTTTTGCCCAGATTCTCCTTTTTTCAATTTTGAGTTCAGCCTTCTTAATCCTATATGCTTTATTTCTACATGTCTCTAGGATTTTCTCTCTCATAACTTCTCTGTGAAGTCTTTTCAAGGCACTGTCTATATTTTCATTTGCATGAACAATTACTGCCATAACAAAGTAAGTAATATCTTAAACGAGTGAGATTATATCACACCCTACTTATCCTTGACTACTTTCCTCTCAAATTCATTCTTTAATCTATCATTATGCTTTCTTTTGACTCCTTCGCTCTTTATTTCCACTCCATTCCATTCGAATTCAAATATATTGTATTTCATTAATATCATTCCCATACCTAATATTCCGAATCCTAATGCTACTTTTCCCCAAGCTTCATCCAAAAGACCTGTTTGAGGGACATCAGTGTTGGTAGTTTGAACAATTACTTCCTCTTCTTCTTCCTCCTCCTCTTCCTCTATTACTACGGCTGAAACTGTAAATGTTGATGTTAATGTACAATCATCTCCTCCTTTTCCCTCACCATCTTCCCAACTTACAACAATTGTATGACTGCCAACACTAAGATCTGAAAGTGTTGTACTCCAATCTGTTCGATCTCCATCTTCTTGTTTACTAATCTTGTGTCCACTAATACTGGTTCCATCTATCTTTACATCGATACTATTAGCATTAATACCATCTGTATCTTCTCCATACCCAGAAATTGTAAATGTCTCATCTTCAACAAATGTTGTAGGTCTTCTAACCCAATTCCCACCTTCACATGTATTGAC
>CAZYNJ010000019.1:0-5454 GCA_964648955.1 uncultured Candidatus Saccharibacteria bacterium | reverse complement strand
GAAAACAATAGCTATGATTATAAGTGCCTTTTTCTCCTTTTCTTCTAAATCATTCAATATTTTCATGTAACAAAAAGTTTCAGTTAGTACACTAATATATCATTAATATTCCTATTAGAAAACTTTCTCTACTTGTTTTTTACTACTCTCTTCTCAAATCTCTCTCGCAAAGAAAAGATTCTCTTTTTTCTACCCTTTTTAATACCTCTAACTATCTTTAATTTTCCCCCTTCTACTCCACTCCAAGCAAATCTTACAAAATCAAATTTCATGTATAGCATACCCACGGCTAAGAAACTGAATCCTACTACTATCTTCTTACTTGCTTCATCAAATAGACCTGTTTGAACTAAATTAGCCGTAACTTGTATATCAAGAGAAGTCGAGAAAGGATCCCCTTCCGTAGGTGTAGCAAGTACTGTATTTCCATATCCTCCGAAGTTTGCTCGGGGAATTACTAACTTATACTGATACCCCTTGGATTCCCCAGGATCGAATATTGCATCCGAACCAATGAAGTTCCATGTTATTACTCCATCTATATACTCTCCTCCTGTACTTAAGGATTCGTCAATTACAAATGAATCCTCAACCTTACTATCTAGAGTATCTACAATGCTTACTATCGATCCGTTTCCATCTCCTGTGTTCGTAACCGTTATCACATATACTATCTCTACTTTATCCAAATCATCTGTAACCCCTTCTATGCAAACAGGCTCTCCTGTTTTCTCAATCTCCCAATCAGGATTTGTCGGTACCTCTTCTACAGAGAAAGACGAAGTAAGAGTACAGTCAGAACCACCTAGACCTTCAGTGTCTTTCCAAGTAACAGTTACTGTATGATCTCCTTCTTCTAATCCTGATACTATATAATTCCAATTAATCTTTGTTGCATCAGTATCGTCTACAGATGCATCTACACTACTAACTGTTTCTCCATCTACCGCAATACTTACACTTGTAGGATCTATACCATCACTATCTTCCCCATATCCCGAAACTGTAAACTCAGTACCTAAAGTGATTGTCTCCGGAGGAGATTCAATCCAAGCACCACCATCACAGACATTTGGGTCCTCAGTAGGAGATACAGGCGCAGGTGTAGAAGAGGCAGGAGCAGGAGTGGAAGTGGAAGTTTTTGCAGGGGCAGGGGCAGGGGCAGGAGCAGGGGCAGGAGCAGGAGCAGGAGCAGGTGTCCCGTACTTCACCTGAATAACTTCGTATTCGCCAGAGCCATCATTTTTCTTCGCAACCCCGACATAGTAGCCAGACTTTGAAGGAGTTGCGGCTTTTGCAGCTGCAATATCTGTTACAGAGTACGAGTTGGTAGAAGAAGACGTATCCCTATGTGCAGAAAAGCTAGTAGTAGAACCACTACTGCTGTCATTATATCTCACATCCCCAGGATCATCTTCATCTCCTGCTCTGATAAACACAGTACCTAAGGTTTCTTCTAGATTTACTCTCCATAACAGATATCCACTCCCACTTGTTACTAACACTCCAATCATAATTGAAAATATCAATGTTGTCTTTCCTTTTTTAGACCAAACTCTACGAGTAGCCATAAATACTGCCTATCATTTAATACATCAATATATCATGTTGAGAAAATATGTGGTAGGGATTTACCCAAACATATTTTTGATACTTTCCAGTGTAACAAAATCCTTCACTAGAATAGCTACCATTAGGAGCATTAGAAAGATAAAACTGGCATTTATGATCACTGCCTCTACCTTCTCGTTTAAATCCTTTTTAAATATCGATTCCACAATTAAAATGAGAACTCTCCCACCATCTAACGCAGGTAGAGGTAACATATTTATTATCGCCAAAGAAATAGATAGATCAGCAATTAATGAAAGAATGCTTATAAATCCAAACTGTTTAAAGTAATCTAAAACAATATATATCCCTATCGGTCCTGTAAAAGTATTAGCTACCTCGGTATAATCTCCTGTTTGTTTTGCTTCTGAGAAAAGTGTTGTTAACTTCCCATATGTAAGTTTGAGCATGTTTAATAAATGACCAGGACCAGAAAGAACTTTGTTATTTTCATATGATATATTTACAATATAGTTGGAATATACCATTAGACCAAGATATCCCTCTTCGGAAACTATTATTTCATAATCCTGACACTGATCCTCTTCACATATCTCAACAGTAACTTGTTGCCCTTCTTTATTCTCCAATATCTCTCCGATATCAAAAGAATATTCTACCTCTTCTCCTTCCACTTTCTTAAGAATCCCCTTTTCAGGAATATTTGCTTCTTCAGCACCACTTCCTTCCAATAATCCTTCATACTCAACCTCCCTCAATTGCTCATATTGCACCTCCCCTACAATTGGTTCAAATTCTCTAAATTCAGAAGAAAGAGATACGTACCAATCATTTGTAGACAAAGCAATGTAATATATACCAGTTGCTAAGAGAAGATTCATAATTACACCAGCAGACATGACCCAAGCTTGTGCTATCTTCTTTTTCTTTTTCAAACTATTTGGATCATCCCTTTCTTTCCTTCCTTTCTCTGTAGAAGGATCCCCATCTCCTGCTATCTTTACATATCCCCCCAATGGTATTGCACGAATGGAATATTGTATCCCCCTATATTCTTTGGATACAACCTTTGGTCCGAAACCTAAAGAAAATTCATAAATTGTCGCCTTAACAGATTTAGCAGCCAAGTAATGTCCAAGTTCATGTACAAAAACCAAAACCCCGATAACAACAATATACAAAAGGATATTTACAAGAACGGAAATCATATCTAGTACAAAATCAAATTATATTGTCATCAAGTCTGTTTCTTTCTTCTTTCTCAATTCTTCAATCTCCTCGTTCATCTCTTTTACTAATTTCTCTCCCTCTTCTCTTTTCCTGTCAGCATCATCTTCAGAAGTTCCTGATTTCTCAGCCTCATCTATCTCTTTCATATACTTCTGTCGAACATTACGTACTGTAACTCTTGCATCTTCGACTCTCTCCCCCATTATCTTAACAAAGTCCTGTCTTCTTTCCTCCGTTAAATCAGGAAATTTAACTAACACCCTGTCCCCTTCTGTAATTGGTGAAAACCCGAGTTTAGCATTAGATACAGCTTTAGAAATAGCGTCTACTAGATTCTTATCCCATGGCTGAATGAGGATGGTTTTTGCATCCATAGTTGTAATATTTGCATAATTTTTAATAGGGGCTTGGGTTTCATAAGCATCAACCATTATATCTTCTACGATCTCTGGAGTTGCTCTCCCTGTCCTTATCTGCGAAAGATCTTCCTGGAGTGCTTGGAAACACTTCTCAATATCTATTTTAAAACCTTCTATATTCATTCTCTTTCTTAAAAACTAAATTTAATCCTACCTAATTCTATTACAAGCAGCCCTTTGATGCCAGACCTCAATAAAAGGTTGATGATAAAAGAATAAATTCTTAAAAAGAAGATCAAAAGTAATACAAAAGATACGAGGGTCTGACCCTACTTCCCAAATTCCCAGATTAAAATTCTTCTAACAACAATTGGTTCTCCAAGCTGCTGAACAATATCATCTACAAGATTATTAATTGTTTTAGATTCATCCTTAAACCATTTCTGTTCTAGTAAACACTTCTCAGAAAGATATTTCTTTAACTTCCCTTCAACGATTCCCCCTATTATTGATTCTGGTTTTTCTTCTACTAGAGCTTCTTTTCTAAATAACTCTTTGAGTTCGTTAATCTTCTCTTCTCCTAATTCATCCCTAGAGATAAACTCGGGTTTCATTGCGGCTACCTGTAAAGCAAGCTCATGAGCAAACTCTCTAAACTTCTCATTCCTTGAAACAAAATCTGTCTTACAAGTGATCTCTACTAAAGCAACTAAACTCTGCTCTTTACCATGTACGTAGGCCTCAATTATACCTTCCCCTTCAAAATGATCAGACTCAATAGGTTCATCCCAACCATTCTTCTTAATCATTTTTACTGCTTTTTCAAAATCCTTTTTAGATTCTTCATATGCAATCTTACAAAGACCGATTTTTGCACCTGTTAGATTGTGAATTCTATTAATGACATCACTTCTTTCATTAATATATACAATCGCCTTTTCCATATTCCCTTTACACTTCTCTAAAGCCTCTTTGCATAATGCCATTCCAGCTGAAGTCTTAGCCCTAAGAACTTTTATATCCTTCATTGCTACTTCCATTTCTGTAATCTATTAATTTATTTAACAATTTTTAAGATCTCTTCTACCGCTTTTGCTCCGACTCCCTTTATCTCTAACAATTCTGTTTTTGTCTTGCCCTTAACATCTTCCAATTTCTTCAAACCCGCTCCAAGAAGAGCTTTTTCTGTTCTACTAGAAAAGCCTAACTCTACAATATCTTTAGAATTCTTCTTAACCTTTTCTGCCGCAACAGTATCAGCCTCAATATTTTGTTTTTTCTTAACTACTCTTACCACTCCTCTGTCTGATATTTTCCCTTCCCTTAAATCTTTTAACCTTAATCGACTATCTTCTTCCATCTTAGCCTTTCTTTCTATCTCTTTCTCGTATGTATCTTTCAACTTTGCAAGGGTTGCCTTGTGTGTATTTCTTAAGGCAATAACAGAACTTGCTTTCTTACTCCCCCCCATTGCTTGGCCGAAAAGATTTACAAAAAGAGTAATACTTTTTATAGAATCATCATTTGCAGGAATTGGATAATCTACTAAATCAGGATCACAGTTGGTATCAACTAATGCAACAGTTTTCACTCCTGAAAGTCCTGCTTCTCTAATTGCATTCTTTTCAACCTTACTGTCGATAACGAGAACCGCCTTTGGAAGCTTATCCATAAATTTAAGACCCGAATATATCTTGTTTAATCTTCCTACTTCTCTTTCCATTAATAGCTTTTCTTTCTTTACAAGATTTTGGGCTCCATTTGCTAATTCCTCTTCCATTTTAATCAATTTCTGAATACTCATATGAATATTCTTGAAGTTTGTAAAGAGACCTCCTGGCCATCTTTTATTTACATAGAAAATACCTTTCTCTTCTGCCATTTCCTGTATTAATCCTGCTGCCTGACCCTTAGTTCCAACGATTAGAATATTTCCTTCCTTAGAAAGCTCATTTAAAGCCTTCAATGCTATCTTTAACATCTTTTGAGTTTTAACCAAATCAATAATATGAACTCCGTTCCTCGTTTCATATATATACTTCTCCATATGAGGATTCCAAGTACTCCTCTTGTGCCCAAAATGAACACCTGCATGTAGTAACTCTTTTAATGATGGACTCTTTATACTAAGACTTTTGTTTTTAGTCTCTGCCTTTTTTAAGACTGTTTCCTTTTTGGCTTGTGCCATGATTTACTCCTTTCCTTTAAAAATATATCTGATGGACTTTAATATCCAGGAAAATCTCAGATATATATGAGATATTAATTCAGAAGATGATATCAGAATTAGTTG
>CAZYNJ010000018.1:10627-12259 GCA_964648955.1 uncultured Candidatus Saccharibacteria bacterium | reverse complement strand
AAAAAGCTTACCCCAACAACTAAAGTCATAGATACAACAGACAGTATTATTGCTAATATATTTATCTTTCTCTCTTCCATTTTAATTCTACTAAAATAATATCTAATCCCAATTTACAACAAATCTCATCTAAAGTTAAATACTTTTAAGAAATCTTGTATAATACCTATATGATTAATACATTAAAAATTCTAACAATCGAAAATCCCAAAGAAGAAGACATCCTTAGAGATATCTCCAAAAACGTTAAAACAGAAGGTATTAAAACAGAAGAGTTTCAAATATTCTTAGATCAATTACTTCAGACAGCAAAATTAAGTGAAGAACAAATTGGTGTTCAATCTGCAGGTATATCTGCCCCTCAGGTAGGAAAAAATCTCAGAGTTTTCTACATATTAGATAATAAAGGGAAAAAATTTGAACTCTTCATTAACCCAGAGATAACAATTCTTGATATGAAACAAGATTTAGATTGGGAAGGGTGTTTAAGTGTCCCCGGGGTTGAGGAGAAAGTATTAAGATACAGAAAGGTAAAAGTATCCTATGCGGATAAAAAGGGCAAAAAACAAAGGAAGGTATTTAGAAATATGGAGGCTAGAGAAATACAACATGAATCAGATCACTTGGATGGAATCCTTTTCATTGATAGAATAGAGAAGTAGATATATACTAATAGTTAGAATCTAATATAATTAACTGCCAAAATGAAGAAAATCCTCCTTACAATAATGCTTTTGTTCTTACTTTCTAGTTCTACGATATATGCACAACAAAGTGTTTCAGACATAATAGGAGACAATGAAGAAGAAACTACCACTATTACAGAAGACATACTAGAAGAAGAAGGTGATATCAAATTAAAAGTGCCAACTCAAACAGATAATCCTAGCTATGTTATTAGCTTCATTGACCCTTCGGAAGAAGAGGACGGTATTCAATTAGAAATAGATAGTGACCGTTTTGTTGAAATAGAGAGCCCATACACACTACCAGCACTCGGAATAGGCGATCATACTCTTAAATTCCAATATACAGATAATGAAGGAGCCACTCAAACACTTGAGAGAACCATTATTATCCTTCCTCGCCCTCCAATATTTAATTCTCCTGTGATAGATGACACTTCTATAACTCTGACTGGTACAGGTTTAGCAAATGCGGAATTACTTCTATCAATCTCTACTGGTACCAAAACATACCAATATGATTTAGATATTCCTGAAAATGGATCTTGGTCATATATCTTTGATGAAGATATTTCGGATGAAATATATGCTGTACAAGGAATTACACGAAGGTATGGATATGCTAGTGATTTCTCAGAAACACTTACCTTTGAAGTAGGGGATATTGCAATCACCCCCCTCAGAGAAGAAACTCCCATATCTTTCACTTTCAAACAATTAAATACTGAAGCTTTAAAAAGCCTAACCTCCTCTAATCTTGATCTTTTAATCCTCTCTATTTCTCTCTTTGTACTAGGAGTATGTTTAGGAGTTCTAACGAATACCTTGATACGAGGAAGAGCTGAAAGAAAATCTCTTGGGAATTTTAGAGAAAAGATTAATGGAGAAAAGAAAGAAGAGATAACTCTAAGAGAGCTTTTTGAAAAGGATAAGGGTAAAGAAAAAG
>CAZYNJ010000018.1:0-10527 GCA_964648955.1 uncultured Candidatus Saccharibacteria bacterium | reverse complement strand
GATCCAGATACAGACAAAGGAAAAGAGAAGAAAAAGAAATTTAAAATATCCCTTACTTCTAGGAAATAGTTAACATCTTTCATGGTAAAATACCTCAATTACTTGCCAGAGTGGTGGAATTGGCAGACACGCTACGTTCAGAACGTAGTCCTGTAAAAAGGGTGGGGGTTCAACTCCCCCCTCTGGCATTTAAGAATTCCATTCATATATATTCCTAAATCTATTTTCTGGAAATGTAATATTTTCTAACTCTGGACCAATTAGATCAGCAGGAACAACATATTTGTATTGGGGATGGTATATAAATATCACTGGAGCATCATTCATCAAATATTTCTGGAAGAGAATATAATCCTCCTTTCTAATCTTTTTACTCTGTTCTGTCCTTGCCTCTTCAAGAAGAATATCTACACGATTAAATTCATAGCCTGAAAGATTTAAATCAGGATAATCTCTCTTTAAGGAATGCCATAAATTGTATTGATCAGGATCTACTGTAGTCTCTACTTCATAAAGGAGCATTTCAAAATTCCTAGTAGATATAATCTCTTGGGTAATTTGTGCATAAGTTAAAGGGTCTAGATTTAAAATTATACCCTCATCATTCCATAACTCTTTAAGTACATTAACTAATCGATCATTAGATTCATTCTTTAAATAACTGAGTGTAAAACTTAAGATCTTGTTATCTTCTCCCTCATAATATCCATTCTTTTCATTTTTAATATACTTCATATCCTCAAAAAGCCCTTCTGCTATCTCAGGGCTATACAAATACTGCTCTGCCTCTGAATTAAAAGCCCAAGATGAAGAAGGAAAGACACCAAGAGCAACCTCTCCAGGGATACCAGAACCCTCTAAAAGTGATTGTTTGTTAGTAATATAGTTTAGGGCTTGTCTAATATCAATATCACTCAGAGAATCTCTCCTGTTGTTGAAAAATATCATCTTAGTCCTCTTCTCTAAACTAGCTTCTAAGACATTATAATTAGAATATTCTTCTACAAAACTCATACCTCCAGAATCAACTCCACTGATAGCATCTAATTCTTCATTCCTAAAAGCAATCTCCAAAGAATCTAAGTCATCATATATCCTATATGTAAATTCAGGAATGGAAATAGGAAACTGGTAATACAAAGAAGCTTCCAGCATAACAATATTTGGTTCTGATTTAACAACCTTGTAAGGACCAGATCCTAGTGGATATTTAGTAAAGATATCAAATCGTAAATCACTCAAACTGACTGACTCTAATCGATGCTTAGGAACAATATATATAGATACAGCCTCAAAGAAAATAGCATTCGTATTCTCCAGTACAAATTTAATGGTATTGTTATCGACTTTCTCAACTTCCATTCCTACCAAAGGAACACCCACAGAATCGGTATTATACTTCTCTGCAAGTTTAATAGCAGAATCAAAAGTAAAGATTACATCATCAATAATTAAAGGCTCTCCATCTTGCCAAAAATGACCATCCTCTATATCAAAAGTATATGTAAGGAAATCATCAGATATATCCCAACTAGAAGCGATACCAGGAGAAGGATCTCCTTCCTTATCTATTTCAATAAATCTTTCAAATACAAGCTCATGTATCGACTTATCAATTGGATTCTGTGTCAAAAATATCGGATTAAGGGACGAGATCGCTCCAACAGAACCCTCTACAAAATCAAACTTCTCCTCCTTCTTAATACTATCCAAAAAACTATCACGAACTAAATACAGACACAAGAATCCCGCTAATATTGAAAAAAGAATAATATAACTAAGAGGACGAGTGTCTCTAACAACCTTTGCTATAAATACAGGATATTTCCACCATATATCTCTAAAACCATTTTGTTTCTTTCCTTTATTGTTCTTAGAGTTAATAACCTTAACTTTCTCAAAAGCTTCTTTCATCGAAATCTTCTTTTTCTTCTTTTTTCCTTTGGATGAAGTTTTCATCAGCCTACGCTGAGAATTTAAGAATTAGTAAAGACGAGACAACAAGTAGAACTATTAATACAATTGTAAAAGCATAGAGAAACTTTTCCAACCCCCTTTTTGTCCTAAATACCTCTCCTCCACCTCCAAACATCTTCCCTAAACCTTCTGCTCTATTCTGTAAAAGAATAGCGATAGTCAAAAAAACACAAGCTACTATCTGTACAATCGACAATATATTTATTAAATTCATTTCCATTTCTTAATATTTAAAAACTAATTCTTATCTAACTCATAAAACACAGAACAAAAAAAAGAACTAATTACAGCTACTCCTGCCATAGAAACAAGAGGAACCATTTCAAAATCATTGACCACAATAGAACCAAAAGTAACACCTATAAACATCTCCTTTTCAATAGTGAAACCAGGCATAAGGGATTCTAGCAAGAGCATAGCTCCAAATAGTAACAAAGCACCAACCAACAACAGGGTAATAAAATTAACTTTTACAGTCAAAAAAGAAAGGAGGGGCTTAGCTATCATCATAGCAAAAGACAAAACTACTAAGGTTGCTAGTACATAAGCTATATTTTCAGGCAGTGTAATTCCTAGAAAAACAGAAAGTACTAGATAGAATATTAATATATACAAAAATAAATTCCTTACAGTCTCTTTCATTTTTTTATTAATAAAATAATGATTGTAATAGATTTTACCATACTCTGTTGTCGCATATTAAATATTTCAGTATACTATCTATAAGGAACTGCCCATATGAAAAAATTCGCTAAAACAAAAATAATAGCTACGATAGGACCTGCTTCTTGGGATAAGAAAATCTTGGAAGAAATGATTAATCAAGGAATGGATATAGCTAGGATAAATGCATCTTTTGCTGATCACGATGAATTATTAAGAGTATCCCAACAGATAAGGGAAATTTCTCCTAGAATAGCAATCATGGTTGATACCGAAGGTCATAAAATCAGAGTTAGTGGTTTCAATGAGGATATTAGATTAGAAAAAGATCAACTTTTGGCAATTTCGGGAGACCAATCAATCCCCAATTGCCTTCATGTTAACTACCCATCTCTTCACAACGATGTCATAAGGGGTACAGAGATTCTAATAGATGATGGAAAGCTTAAGATTGTGGTACAAGATATTCAAAAAAACGTTCTCATCACAAGAGTTGTGCAGGGAGGTGTATTGAAGAAACAAAAGACTGTTAATATACCCAATGCACATCTCAATTTCCCAATTATGAGTGAAAAGGATAAATCAGTTATTGCTTTTGCTGTAAAAAACAATTTTGATTTTATCTCTGCTTCCTTTATCAGGAACAAAGAAGATCTCTTGGAAATTAGGAAGGTAATGGGACAAAGTAAAACAAAATTAATAGCAAAAATAGAGAATGGAGAAGGAGTTAAGAATATTGATGAAATAATAGATGAAGCAGATGGAATAATGATTGCTAGAGGGGATCTTGGAGTGGAATTACCAATAGAAAAAGTACCTGTTATACAAAAGAAGATAATATACAAATGTAGATTAAGAGGGAAACCAGTGATAGTAGCAACTCAAATGCTCGAGTCAATGAAAGAAAATATCTCTCCTACTAGAGCAGAGGTTAGTGATATCGCTAATGCAGTTATGGATGGTACAGATGTAGTTATGCTTTCTGCGGAGACTTCCATTGGCAAATACCCAGTAGAGAGTGTAGAAACTATGAATAGGATAGCTTTAGAGGCAGAGTCTGCACTTAGACCCCAAGAAATTTTTGGTCATACAGATGCTTCCGATGAAACAGATGAGGTTTGTAGAAATGTTCTTCAATTAACCGAGAAACTTAAACTTAAAGGTATCATTGTTCTTTCTAAAACAGGAAGAACTATAGCTAGTCTTTCGAGACATCGATTACAAGTACCTATCTGGACTATTAGCTCAGATCCTACATTGATTAGACAAATGAATATCTTCAGAAGTGTAAAATCTTTCTATTCGAAGAATTTCCCAATAGATAGAGATGAGTGTACGGAGAAAGCAGTATCAACTGTATATTCATATGGGGAGTTGGAAATAAATGATAAAATTGCTATTATAAGCGGTAGCTCACTAAGATATGAATCACCTAATACAACATTAGAGATAGTTACTGTTAAGGATGTATTAGGAAGATAACCTGTGGTGACGTAGCCAAGTTGGTTAAGGCCGCGGTCTGCAAAACCGCTATCATGGGTTCGAGTCCCATCGTCACCTCCAAGTATTAATTAATAGAGAAATATCAAAAGTGGTCGATATCGGTATTGATATTAACAAAAAGGAAACAGATCTAAACATCGAAACGGCTGGGGATGTAAATCGTATACAAAAGACAATGGGCTTCTGCATCTCTGACAAAAGTAAGATCCCAGAGATTGTGGAAGAACCTCTTATAGAAACATGTGAAATATTTTTTGATAAAGGTATTCGAACAATATCCACATCTGCAAAGGCAGAATCTGGAAATCAAAAATGTGCATCTATAGTAGTAAGCTATGAAACACTATCTGAAGAAAATAAAATTGTTGCACAAGAGAGAGAGGATAGTCATAGAGAAGAAGATTCTTCTTTTGTAGTTTTTAAGATTCCTATTTCAACAGAGACTCCTATAACAGAGATATCTGAATGGGGGGAAGAACTAGCTAATTCCTTTAACAAGCAAAGTGCTCTTTGGGTTGAGAAATATCAATATAGTTTAGAAAAAATAAATAAAAGAGAATATACTGATTTTAAAACAATACAAGAGGCTGCAGAATATACAAATTTATATGCAGCTTCAGATGGTTATTGCTATCCAAAGAAATCTTTGTATGATTACTATATTGACCACAAATCCTTACCAAAAGATAATTAATATTGTAGAATACAACTGAATTCAAGCCGAGATGGCGGAACAGGCAGACGCGCGGGACTTAAAATCCCGTTCTAGAAATAGAGTGGGGGTTCGATTCCCCCTCTCGGCACCATTGATGATTTATCTAATCAATATCCTGAAACTTGCTCAGATCTTCATTTCCACACTTAGGACACTTCATAGTTGTATCAGTACCCTCATACATATAACCACAAACTAAACACTTCCATCTTCTCCAATTAACCTCTAGATCCTCCATCTTTGTATCATTAGTTATCGGTACATCCTTCTTTGTTTCCTCCCCCATTTTCTCAATCTCCTTACAAACTAAACTAAAAGTTTCTTCTACACTCTGTTTAGAAGAATCAATCACTAAATCGTTGTACAACTCCTGCTTTCCATACTCTATACCATACAAAAATCCTAATCTCTTTCCTAAAATCTCTTGTCTACTTAAAATCTCAAACTTAGCCTTTTCATATCCCTCTTTTACATTCTCAGTTACAGGATCTCCATAACTCAAAAGACCCTCCCTTGAAAGAACCCTCCTTGTTCTAATATCAATATCAGCAGTAATCCAAATCCTAATAGTACAAGGAACATTCTTTATAGTTGCTAATGCTGCAAAGGCCTTAGCCTCTATCATAATGTTAGGCGTTTGGGAAACTCTAAGAAGTCTGTTGTCTACCTCCAAATCATAATCCTTACCCTTCTTCTGCTCAATCTCTTCTAAAAACTTTCTAAAATCTTCATGACCTTCCTCCTTTGCAATCTCTCTAAACATACCACCTGCATAATAGCGAGTTAGACCATACTTCTCTGTAACCATCTTTGAAATAGTAGAAGAACCGGAGCCCCCAGGGCCACCAATTACAACTAGGAGACCAAGTTCAGGAGATCTTTTTTGTACAACACCCTTCTCACTCATATTGGTAATATAGTATAGTAAATAGTTAGATATGTCGAGAAAACCATCTCTGAACAAAAGAAGACGTTCTAAAGGACATTCCCCGGACTATTTCCTGTTTTTTTTTGCCATATCAATGTCAATATTTGGAGCCATTATGATATTTGATGCAAGTGTATATCAGGCTCATACCACATTCAATGATCAATTCTATTTTTTGAAATCCCAACTGATGTGGTTACTTATAGGAGCTTTCGTTGCGATTCCTTTTTATCTAATAAACTACAAGACAATCCTCAAGTTTGCAGTACCAGCAATGGGAATGATAATAATTTCTCTCTTCTTAGTTCTCTTCCTAGGAGAAGATATCAATGGATCTAGGAGATGGTTTCAGATAGGGGCACTACCTGCAATACAACCAGCAGAATTCGCAAAGATAGTGATCATAATTTATCTATCTGGTTGGTTAGCAAAACAAGAACACAAATACAAGGACTTAAAAGATTTTTTCAAGAACTTCTTAAGTTTTGGTGCCATCCTGGGAATCATCGCTGTGTTAATTCTCTTGGAACCTGATTTAGGAACCACCATGATTATATGTTTAACCTCCTTTGCAATGTTCTTTATCTCAGGGAAAGATAGAATCCATACATGGGGATCACTCTCCATCCTATTATTGGGAGTACCATTAGTCGTACTAGCTGGTATTTTGGAACCATATAGATTTGAAAGAATAAAAACATACTTTGAATTACTCCTGAAAGGAGAAGTAGCTGACCCAAAGGGTAGTGGATATCAAATTCAACAAATATTAATAGGGATAGGATCGGGAGGATTCCTTGGTAAAGGTTTTGGGCAATCTAGACAGAGGTTTGGATATCTAGTTGAAAATACAGCTTTTACAGATTCTATATTTGCTGTAATTTTAGAAGAGTTCGGATTAATAGGGGGTCTTGTAATGATTTTCTTTTGGTTAACATTCCTTTGGAAAGGCTTTAGTATTGCAGAGAAAGTGGATGATAGGGAGGGGAGATTCTTGGTTATAGGAATTACCATATGGCTTGTATTGCAATCCTTCTTAAATATGGCAGCAAATATAGGTATAATACCATTAACGGGAATACCTCTCCCATTCTTAACATATGGGGGGTCGAATACCTTTGTTACATTAATAGGCATTGCACTATTACTTAATGTTAGTAGATATACAAATGGAACAAGAAAGAAAAATATCTAAAAAAATCGTCGTGACCGGAGGTGGTTCCGGAGGACATGTTTCTACATCCTCGGGAATAATAGAAGGATTAAAAGACAAATATAATATCCCATATGAGAACCTCCTATACATTGGTGGAGATTTAGGAATGATGAATGAGGGAAAGAGTCTATCCATAGAACAGAAAAGATTTAAAGATGCGGATTTTCAAACAGAATATATCAGGGCAGGAAAATTACAAAGAACACTTAACCCCAAAGGGATACTTCTAATGTTTAGAACAATCCTTGCTCTTTTTGACTCTCTCAAAATCCTTAATCGTTTTAAACCAGACATTATTATCTCTACAGGAGGATTTGTTTCTGTTCCTGTTTGCGTAGTAGCTCATCTTAAAAAGATCCCCATCTATCTCCACGAACAAACAGCGGCAATAGGGCTTTCTAATAAGATTGTTTCTAAATTTGCCAAAAAGATCTTTATTACATTCAAAGAATCATTTGAATATCTTCCTAAAGAAAAAACCCTTCATACAGGAAATATTGTTAGAAAATCAATATTTAAAAAAGCTGGAAATGGAAATATTGTAAAGCCGTTAAAGAAGATGATTGAGATACAAGAAAAATATCCAATAATATATATCTCCGGAGGAGGGCAAGGATCTCATATAATTAATACCACTATTAGGGAAGCCTTACCAATCCTTTTACAAGACTTTCAAGTAATACTTCAAACAGGAGATAACAAAAAACATAAAGACTTTGATTTAGTAATTAATGATAAGAAGAAACTTTCAGCAGAATTAAAAGAAAGAATACTTCCTGTTAAGTATGTATCTGATTCAGAGATAGGTTTTCTCTTTAACAACGTAGACATCTATGTAGGAAGATCTGGAGCAAATACTACCTATGAATTAGGAATTATGAAAATTCCATCCATATTCATCCCTATCCCTTGGGTAACACATAATGAACAAGAAAGAAATGCTCAGATTCTTGTAAACTTAGGCCTAGCGGAAATCCTCTTAGAAGGAGAATTTAATAAAGAGAAAATTGTTCTAACCATAAAGAGATTTTGGTCCGGATGGAGAAAAAAGAAAGAATCCCTTAATATCCAAGAAATCGAAGAAAGATTTCCTACTAACGCTACAGAAAAGATATTAAATGAAATAGAAGAACTTAAATGAGAATCCTGGAAAACATTAGCCTTAAGAAGTTTTCTACCTTTAGAGTAGAAGCTAATGCTAGATATTTTGTCGATATAACTCAGAAAGAACAGATAAAAGAATTAATTTCCACAGAGATATTTAAAAAGAATAGATATTACATTCTAGGGAAAGGTGCAAATACACTTTTCAAAGATAATTTCGATGGATTAATTATAAAAATCTCTATTCCTGGTAAAGAAATACTTTCAGAGAACAATAAGTATGTACTTCTTAAGATTGGAGCAGGGGAGGATTGGACTGATTTGGTTAAGTACACGGTTAAGAATAATTGGTCTGGATTAGAAAGCCTTGCATATATACCAGGAACAGCAGGAGCCTCACCTGTACAAAATATTGGAGCATATGGACAAGAAATAGCAAATGTTTTTGAATATTTAGAAGCCATAGAGATAGCTTCCGGAGAGGAAGTTATTTTCAATAAAGAAGAATGTGAATTTGGATATAGAGACAGTATTTTCAAAAGAGGAGCTAAAGGAAAATATATAATTACTGCAGTAATATTAAAACTAAATAAAACAGCTAATCAGATATTTCTTTCTTCATCCCCACAATATTCTTCTCAAAAATCTGAACTAGAAGAAAAAGAGAAGGAGTCATATACATTGCAAAATATATATGATGCTACCGTAAGTATAAGACAGAAGAAATTGCCATCAATAGAAGAGTATGGATCTGCAGGAAGCTTTTACACAAACCCAATAATAACAGGTAATCAATTGAGTAAAATACAAAAAGATTTCCCAGACATTCCATATTTTGAAACAGATAGTCCAGATCTTTTTAAGATACCTACTGGTTGGGTATTAGAACAGTTAGGTTGGAAGGGTACAAGAAATGGAGATGTTGGTACTTGGAAGAATCACTCTTTAATTGTAGTAAACTATGGGAAAGCAACAGGAGAAGAGATTCTTGCTTTTACTGATAAAATGATAGAAGATTTCAGGAGAAAAACAGGTATCTCATTAATACCAGAAGTTAATATTATCTAACTAAAACTATGGCAAATTTAATAGTAAATGGTGGTAAAACTCTCTCAGGGGAGATCACACCCTCAGGAAATAAGAATTCTGCATTACCAATCCTCTGTGCGACACTTTTAACAAACGAACCGGTAACATTAAATAATTTCCCAGAGTTAACTGATGTAAAACGACTAGTTGAATTAATGATTAGTCTTGGCTCTAAGATAAAGTGGGTAAAAGAAGAAAACAAAATTACAATAGATAATTCTGAATTCAAGGATGAAGAAATATTAGAGAAGGGTTTCCCCCTAGGGATGAGAGGAGCCATATTACTCCTACCCCCAGTGATCCATAGAACTAAGAAATTAGAATTAACCTCCATAATAGGAGGGTGTTCTTTAGGAATAAGGGAGTTAGATCCCCATCTAGATATATTTAGAAATATGGGAGCTAATGTCACTACAGACGGAAAAATTAAAATTGAACTGAATGGAAAATTACATAACGCTGATCTCTGGCCTGACTACATGAGTGTTACTGCTACAGAGAATTTCATAATGACTGGTATTTTTGCAGATGGTATATCAAGTATGAATAATGCTGCATCAGAACCTCATGTACAAGATCTTTGTAATTTCTTAAATCAGATGGGGGCAAAAATATCTGGCATTGGATCCAGTAAAATCACAGTCGAAGGAGTAGGGGGATTACATGGTACAGAATTTACTATCTCCTCTGATCACCATGAGATAACTACCCTGTTAGCACTTGGGGCTATGACAGGTGGAGATATTAAAGTTAGAAATGCAATTCCTCAACATTTTCCATTAATACAGAGGTCTTTTAAGAAGTTGGGTGTAGATATTAAATATGATGGAGATACTGCATATGTGGAGAAAAATCAAAAATTAGAGATACTACAACCATATACAGCAAATTTACTACAAAAAGTGGAAGCTGCACCATGGCCATATTTTCCAGTAGATCTTCTTCCATTATTAGTAGCATTAGCAACAAAAACAAAAGGAAATATTATGTTTTGGAATAAAAACTATGAAGGAGGATTCTTCTGGATACCAGAAATGATTAAGTTTGGAGCACATATTGTAATGTGTGATCCTCATAGAATTATTGTTTTTGGTGGAAAAGATCTACACTCTGCGAATGTAGTTGCACCTAATATTATCAGAGCTACAGTAGCCCTAATGATGGTAGCATTAACAACAGAAGGAGAAAGTATTATTAATAATGCAGATAGTATAAAGAGAGCACACCCTCACTTTGTAGAAAATCTACAGAAACTAGGAGCTGATATTAGATGGGAAGAGTAATTCGGGAAGTTTATATAAATTACTTCCATGACTACCTTTAATAAGAAAT
>CAZYNJ010000017.1:1970-12741 GCA_964648955.1 uncultured Candidatus Saccharibacteria bacterium | reverse complement strand
TAATACTATTCCCATGTACCATAATGATAATTGTAATAGGAATGTACTATTACAATCTAATAGACTCTTCTCTTAGACAACACTATATAGGAAAACAAACAAATGAAGTATTAGGAACAGAAACAGAAACAGAACAAGAGCCACATTTAATAGGAAGCTATGGAGATGTTGGAGAAGGAGATACATTTATATGGGATTGGGATTCATCTTGGTGGAGAGAGGGGTCTTATATGCTAAATAGATTGATTGAAAGACCTGAATACTATTTGGTTGGAGATGAATTTACACTGAATGACTCGTGGTCTATAAGGAATGAATATAAACTTGATATAAATTGTTCAAAAGTTGAAAGGGAAACTGCAGCAGGTATGAATCCACATAATTGTACACTTTCATATAACGACATTGTAATTTCTGACTATGTCAGATATGACGTATATTGTTCGGACTATCACAGTTATGATAATTGTGGGGGAAAAGTGAAGTTTGCTTTATTCTCTGACACTCAAGGGAGTAAACTTGCACCGGAGTATGTAGTTGTTTCAGAATATGCAACAGGGAGCAAGGACTGGATCTCACTATATCGATTAGAAAATGGAGAGATTACAAAATTACCATTTCCTTCTTCGGGAAATCTTGAAAATCCTGATAGTTGGTACATTTCTAGTAATGCTTATGAATTATATGGGGTGGATTCTACATGGGAAAACAGTATTGATTTTAATGACCCAATTGAGCTAGTTACTTATTTCCACGAACCATCAATGGGATCTAAAACTGAAGGTACAGAAAATAATGTAGAGGGAATATATAGAATTTGGGGTGTTGTAGATGATAAATTGGAGCTAAAAGAAAACGTTATCGATTTATATAGAGAGGGAGATCTGCCTCATTGGTTTTAACTCCTATACTAGCTTATTAACTCCTCACACGATAATTCCAAAAATCTGATATTATTAATTAATATTATTTAATAACCCTTAATTATGAATTTTAAAGATATAAAAGCGTTCGTTAAACAAAACTTAGTTATAGTTCTAATTATACTCTTCCTTTTACTCTCCCTTATAATCTTTCTCTGTTTTAGAAGTAATGAAGAAGGAGGAAGTAGTAGTACCCTTTTTGGAGGAAATAGCTACAATAATTCTGTAGACTTGGAAACTGCTATAGACGTATATCAAGCTAATTACAGCATACATATCTTTGGTAGTGATTCTGATGAAGATAATACAGTGGATACTATGAATTACAATGTTACTCCAATGATTAATATGAGTATTGACGGTTTCCTATTAGAAGATTTTGAAGTTAACTCTATTAAGATTACAAATGCTGAAATTAATATAAGTAAAGGAAGAGGAGTAAGATCATTTCCAAATCATACATTACCAACATCTCTACACTGTTTAGGTTACTTCTATGAAGGTTGTGATAATGGTATTAATCCTAAGAACGCTGAAGATATGGGGAGTGAGAAAGAGTATGTACTTTTAAGTGAGGGTGATATAGAGCCTAAATTCTATGATGAAACACCAACTAGTTACTTTTCACCAGAAATTAAATTTACAGTTGTAGGAGTTGGTTCTTTTGATTACGATATGATAATGGAAAGAGATAGTGGTTTTAATAGTATGAATATATTGCAGTATAGCGGAGAAAGTCCAGAGGATTTAGTTGGTACTTTCTCATTTGATATTGAGATAGATACTTCTAGTGGAAAGTATGTAAAAGGATTTGTAATGGATGTTACAGCTGATGAATTTGTTGGAACAGGGGCTAGTAATATGGAGATTGATACAGTTAAATAAGGGGTTCTGAATACATTGGAATGAATATTGAAGAGATCTCTACTCTCAAGATTGATTTTTTTACTAAGATTACAAAAAATATCCTAGATAAGAAATTTTTTTAATGTAGAGATATTATTGTAAAGTTAATTCCTTTTTCATTTCCAAGATCTAAAATATTCATATATGTCTAACATATATGATGAATGGAATACTATTAAGAAAAGAATAGGAGAGAGTAATCATAAACCTCCGTTTTTTAAAGAAGGAGATATATGGTGGTTATCTATTGGTTATAATATTGGAAATGAAGTATATGGAAAAGGAGTAAATTTTGTAAGACCTGTATTAGTATTAAGGAAATTTAATAGATATTTATTTCTTGGAGTTCCTTTAAGTTCGAAATTAAAGGTAAATCCGTATTATGTAGAAATTAGAAATGGAAAGAAAAAAGTTTCTGCATTAATATCTCAGATCAGAGTATTCAGTTTTAAGAGAATGAGTAACAAACAAGGAGAAGTAGATGAAAAAGATTTTCAAAAGATTCAGAAAAGTGTAATAGGGGTATTAAAATTGCCTCCCTCTACAAGAGAGGGAGTCGTGGCCAAGCCAATAATTAAGTAAGTATATGAAAATAGAATATGAAAGTCAATTCTAAAAAGATTAACTATTAAAGGATTGATATTATCCTATTCTTATTATATCCTCTTACTAATGGAAAATAGAAAAAATATTGTTCTAAGAATACTTCTATACATACTTTCATTTATTATTATCTCTGTAGGAATATATCTCTCTGGTGAAGGTAATGAATTAGGTTTTCTAATATGTTCTATCCTAACTCTATCAATATATTCATTCCTAATATTAAAAAATTACAAAATACTATCTCCCTTATCATCAATAACCTTTATACTGATATCTATCCTTATACTTGCTATTAGTTCTAATTCAGAAGTTAGTAACTTTGAAACTGCAAATAGTGAAAAATTATTTATGATCTCACTTGCATTAGTACTATTCTTTTACATTATTGTAGGTATTCTTTGGTATATGAAAGATAAGGTATGGAAGAAAGTTATATCTATTATCTTTATTTCTTTTACTACACTCTTACTTCACGCATATGGTTTTATACTCCCAGCCTTCTATCAAAATTTTGTATATACAAGATTATTTATACTAATATTCTTTCTCCTAAGCATATTCCTCATTCTCAAAGGTAAAATTATATTTAGAATATTAGGTATTGTAGGTATATTCTTAAGTATAGGGATATTACTTTTTAGTGCATTATCATTAAGTTCAAAGGTATATACATTAGAAGGAGATGATAAGGGAGAGGTTGTAGAATTTATAGATACTAAAGCAAAAGAAATGCTTAGTTATTACAATGAGGATACATTTACACAGGATACCTTTTGTAAGTATTGTGGACCTACCCTTACAGATGCACTATATAGTGATCTTTATAATCTTCCTAATATTAAAGAATCATATGGTGATTATATAGATATAGGGGAGCCATATGTTTACAGATCTGCAGGAATGTTTTACATTGAATATCCTGTTAAGTTTGAAAAGGTAGAAGATACTCAATATGTAATATTTGTATTAGAGGGAATATCTTCTAGGAATGATATATTTGGTTTTGCAATATCTGATAAGTTGGGGGAGTTTTAATAGGACATGATATTAGTAACAGGAGCTACAGGTAGAATAGGGAATGTATTAGTTAAGGAATTGAACGAGAGAGTTGGAAGAGTTAAAGTACTTCTTAGAAAGAAATCTAGCAAGAAGTCTTTGCAAGGATGTGATTGTGAGTATCTATATGGTGATATCTTAGAACCATCAAGTATTGAGAAATACTTGGATGATGTGGAAACAATATTCCATCTGGCTGGTCATATCAATATATCCGGGAAGAACAGAGATTTCACATTAAATACTAATATTCAGGGTACAAAGAATATTGCTGATATGTGTCTTAAACATGATATCCAATTAGTATATACTAGCTCCATACACGCGATATATGCACCAGAAGATGGATCTCTGATTACGGAATTAACTCCACTGTCTACAGACTTAAAAAAGAGCAGGGGTATATATGACTATTCTAAGGCTTGTGCGACACAATATATATTAGATTTACAGAAAAAAGGTTTAAAAGCCATTATTGTACATCCTACAGGGGTAGCTGGACCATATGATTACAAACCATCATTCTTTGGGGAAGGAATGTTATCGTTGATTAAGGGTGGGATAAAGATAACTATTGGTGGAGCCTATGACTATGTAGATGTTAGGGATGTAGTAGGGACTATGTTAAAAGCATATGAGTTAAAGAAATATGGTCAAAGATATATTCTCTCTGGAGAGATACTTACTATGAAAGAGTATGTGAAATATTTAAAAGAATTTGAGGATATCCATAATATTAGTAAGATTATTAGTTACAAATTATCCCTATTGTTAGGTAGTGTTGCATCCTTTTTTAACAGGAATTCACAGATAACACCATATAGTGTTAAGACATTGCATAGTAATTGTAATATATCTCATGAGAAGGCTACAAAGGAGTTAGGATATATGCCTATTGGAGTTAAGGAATCATTGAGAGATCAGTATGTTTGGTTTAAAGAGAATGGATATTTTTCATAGACCGGGTTTTAGTTTTGAGAATTTCACTTTTTTGGTAAAAATAACTCAATCTCAGAAAGCATTTCTGAGTATAGTGCACGGGTCTTATAGCAACCTGAAGAGTTTGACGGAGGATATGGAATGATATCCGAATTAAAATACAAGAGCAAATATTTTTGTTAGAATAGTCTATGATTGTACAAGACGATATTTGGGGTGATTTTGAGATAAAGGAGAAGGTATTAATAGAGTTACTAAATTCACAGGCTATTCAAAGGCTTAAGAATATAGATCAGGCTGGATATTCAAAGGGTTTCTTCACTCATTCTAGGAATAGATACGACCATTCCGTTGGTGTCTTCTTACTCCTTAGAAAATATGGAGGATCTCTTGAAGAACAGATAGCGGGCCTTATACATGATATCTCCCATTATGCATTTTCTCATGCCATAGACTATATATTAAAGGAAGGAGATATTGATAAACAAGATTTACAGGATAGAAGTAAGGAGAGGTTTTTAGAGAAATCAAATATCCCGGAGATATTAGGAAAATATGGATATGACAGTAAATACATTGCGAATGAAGAGAACTTCTCTCTTTTAGAAAACTCTCTACCGGATATATGTGCAGATAGAATAGAATATTCAATTAGGGATATTATACTTTTCCTTGAGGAAGGGAGAATTAAGACTAGTAAGGTTTTGAGTCATTTAAAAGTTAAGGATAATAATACTTGGTATTTTGATAATGTTGATATTAGTTATGAATATGCTAAATATTTTAAGGATTTAAACGACAATTTCTATGCAGGTTTTAAAAGTGCCATTATGTTTAAAAGTATCAAAGACTTCGTAAAATATGCTTTGGAGAAGGAGTATATTTGTACTGAAGATTTAGAAGAATACGATCAATATGTTTTAGATAAATGTTTAAAATATGTAGAAAAAGATAAGCTGTTGAAGAAATACTGGGAAAGAATGAATAACAGCGAGATGTTCTATGAAGATAAGGATAATTATGAAGAGATAGTTTATTGTAAATCTAGAGTTGTAGATCCAATTTGTTTAGTAAATGATGAAATGAAGAAAGTATCAGAGGTGTATAAAGATTGGGGGAAGATTGTAAAAGAGGATTCTATTCCTAGAAAATACTATGTAGCAGTAAGAGATTAGATTCTTGAGTAGATTTGTGAAAACGGGACATATGTGTCTGGAACTGAACAAGCTTATTTCTCTTCTCTTTCTAAAGTACTCTATCTACTCAAGAAACTAATGGAATAAGTTTGAAAGAATTACCATCAAACAGTCCTTTATCACTAATCTTGATTTCTGGAATAACGAGAAGTGCCATGAATGAAAGTGTCATAAAGGGAGCTCGTAGTTGTGAACCAAAAGATTTTGCCTGAGCATCAATTCTAGAGTATTGTTTTGCAACCTCTGAATAAGACATATCGCTCATCAAACCAGCAATTGGTAAAGCAAGGTCTACAGAAATGTCTTTGGAGGAGGATACAGCAGAAATCCCTCCACTATTTTTAATAACACTATTGATAGCACTTACAATTTCGGTATCGCTAACCCCAACTGCGATAATATTATGAGAATCATGAGCAACAGAAGAAGCAATTGCACCTGTTTTTAACCCAAATCCTTTTACAAATCCAACTGCCGGTTTTGTTGAGATATATCTGTTCACAACAACAATTTTTAATATATCATTCTGTAAATCAGATACGATGAATCCCTTTTCTTCCATAGGATCTGCTAAAACTGATTTTGTTATCAATTGACCATCCAAGGCTTCTATTACATTCAATTTACCTTTTGAATAAGGGACTTGTATATTTTCAATTGTAATAGGGTTTGCTTTAAAATTATTTACAATTTGAGCAGGTTTTTCCTCTAGGATAGTAGACCCTTCTTCAAAAACAACACCACCATTAATAATAGTTTTTTGAACATTAAAGTCGTCTAAGTTATCTACAATGATGAAATCTGCTGAATCACCAGTTTGTAATAATCCGACATCTAGTCCATAGTGCATAATTGGATTTACACTCGACATTTGTAAGACCTTCATTACATCAATACCTTTTTTTACAGCTCTCTTTACCAATAAATTAATATGTCCCTCGATTAGATCGTCAGGGTGTTTATCATCACTACAAAACATACAATTTGGATAATGGTCTTGTGCAATAGGTAATAGTTCATCAAAGTTTCTTGCTGCAGAACCTTCTCGAATTTGAACCTTCATTCCAAGACTGAGCTTTTCTAATGCTTCTTCTTTAGTAAAACATTCATGATCAGTCGAAATTCCTGCTTCAACATATTTTTTCAAATCGGTTCCTCTAAGTCCTGGACAATGACCGTCTATTAGTTTTCCTAACTTTTTTGCTAGATCAATCTTTGCTAAAACTTCAGGATCATCATTTATCACGCCTGGGAAATTCATCATTTCGGAAAGAGCTGGAACATCATTCAATTTAAAAATCTCTGATAAATCTTCAACACCTAGTTTTGCTCCTGCAGTTTCAAAAGGTGTAGCTGGTACACATGATGGTGCACAAAAGTAAAATTTAAAAGGTGTTTTCTTTCCATCTTCAATCATATATTTCACTCCATTTATACCCATAACATTAGCAATTTCATGAGGATCGGATACAGTTGCAACAGTTCCATGGGTTACTGCAATTCTTGAAAATTCAGATGGTCGAAGCATTGAGCTTTCAATGTGAATATGTGAATCAACAAATCCTGGAATTATGAAATTATCAAATTTCTCATTAGATTCTTTGATTTCAATTATTTTCCCCTTCTCAGTCTTAATTATTCCTGGATAAATTCTATTGTTAATAACATCAACGATATTTCCTGAAAATTCTGTAATCATAGGTATGAGAGTATTTGAAAATTATATTTTAATAATATGATGAATATAGATGGATGTCTAACTGAGTTTGGCGGGACATATGGGTCTGGAAGCTAAAATGAGACAGTAACAAAGAAGGATGGTGTAGAATGATTCGTGATTAGGGTATGATGAATTATTAAGTTTAAGATTGTTTGTATTATGAAAATTTCCGTATTTATTGCTTCAAGTATAGATGGATTTATAGCCAAAAAAGATGGAGATGTTGCTTGGTTAGGTGAAATAGAACCTTTTGATAATGGGGGAGATGGTGGTTTTAAAGAATTCTTCAATTCTGTAGATGCCTTGGTTATGGGAAGAGCTACTTTTGAAAAGGTTATAACCTTTGATTGGGTATATGGAGATAAACCAGTTTTTGTATTGAGTAACACTTTGAAAAAGATCCCAGAAAAAGTGAAGGAACGAAATGTAAAAATTATTAAGGGCACTCCTGGGGAAATTTTAGAAAAAGTATCTAAAGAAGGATATGGCAAAATATATTTGGATGGAGCTGGAACGATACAGAGCTTTTTGAAGGAAGGTTTAGTTGATGAGATTTCTATTACATACATTCCTATCCTCTTAGGAAGTGGAATTTCTTTGTTTGGAGAATTAGGATTTGAAAATAGGCTGGAACTTTTAGAAACTAAATCTTGGAGTAATGGATGTGTACAGAATAATTACCGAGTGAAGAAATAAGTTTGGCGGGACATATGGGTCTGGAACCTAAAATAAGACAAAAAAGACAGAATTTAGGATTTCTGTGGGAAATAGGGGGACTTTAATTAGAAAAATCTTCTTTTGTCTTGTACTTGTTCGGAATTCCTCCCATCCAGCGAGGCTTTTCACCCTTTTTATAACAAATCCAAATTAGCAGCGCCGTCGTAATAACAAGAAGGGGTAAATAATATTTTAGAAACTCCTCCTCTCTACCAATGAATTTTTCGGCAAATATACTTGGTACGATAATAATTAGTAAATATACTAAAAGTACAGTCCAACCCTCTTTCTTAGCTGGCGTCCAGCCCCAACCATAGAGTTTGGCTTTAAACCAATATCCTTTAGGGTTATCTTTTAAGTATCGAATATATTCTTTTATCATCTTTATTGAATTTGAAATTATTTATACATTCCTTACAATATCTTTTCATTATGAAATAATAACATATGTGGATTTCCTTCTCCACATCAACCTTCTACCTTCGAACCGAGGACTACTAAAAACTCCCCCTTTTCAGGGTATTTTCATACACCAGGCTATAATATTGAAAACTCTGTTTTTTGAGTCGAAATAACTCAATCACAGAAAGGCTTTCTGAGTATAATGGACGGGTCTATAAGGAACCTAAGGAGTTTGGCGGGATGGACGGGACTCGAACCCGCAACCTTCTCAGTGACAGTGAGATGCTCTAACCAATTGAGCTACCACCCCTAGACAGCCAAAAGTATATCAAAGAGGGTATGAAATAACAATAATATTGTGTATAATGAACATTCATACGATTTAATCATATTGAACAGATAGTGAACGATTTTGAAAGAACAGGTGGGGAGAATCTAGTTGAAAAATTAAATATTAATGAACTTGAAACAAGTCCATCAGGGAATCTAACAAGATTTGCAGAATTTGATACAAGATTTATCCCTATACAAGAAAAAGAAAAATTTGAAGATCATATGGAGCACTATCCAGATGGAGAATCAGAATTATATATACGTATTGATCCAGAAAGAATAAAACAGATAGATCCAAACGTTCAATTTAAACATGCAAAAATACTTTTTGATAAAAAGGGTACGCCCCAAATATTTCTTTTTGGAAGGGAAGTAGAGGATGCAGCAACAAATGCAGTAAAAGACCAATTAACGGAATTAGATAATAGAGAAGGTTTAAATAATCAATTGATGAAAATAGCTGAAAATATACAAAGAGGATATGCAGATGGAAAATATATAACAATTGGATATTATGATTTGAATTTCCTTAAGCTAATTAATGATACACAAAATCGTACTGCAGGAGATAAATGTCTTGTAGCAATGGCTAAACATTTAAAAGATGTTTTAAGGTTGAATGATGAAATAGCTAGAGTAGGAGGAGATGAATTTGTAACCGTTACAATATCAGATATAGATATAAGGAAGGGGCTAGAAAGACGTTTGAAGAATTCAGGTAAAGGTATTAGTTATTGTTCTGGATTATTTGGAATAAAGATTGGAGATCTCTTAGAAGAAGTTGATTTTCCTCAAGAAACTGAACATATGTCCAGAACAGATCTAGCTTTCAAGAAACTTAAAGAAATAGAGCAAGAAGCAGATAATCTTCTCCTTATAGCGAAAAAAGAATCAAACAGAAATATGACAGAGAATGAAAAACCTACTGTGATCGTAACTAATTCTATAAATGCTTTTCAATAGTTTCTAAAAGACTCTCTTTAGCTTGTAAACCAACCATAGTCTCTATAACTTCTCCATCTTTAAATAATAATAATGAAGGAATACCCATAATCTGATATTTCTGTGCTGTAGCACTCTCTTCATCAACATTAAGCTTCATAACCTTTAGAACATCTTTTTTCTCCTCTCCGATCTCTTCAACAATAGGGGTAATCATTCTACAAGGACCACACCATGGTGCCCAAAAATCAATCAATACTAAACCTTCATTCTCTAAGACTTCTTTCTGGAAATTATTATCAGTTGCATTCATGTTAATATGGATAACAAATTAAAAAGATAATATAATAAAGCGTTTTTACTACATTACATACCCATTATACCATGCTAAAAATTAAACTAAATAATGACAATTGGAAAGAAGTAATAGATAAAGCCATTGAAGTATTAAACAATGGTTTAGGAGTCATATACCCAACTGAAACATGCTATGGAATAGCAGTAGATGCTACTAATCAAAAAGCATTAAACAATTTACTAACATACAAAACATTTAGAGGATCTAAACCAATATCAGTAGCAGTAACAGATATAGAGATGGCAAAAAGATATGTAGATGTAAATGAAATGGCTAAGAATATATATGACAACTATCTACCAGGACCAATAACGGTAATATCTAAAAGCAAAGGAATATTAAATCCTCCAGTAGTATCTAAAGAGGGAGGAATAGGTATCCGTATTCCTGACTATCCATTTGATTTAGAATTAATTAAACAATTTAACAAACCAATTACAGCAACATCTGCAAATTCATCATACAAACCACATCCATACAGTATTGAACAATTAGAAAGAGAATTACCAAAGAAAAGTCAAAAATTAGTAGGATTTTGTATAGATGCAGGAGAATTAAAGAAGAATGTACCATCTACTGTAGTAGATACAACAATGAACTCACTAGCAGTACTTAGAGAAGGTAGGATTCAATTTGAAGAAGCATTAGTAAAAAGTAAATTAATTGAAAAAAG
>CAZYNJ010000017.1:0-1870 GCA_964648955.1 uncultured Candidatus Saccharibacteria bacterium | reverse complement strand
TATGATTACAAAATGTATAAAGTTAATTTTAAATATCTTTCTTTAACAGAAAGAGAAATATCAATATATGGAGAAGAGTAAAGAACCAATAATAATTGCATTTGATACAAGTTGTGATGATACATCTGTAGCAGTACTTAAAGGTAGAAAAGTACTTTCTAGTTGTCTATCATCTCAAATTGAATTACATGCACAATATGGTGGTGTAGTTCCAATGATTGCTAGAAAAGCACATGAAGAGAATATACAAAAGGTATATGAAGATGCATTAAGAAAAGCAAAGGTTAATATTAATGATATTGAATATATAGCAGCTACATATGGTCCAGGATTAGCAATAGATTTAGAAATTGGTTTGAAATTTGCACAGAATTTAGCAATTGAAAACAGTAAACCATTTGTACCTGTAAACCATATGGAAGGACATATGCTTTCAGGATTACTTTTAAACCAAAAAGGTAAATCTTTTACAAATGAATTACCAGAGGATCTTAGTACACTTTTTCCTGCATTAGGACTATTAGTTTCTGGGAAACATACAGAATTAATATATATGGAGAATATTGGTAAATACAAAAAGATTGGACAAACACTAGATGATGCAGCAGGAGAAGCTTTTGATAAGGTGGGAAGGATGCTTAATTTTGGATATCCTGGTGGTCCAATTGTTACAGAATTTGCAAAGAAGGGTAAAACAGGGAATATATCTTTTACAGTACCAATGATTCATTCAAAAGATCTTAATTTTAGTTTTTCTGGTTTAAAGACAGCAGCTTTGTACAAAACAAAAGAATTAAGAGAAGAAGATAGAAAAGAAAAAGAATGGGTATATGATTTTTGTAGAGGATTTTTAAATACAGTGATTGAAGCTTTAAGTATTAAATTAAAGAAAGCAATTGAACAATATCCCGAAGTAAAAAGTGTGTTTGTTGGAGGAGGGGTATTTAATTCAGAAGAGATTGTTAGAAAGGTAGGGGGTGTAGCTAGAGAGTATGATCTCAATTACATATATCCAGGGAAGGACTTCAGAGGGGATAATGGGGGGATGATAGGGATAGCTGGATACTTTAAGGTGTTAAGAGGGGAGTATTTAGAAAAGAAGGATGAGATATTAGAAATTGATAGGGATCCAAGATTAAGTCTATAAGTTTGTAATTTTCAAAAGGGTTAGATATAATGCTTCTGTTGTGTTTTTCTTTAGGTTGTTAAACTTCTCTCTCTTAATGGAGACTACATGGATATTGTAGGAGGAGTTTGAAAGATGGTTTTTTTGTTTGTGTATGTAATTGATTGGATTTTCCAGAGGCGGCAGCCAATCAGTTCATAGATAAAAAAACAAACAGAAAACCAGGAGAGTATAGGATTTGTCCTTTTGAAAGAAATAGTGGTAGTTTTATCACCCTATTCTTTAAAAACCTATACTCTCACCATATCTTCCTATCTATTATCCCTTTCTATCTCCAATAACCTATTGTATTTCACTAACCTTTCTCCTCTATCAGGACCTCCAAATTTACATTGTGTCGCAGGTGTACCTACCACTAGGTCAGCAATAAGGCTATCATTAGTCTCTCCACTCCTATGAGAGATAACTGCAGTCATATTGTTTTCAATAGTAATTCTAATAGCATCTAATGTTTCTGATATTGTCCCTATTTGATTAATCTTAATCAATACAGAATTAATACTCTCTCTCTGTATTCCTTCTTTAATTCTTTCTACATTGGTTGTTAATAAATCATCACCTACTACTTGGTACATATCATTTGTTTCTTTTCTAAACATTTTCCAACCATCCCAATCTTCTTGTTCAATTGGATCCTCCACAGAGAATATTGGATATTTGGAATACCATCCTTTTTGAACATTA
>CAZYNJ010000016.1:2301-12753 GCA_964648955.1 uncultured Candidatus Saccharibacteria bacterium | reverse complement strand
AATAGATTAGAAGAAAGAATAAAAACTCTTTTAGGTGAAAATAAATGGAAAGAGACACTTCAAGAGATAAGGAAATGGTTTGAAGAAAGAACAATGGAAAACTTTATCTTGAAATGGGGTGATCTAAAGGTTGAATACAAAAGGGACACACAAGACACTATTAATACAGCAATTACAGCAAAAGCAGAAGAAAAAGCTAAAGAATGGATATGTCCTAGAATTCCTAAATGGGTTAGTCCTGACATATTAACTGTACTGGGGATATTTGGAATAGGGATGGTATCTGCTGGCTTTTTGATGGGGTTCTTTAATAGAAACTATTTAATTCTCGTAATTCTTGGCTTAATGGTTAACTGGCTAGGAGACTCCTTTGATGGAAGTATTGCAAGATATAGGAAGATTACTAGACCAAACTATGGCTACTATATAGATAAAATAGTAGATTCAGTAGTGATAATAATATTTGCATTGGGATTAGGACTCTCTGGATATGTGAAGATAGAAATTGCTTTACTATTAGCTTCCATATATTTAGCAATGATGTTGCATGTAGATCTAATAGTACACGTACAAAATCAATGTAAGAATTCCTTTGGTTGGTTTGGTCCTACAGAGATAAGAATTGTGGGAATATTTCTGACGGTATATATGTACTTTAGTGAAGTGAAATATTTTGATATCTATAATCATATATTAACCCAACATGATATTGCTGTCTTTAGTGGCTCTGTGATAATGTTTATTATCCTTCTAGTAAATATTTTAAGAAAGGGGATAGAACTAAATAAGCAAGACACTCTAGGTTGGGAAAAGTCCTAAGAAAGGCTTGCATATAAAGCGTTTTTTTGATAAGATACAACGCGTATCACGAGTAATTGGTTTGGAATGTTTTCATACCAATGTTTTTTAATATTATATATAAATTTTTACATATTTAATCATGGCGGAGTACGAAAGAACAAAACCACATATGAATATTGGAACCTTGGGACATGTTGATCATGGAAAAACAACCCTGGTTCGAGGTATTCTGAATGCTTTTTCTAAAGAGGCAGGAGATATGATCGATAAGCTCGATAAGGATCCTGAATCAAGAAAGAAAAGTTTAACAATTTCTGTTGCACATGTTGAGTTTGAAACTGAAAACAGACACTATGCTCTTGTTGATTGTCCCGGACATAAGGACTATATCAAGAACATGATCACAGGTGCTGCACAGATGGATGGTGCAATTCTAGTAATTTCTTCTAGCGATGGGGCTATGCCTCAAACTAAAGAGCACTTGTTACTTGCTAAGCAAGTGGGTGTTCCTAAGATTGTTGTATTTATCAACAAATTTGGAAAAGCAGACGAAGAGATAGTTGAATTAATTAAGGCAGATGTACAAGATCTTCTTGCTAAGTATGGATTTGATGAGAATGCTCCAGTAGTCATAGGAGATGCTCTAAAAGCTGAAAAAGGTGAGGCTGAAGGACTTGAATCAATGAAGGAACTCATGAAGACAGTTGATGAATATATTGAAATTCCAAAGAGAGAGATTGAAAAACCATTCTTAATGGCAATAGAAGATGTTTTCTCAATTGAGGGAAGAGGAACTGTTGTAACAGGAAGAATTGACAGAGGAGTTATTAAAGTTGGAGAAGAAGTAGATGTTCTTGGAATGGGAAGAGATCCACAAAAAACAGCTGTAACTGGCGTTGAGATGTTCAATAAGTCCATGAAAGATGGACAGGCAGGTGATAATGTAGGGATTCTTTTAAGAGGTTTTAAGAGAGAGGATGTAGAGAGAGGTCAAACCCTTTCTGCTGTTGGTTCTACAAAAACACATACAGAGTTCAAAGCTGAGGTATATATACTTAAGAAAGAAGAAGGTGGAAGACATACACCATTTATTTCTGGATATAAGCCACAGTTCTATGTTAGAACTGCAGATGTAACAGGTGAAGCTGTCTTACCTGATGGTACAGAAATGGTTGCTCCAGGGGATAATATTGAGTTTACAGTAAAACTCGTTGCTCCAGTAGTAATTGAAAAAGGTCAAAGCTTCGCAATTCGTGAAGGTGGCCAAACAGTTGGTAAGGGAGTTGTTACTGAAATTATTAAGTAACACTTTTGGAAATAGGCGGAGATAAAATCTCCGCCTTACCAATTACAAATACAAAGTATTTAATTTAGCTCTTTTTAATAATATGAATGCAACTGCAAAAATACGAGTCAAACTTAAAGGTTATGACGCGGTTGTTTTAGATAAGGCCGCTAAAAGTATCATTGAGACTGCAATTAGCACAGGTGCAAAAGTCGCAGGACCTATACCTCTACCTACTAAAAAAAGAAAAGTAGCGGTAAATCGTTCTACATTTGTATATAAGAGTTCAATTGAACACTTTGAGATTGGTACACATAAGAGATTAATAGATATCATTGATCCAACTCCAAAAACGATAGATGCTTTACAGCATCTACAAATGCCCGCTGGTGTTGATATTGCAATTCAATAATAAAACTATGAAAGCTATACTAGGAACAAAAAAAGATATGACAAGGGTATTCAAGGAAGAGAAATCTATTCCTTGTACAATCATAGACGTTTCTAATTGTTTTCTTTCTAGAAAACAAGAAAATGGTTTTGAATTAGGTATAGGTGAAAAAAGAAAAGCTAAAAAATCTATACAAGGGATATATAAAGAAGCTAAAAAAGTACCTTCTAAGAGTAAATTCTTTAAGGGTAAGTTTGAACCAGAATTAAAGATAGGAGATACAATAAATCCTGCTAGTGCATTTGATGTAGGGGATAAAGTGACAATAACAGGCATATCTAAAGGAAAAGGATTTCAGGGAGTTGTTAAAAGATGGGGATTTGCAGGAGGACCAAGAACACACGGACAATCAGATAGACAAAGAGCACCAGGATCAATTGGAGCAGGTACAGATCCAGGAAGAGTCTGGAAAGGAAAGAAGATGGGTGGAAGAATGGGTAGTGATACAGTAACCATTAAGGGAGTTGAAATATTAGATATTAAAGATAATCTTGTAGTTCTCTCTGGACCAATTCCAGGAGCAAAAGGTAAATTAGTTGCAATATTTAGAGAGTAATGGCAGAGACAAAGAAAAAAGTAAAAATAAAAGAAAAGAAGATAAAACTGAACTCTAAGGTATGGGAGGTTCCTTTTAATGCGGATCTTGTATCTCAAGTCCTTTATGTATATCTCAGTAACGAAAGGAAAGGTACTGCAACAGCAAAGACAAGAGCGGATGTATCAGGTGGTGGACGTAAACCATGGAAACAAAAGGGAACAGGAAGAGCAAGACATGGGTCAATAAGGTCTCCTCTTTGGGTAAAAGGTGGGGTTACATTTGTTCCTAACTATAGAAACTGGAAGAAAAAGGTTAATAAGAAAATGAAAAATAAAGCGGTATGTATAATGCTTTCTGAAAGATTAAGAAATAAAGAATTAGTATTAACAGAAGTAAAGATAGGAAAAGACTTTGGAAAGATTAGAAAGTCTTTAGAGAAAGAATTCGGGAAGAAAACCTTGGTAATTTCTTCAAAAGAAGAAGTGAATAAATCCTTAAGAAATATTCCGAAAGTTTTTGTTGTAGAAGCCGAAAAAGTAAATGCAAAGAATTTAGTAAACTGTACAAAAGTCATCGTAGATAATGAAGTAATTAAAATATTGGAAAAAAGATTAATAAATGGCAAATAAGAATTGGGAACTAAAACCATTAGTGACAGAAAAAAGCTATGCATTAGCAAATGCATTGAATAAATACATATTCTTAATACCTAGAGGTGTTAATAAGATTCAAGTAGGGAAAGCAGTAGAAAAGAAATATAAGGTAAAGGTTGATGGAGTAAATATGATAGTAAGACCAGGAAAAACATATAAGGATTTGAAAACACGCAGGACATATAGGAGAGAAGATATGAAGAAAGCTGTAGTACAGCTTAAAAAAGGAGATAAAATTGATGAATTCTTAAATATAGGATAATGGGAGTAAAAACATATAAAGCTACAACTTCAACATTAAGACATACAAGGTTAGAAGATCGTTCTATGCTTGAAAAGGATTCTGGACCAAGAAGTCTTTCCATTGCAAAAAAACAGAAGTCAGGGAGAAATAATCAAGGGAGGATAACTGTAAGACATAGAGGTGGGGGAGTAAAAAGAAGAGTTAGGATAATAGATTTTAAAAGAGAGAAATTTGGGATTTCTGCAAAAGTAACCGGTTTCTATTTTGATCCAAATAGAACTGCATTTTTAGCTCTTTTACAGTATTCCGATGGTGAAAAACGATATATAATTGCTCCTAAAGAAATAAAGATAGGTGATACATTAATATCTGGTGAAAGTGTTGATATCTTACCAGGAAATGCGATGAAAATTAAAAATATTCCTTCAGGAACAATTGTACATTGTGTAGAAAATCAACCAAGACAAGGAGCAGCGTTCGCTAGATCCGCAGGAGAAGCAATCACTGTCCAAGGTATAGATCCATCTGGTAAATTTGTACAGATAAAAATGCCATCTAATGAGATTAGATTAGTATCAACGGAATGTATGGCAACAATAGGGCAGGTAGGAAATGAAGAGAAATTTAATGTTAAGTTAGGAAAAGCTGGAAGAAGAAGAAACTTGGGATGGAGACCAGCTGTTAGAGGAAGAGCGATGCATGCAGTGGAACATCCACACGGTGGTGGTGAGGGAAGAGGAGTGATTGGTAGGGCAAAAGATATATGGGGACACAGGATTGGTACTAGAACTAGAAATAATAAGAGGACTGAAAAATATATAATTAAGCATAGAAGAACTCGTAGGAGACCAGATGCTAAGAAATAATTTAGAAATATTAAGAAATGTCTAGATCACTAAAAAAAGGAGTATATACAGATGAGAAATTGATGCAAAAAGTTGCAAAGGCGCTAGCATCAGGAGATAGATCACCCATTAAAACATGGGCTAGACCATCTACAATTACTCCAGAAATGGTGGGATTGACAATTGCAGTTCATAATGGGAAAAAACATGAAAATGTTCTAATTGTAGAATCAATGATAGGTCATAAGCTAGGAGAATTTTCAAGAACGAGAATGTTTAAAGGTCATGCGAAGAAAGGAAAGATTTCGAAGATATATGGAGGTAGTGGTAGATTTGAAGAGTAGAACTTTTAATTAAAGAATTAAGAAATGAAGAATATAAAAGACAATAAAATAGAAGAAAAGATTGCAAAGGTAACAGTCAAAGGGATTGCTCAGAGTCCTGCCAAACTAAGACTAGTTATTAACACTATCAGAGGAATGGATGTAGAAGAAGCAATTGCTACTATGGAATTCCTTAATAGAAAGGGAGCAGATACAGTGAAGAAAGCCCTACTCTCTGGTGTAAGTAATGCAATTAATAAATATGGGGTAGAGAAGAAAGAGTTAGTGATAAGTCACATATCCGTAGATGGAGCTAAAGGCTTAAGGAAACCAATATATGGGGCTAGAGGGAAATTTGCTTTGGCTCATAAAAGAAGATCACATCTTAATTTAGAATTAAAAGTTAAATAACGATGGGAAGAAAAGTAAACCCAAATGCAATAAGGATGGGGATAAATAAAACATGGAACTCAGTATGGTATGCAGATAAAGCTAACTATCCTAAGTATCTAGAAGAAGATTTGAAGTTAAGAAAGATGATTACAGAGAAAGTAAAAGGGGCTGGAATACATAAGATTAAGATAAAGAGGACCTTAGGAAAGATTGATATTGAGGTCTTTGTCGCAAGACCGGGAGTAGCAATAGGTAGGGGTGGAGAAGGAATCGATCAACTACAAAAGGAGCTTAAGAAGGAAATGAAGATGGAAGTAGAAGTTAAAGTTAGGGAAATTAAAAAAGCAGATCTTTCTGCAAGAGTAATTGCTAGACAAATAGCAGATGGTATAGAGAGAAGACAACCATCTAAACTCTTGATGATTAGTGCTAAAGAGAGAGTAATGATGGCTGGTGCAAAAGGAGTAAAAATATGGGTATCGGGGAGAATTAATAAAGCAAGTCAGGCTAGAAGAGTAAAGGCAGAAGAGGGATCTATACCTGCACAAACACTTAAGGCGGATATAGATTATGCAGAAGAAGTAGCTCAAACAATGGATGCAGGACTTTTAGGTGTAAAGGTTTGGATATACAAAGGAGATAGATCAAGTATAGAGGAAGAGTAATATTTAGAAATTTTTGATATGTTAGAACCAAGGAGAAGAAAATATAGAAAAGAATTCAGAGGAAAGATGACAGGAGTTGCCACTTCTAACACGGAGATATCTTTTGGAGATTATGGAATAAAAGCAGCGAAATGTGGATGGATAAATGCTAGACAGATTGAAGCAGCAAGAAGAGCAATGACTGGGTATACCAAGAGAAAAGGAAGGATTTGGATAAAGATATTCCCTCATAAACCATATACAGCAAAAGCAACAAATAGCAAAATGATACAAGGAAAAGGGGATATAGAGGGATATGTGGCCGTTGTAAAACCAGGAACAGTACTTTTTGAAATCGGAGGAGTGGATAGAGACATTGCAAAGGAAGCATTACGACTAGCATCTCACAAACTTTCTGTTAAGACTAAGTTTATAGAGAGAAAACAAATGTAAAAGCCTTGTTAACAAGGGAAATTCTTGATAGAATACAAGGCATTTGGAAATATATGATGGAAAAGAAAAATAAGAAAAAACAATTAAGAGGGAAAATAGTTGGGAATAAGATGGAGAAAACCGTAAGGGTTAGAGTAGACACTCCTGCAAGACATCCTGTATATAAGAAGGTTGTTAATAAAAGGAAAGTGTTCTTTGCTCATACTGATAAAAAGTTAGAAATAGGGGAAGAGGTTACTATTGAACAATCTCGCCCATATTCCAAAAATGTTAAATGGATAGTAAAGGAGACAAATGTTACAAAGGGGAAGTAATATCATAATTGCAGATAACAGTGGAGCCAAGACTGCCAGAATTATAGGGATACCTGGTTATTCTAAAAGGTCTTTTGTTAGTGTTGGAGATATTGTAAATATCGCAGTTCAGAAAGCTACTCCTCATGCTGGGGTTGGAAAGCATGATGTACAAACTGCTGTGATTGTTAGAACACATAAGGAAAGAAAAAGAAGAGATGGATCATATGTAAGATTTGATGATAATGCGGGAGTAGTAATAGATTCTAAAAAGAATTTACCAATAGGAACTAGAATCTTTGGACCTGTGGCAAGAGAGTTGAAAGAGAAAGGTTTTGATAAGATAGTTTCTTTAGCACCTGAAGTATTGTAATTAATAAAAAACTATGAAGATTAAAAAAGGAGACACAATTAAAGTATTATACGGGAAAGACGCAGGGAAGCGTGCTTCTGTTATTGCTATTAATCCCAAAAAGAATACAGTAGTGGCAGATGGAGTGAATGTATATAAGAGGCATATAAAAGGAGATGGAAGAGACAAAACATCAGAGATAGTCAATCTTGTAAAGCCAATGCCTACTGCTAAAGTGATGTTAGTATGTCCACTTTGCAATAAAGCTACAAGGGTTGGAATGAAGATTGAGGGTGGTAAAAAAGTTAGAATATGTAAGAAGTGTGGTAAGGCAATAGATGAAGTTAAGAAAGAAGAAGTAACCAAGAAAGTAGGAACTAAACCCAAAAAGAAAACAACAAACAAGACAAAAACAGTAAAAAAGAAAACAACAGTAAAAGAAAGTACAACAAAGGGGAAAGTTAAATCTAAAGAAAGTAAGAAATAATGGCAAGATTAAGGGAAGAATACAATAAGACAATAAGAAAAGAATTACTGAAAGAAGGAAAGTTTGGCAATATAATGGCTGTTCCCTCTTTAGAGAAGATTGTTCTTAATATTGGTGCTGGAGAAGCTGTAGATGATTCTGCTGCTTTGGAAGATATGGTTGGAATATTAACTAAAATATCTGGACAAAAGCCAGTAATTAATAAAGCTAGAAAAGCAATTGCTGCATTTAAGATAAGACAAGGGATGGAAATAGGAGTCTCTGTAACCCTCAGAGGTGACAGAATGTGGGATTTCTTTGATAAGTTAGTTAATGTTGTATTTCCTAGGACTAAAGATTTCAGAGGTCTCAATGCGTCTGCTTTAGATGGATCTGGTAATTACTCAATTGGAATAGAGGATCATACAGTTTTTCCAGAGATAGATCCAAATAATACAAGTAAGATTAGAAGCCTAGAGATTACAATAGTAACTACAGCAAAAGAGGATAAGTCAGGAAAAATGTTTTTAGATAAATTCGGTTTTCCATTCAAGAAAGATGTCAACTAAGGCTAAGGAACATAAAGCTAGAGAATTAAAGAAGAAGTCAAAGTATAGTACAAGGGTATACAATAGATGTTCTCAATGTGGAAGAGCTAGAGGGTATCTGAGACACTATGGATTGTGTAGAATTTGTTTTAGAAAATTAGCTAGTGAAGGAAAGATACCTGGTGTTAAAAAATCTATTTGGTAAATTACTTAATCATTTAAAAAAGTGAACGATTTAATAGCAGACCTATTGGCAAGAATACAAAATGCAATAATGAGAAAGAAGTCTCTTGTTGTTGTCCTTAAAACGAGAATAAATCTTGAGATACTAAAAGTTCTTCAAGAAGAAGAAATGATTGAAGGTTTTGAGGAAATAAAAGATGGAGAGATACAGGTAGAACTGTCATATATAGATGGGAAAGAACCAGTAGTGAGTCATTTTAAGAGAGTAAGTAAGTTAGGACAAAGAATATATGTATCTAACAAAGAGATAATTCCTGTATTAAACGGTAGAGGGATTGCAATATTAACAACATCACAGGGAATAATGACAGGTGCAAGAGCAAAAGGAGAGGGTCTAGGTGGAGAATTAATATGTAAGATCTGGTAATCAATTTAATGTCTAGAATCGGTAAAGAACCAATAAAAATAGAAGAAGGAGTAGAAATAAAGATTGTAGGTCAAGAAATCTCTGTAAAAGGACCTAAAGGAGAATTAAAAGTAATTCTTCCAGATGTTCTTAATGCAGAAGAGAAAGATGGGAATATAAATATTTCTAGGAATGATGATGAGAAAACATCTAAATCATTACATGGGACATATAGAATGATTGTTAGTAACGCCGCAGAAGGAGTTAAAAATGGATATGAAAAGAAACTAGAATTAGTAGGAATAGGATATAGGGTTAAATTGGAAGGGACAACATTAGTTTTGAGTCTTGGATGGAATCATCCTGTCAAATTAGAAACCCCTGACGGAATAGAAATCGAAGTGCCAGAAGAAACATTAATTACAATAAAAGGGATAGATAAACAATTGGTTGGAGAATTTGCTGCAAAGATAAGAAGTATTAGAAAACCAGAACCATACAAAGGAAAAGGTATTCGATATGAGGGAGAGTATATTAAGATTAAGACACCGAAGGTGGTTGCAAAAGTATAGTTAAATATTTAAAAAGCTATGAAGAAAACAAAGAGACAACAAAGAGAAAGAAGAAAAATGCATATAAGGAAGAAGATTAATGGTACAACATTGAAGCCAAGAGTTTTTGTTTTCAAGAGTAATAAATATTTCTACGCAGGGATGGCAGATGATGAAAGCGGTGTAGTATTAAAAAGTATTACATGTAAGAAAAATGCTAAAGATATTGAGAAAATGTTTATAGAATTCGCAAAAGAAATGAAGAAAAGAAAAATAGAGAAGGCTGTTTTTGATAGAAATGGATATAAATATCATGGATTAATAGCAATCTTCGTAGAAGGATTGAGATCAAAAGGAATTAATATTTAGAAATATATAAATGGACAGAAATACTCGTAATAAAAAAAGAGGTCGTAGAGAATACAAAGGATATGACAGGAAAGTTGTTGATGTTAGGCGTGTTGCTAAAGCGCATAAGGGAGGAAAGAGATTAAGATTTAGTGCAATGATTGTAGTAGGAGATAAAAAGGGTTCTGTTGGGGTAGGTTTAGGTAGAGGTTCAGACACTAGAGCTGCAATCGAGAAAGGAGAGAGAAAAGCGGTAAAGGAGATGACAAAGATAGAAGTTATAGGAGATACAATTCCTCACGAGATAGTATATAAGAAAGGTGCAGGAAAGGTTCTTCTAAGACCTGCAAAACCTGGTACAGGAATCATTGCAGGTTCTTCCGTAAGAACAGTTTTAGAATTAGCAGGAATAGAAAATGTTTATGGAAAGCTTCTAGGTACAAATAATCCAATAATGAGCACATATTGTACGTTTGAGGCTCTTAAAAGTCTTCGCAAGGGAAGAGTCCTTAGGAAGATGTCTAAAATGAGGGAAAGAGTAGAGGTCCAAAAAGAGGTAGATAAAGAAAGAAAGGTAAAGTCTGATGCTAAAAGGAAAGCAGATAGAAAGAAAAAGTCAAACAATAAAGGTTGGGAGAAAAAGTATCAGAAGAGAAAACCTATTCATAAAAAGAC
>CAZYNJ010000016.1:0-2201 GCA_964648955.1 uncultured Candidatus Saccharibacteria bacterium | reverse complement strand
GAAAAGAAAGATAAAGTAAGTAAAAAGAAAGAGTAAGAGTAATGTATTTAGAGAATATTACTAAAAGAAAGAATAGAAAAAACAAATCTAAAAGGCTTGGGAGAGGATATGGATCTGGTGTTGGAGGTCATACAGTAGGAAGAGGTCAGAAAGGTCAAAAGTCAAGATCAGGACATAAATCTACAGTTGCTTTTGAAGGAGGAAATGTTCCCTTTTTTAGGAGAATGCCTAAATATAGAGGGTTTAATAACCCAAATAAGGTAAGGGCTCAGGTGATTAGTGTTAGGGATATACAAGAAAACTTCAAATCCAAAGAGGTTGTATCCTTTGATTCCTTGCGAGAGAAAAAGATGGTAAGGATAAAGCCAGACTTTATAAAAATCCTAGGTAATGGAGAGTTAAAAAAAGCAGTTATTATAGAAGGAATTCAAGTCTCTGCTTCTGCAAGGGAAAAGATAGAAAAAGCAGGAGGAGTTATTAAATAGTCTTAATAAAGATGAAAAAGTTCTGGGATACAATAATCACAATCTTTAAGTTAGAAGATGTTCGTAAAAAAATCATCTTCTCAATTTTCATAATGATATTCTTTAGACTATTGGCATCTATTCCTGTCGTTGGAATACCTGTCGATGCAATAGTTCAACTATTTTCTGGAAATGAATTTGGAGATTTACTGTCTACAGTCTCAGGAGGTGTTTTAGAGACTGCATCTTTGGTAGCAATAGGTTTAGGACCATATATTAATGCATCCATCATTCTCCAGCTATTAACATCTGTGATTCCTCAATTAGAGGAATTAAAACAACAAGGAACAGAAGGAAGAAGGAGAATTAGTATGTATACTCGTTTACTTGCTGTACCATTAGCAATACTCCAATCATTCGTAATATTTTCTACACTAAGGGGTTTTGGTTTAATAGGAGAATTGACAACCTTACAAATAGTAGTAATGTCTTCAAGTCTAACTGCAGGATCAATGATAATGATGTGGTTTGGAGAATTAGTATCTGAATCTGGAGTAGGAGGAGGATCCTCACTCTTAATAGCTTTAGGTATAATCGCTGGAATCTCTGGAACAATTACTACCAATTTTAGACTGATGGATAATCTCCAGAAAGGAGTTTTTGGAGTAATGACTCTTTCTCTTGTTGTTGCAACAGTATTAATCACTCAGGCAGAAAGAAAGATAAAAATTCAGCATTCTAGAAGAGTTAGGGCAGGAGGCTCTCCTCAGAACTATGTACCTATCAAACTAACTCAATCAGGAGTAATGCCAGTCATTTTCGCGACTACAGTTTTATCATTCCCCCAGTTGATAGCACAATTTCTAATTAGTAAAGACTACTCTGAAAATATAACCTCGATATCTGAAAAGATTATGGAGATCCTCAGTAATAACTATGTCTCTAATATCGGTTTGTTTGTATTAATAGTACTAATTTCATTTCTCTATCTCTCTGTTGTATTTAATACAGAAGAATTAGCAGAGAATCTTCAGAAACAAGGAGCCTTTATCTCTGGTATTAGACCTGGAAAGATGACCGATGAATATTTAAGAAAAACGGCTCTAAGATTAACCGCAGTAGGAAGTATATTTTTAGCATTAATATCTATTCTTCCAAAAGTTTTAATAACACTTGGCTTTATGTCTACAACAGTTATTTCTGGCACTGGAATGTTAATTGTAATAGGTGTAATAGTTGATATTAAAAGAGAAGTAGAATCAATGATGGTTGTAAGAAGTTACAATGCTAAGAAGTTTTGGTAGAAGTCTGTAAAAAATAATTCCAAAGTGATATATTGTTCTTGTAGTTAACATGACAACCCCTTTTTATGAAAACACTTCTCTTTCATGGTCCCTCAGGTAGTGGAAAAGATACCCAAGTAAATATGTTAGTGGAAAAATATGATTTCTTGAACATTAGTACAGGAGACATGTTTCGTACTATGTATGAAGAAAAAGATGAGAGAGCGATAGAAGCTCACGAATATTGGTCTAAAGGGAATTGGGTTCCTAATGACCTTACATATGTAATGTTTGCGGATTGGTTGAAAAGGTATGACCTTACAAAGAATTTAGTTTTTGTTTCGACTGTCAGGGATATTGGACAAGTACCTCTTTTCGACGAAGCTTTAAGGAAGAATCATAGAGAATTAGATACTTTCGTACATTTTAAACTCTTTGAGAAAGATGCAATTGA
>CAZYNJ010000015.1:0-13392 GCA_964648955.1 uncultured Candidatus Saccharibacteria bacterium | reverse complement strand
GATAAAAGATATGGCGGGAATACAACAGATTTACGGGCTGTGCTTCGCGGTGGTTTTTGGGCTTTTGTTACGCATGATGGTGCTTTCGCTGTGACTTTGAATGGTGACCCATCTCGTGCGAATGCGAGCGTAGGGTTTCGTTGTGCTCGGTAGCGTAGATATTTGATAATTTGATTTGGATTTTTGGTATCAAAAATCCAAACTGATATAAAAATGTATAAAAACTTAGCGATCTTTGAAAAAACATATGAATTTATACTCTGGATATACCCACGAGTAAATAAATTCCCTAAGTCACAAAGGTTTGTGTTAGGACAACGAATAGAGAATATATCCTTAGAAGTATTAGAGAAAATAATAGAAGTGAATCAGAAGAAGAGTAAAAGAAAGGATTTAGAAGAGGTAAGTATAAAACTAGATGTATTGCGCATATTAATTAGGTTAAGTAAAGATTTTCACTTTATTAATTTAAAACAGTATGAATTTGCATCTAAGAATTTGAATGAAATTGGGAAGATGCTTGGAGGGTGGATAAAGAGCTGTACATAAAGGTTAGACAGAAAAGTACTTTAAAATAGGGTGTAGAGTGTTTAACTGTCTTACCTTTGAGATTGTTCGGGGTAAGTGGGGATAGAATCTATAGCGCGACGGGCTGTGCTTCGCGGTGGTAATTGGAATAATGAAACGAATGATGGTGCTTTCACTGTGAAATTGAATAATGAACCATCTAATACGAATACGAACATAGGGTTTCGTTGTGCTCGGTACTCTTTTTAAGGGTATCTGCCAGAGTGAAGTATTTACGGATACTAACCAGGGCGATAAAGAATACTGAGTCTATTCCCTCCCAAGTAGATTAAACTCAAAAGGGAAAATATCAGGTCTGTATCCTGGGATAGTATTAGTAATGGTAATGAAACTTCTATCTCAGGTTAGTAGACCTTTTTAGAAGATGAAAACATATAGAAACTTGTTTGATCAAGTATATTCGTTTAAGAATATATATGGAGCATATCTAAATGCAAGAAAGTGTAAAAGGTACAGGGGCTATGTCTTAGATTTTTCATGGCATCTTGAGGAGAATCTTCTAGAATTACAAAACCAACTTCTTAATCAGACTTATAAGCATGGGGATTATAATGAGTTTATTATTTATGATGCGAAGAAGAGACATATAAAGGCTGCACCATTTAAGGATAGAATTGTTCACCATGCACTATGTAATGTAATAGAGTCAATATTTGATAAAGGCTTTATTTATGACAGCTATGCCTGTCGAAAAGAAAAAGGAACACAACATGCTGTTAAAAGGTTAGAGCTATTTCTTAGATCAGCAAAGGCAAGTATGGCTATAAATGGGGGAAATATGTATTGTTTACAGTGTGATATATCTAAATATTTTGATAACATTGATCATAAGGAGCTCAAAAGTCTTCTTACTAAAAAAATAAAGGATCAACAAGTGGAATGGTTATTAGAAAGTATTATTGATAGCTCAGGGACTTTAAGCTTCGGAGAGGATTTATTTGACAATAGAAGGGTAGGGATACCAATAGGGAATTTAACAAGCCAATTATTTGCTAATATCTATCTAAATGAGCTTGATCAATTTGTAAAACATCAATTACATGAGAAATATTATCTTCGGTATATGGATGATTTTTTAATACTTGGTTCAAACAAAAAGGAATTACATAGAACCAAGAAGATTATTAATAGCTTCTTATGGAGCAGATTAAGATTACGTATGAATCCTAAGAAAGTTCATATTTATCCTGTCAATATAGGTATTGATTTCCTGGGATATAGAATTTGGATAACACACAAACTATTAAGGAAGAGTACAGTTAAAAGATTTATTAAACGAACGAGAAAATATTCCAAGAATATTCAAAAGGGAAAGATGGATATAGTGGAGTTAGATCAGTCATTACAATCATGGATACTTTATGCAAAGGAGGGAAGGTCATGGAAATTAAGGGAGGATTTACAGAAACGACTAAAGGTCGCTCTCTTGTTTTAGAGATATGGGAGCTTATTTATAAAATTACCTTTCATATTCCCCCTTAATATATGTTAATATTATAGGTATGATAACCTTCTTAAAAGGTAAAGTTTTTAAAAATTCTTTAAGTAATCCATCATTTGTGGAAGTAGAAACTAATAGTGGTATTGGGTATAAGGTAGTAGTTCACCAACGATTTGATTTTAAAAAGAAAGGGGAAGAAATATTCCTTTTTACTAGCTACCAAGTAAGAGAAGATAGTCAAACATTATATGGTTTTGATAACGAAGAGGAGAGAATACTCTTTGAAAAATTAATAGCAGTATCTGGGATAGGACCTAAAATAGGGATGGCAGTTCTCTCAGAGTATTCTTCTGACCAACTTAGAAAGATCATTTTGAAGAGTGATGCGAGCGCTCTTAGTGAGGTCTCTGGATTAGGGAAGAAAGGTGCTCAGAAGATAATATTGGAATTAGTTGGGAAGGTTAATTTGGAAGAAGATATTGAAATTGAGAATGAAATAGTATCTGATGTTAAGAGTGCATTGCAGAGTTTAGGGTATAAAGGAGCTGCTCTAAAAGATGCTATGAAGAAAGCAAATGATATTTGTAAAGATGAGAGTTTAGGTTTAGAAGAAGTATTAAAGTTAGTTTTTAAGAGATGATAAAGTCTAGTAAGGAAACAAGTAAAAAGAATGAGGTTAAAAATATGAAGGTAGTGATTGATACTTCCTCAGAGCAAAAGATAAGGCCTGGGAGGATTGATGAAATGATTGGGAGGAAAAAAGAGAAAGAAGCAATTAAGATGATGATTGGATCTGCTAAGAAGAGGGGAGAGGTAGTAGATCATATTTTATTCTATGGTCCTCCTGGTTTAGGTAAGACGACCTTTGCTATGGCAATTGCTAATGAGATTGGTTCTTCTATTCGTATTACATCTGGTCCTGCAGTAGAGAGGCAAGGGGATCTTGTTTCTATAATTACCAATTTAAATGCAAATGATGTTCTCTTTATCGATGAGATTCATAGATTATCCAAAGTAGTTGAAGAGATTCTTTATCCAGCAATGGAAGATAGGGCACTAGATATTGTTATGGGAAAGGGTCCTTCTGCTAAAACAGTAAGATTGAATTTGGAACCATTCACATTAATTGGTGCAACTACTCAGATAGGGAAGATTAGTTCTCCAATGAGGGATAGATTTGGTCTAATACAAAGATTAGATTTCTTTGGAGCAGGGGACTTGGTTAATATCTTACGTAGGGCTTGTGGACTTTGGGAGATAAAAATAGACGAGAAAGCATTAAAGGAATTAGCAAAGTGTTCTAGAGGGACAGCTAGGATAGGATTAAGATTGCTTAGAAGAGTGAGAGACTATGCTGAAACAAAAGGTATGGGGAGCGTGGATGTAAATGTTGTGAAAGAAACTATGAAACTCTTAGGTATAGATAGTTTAGGTTTGGAGGATATTGATAAAGAGATACTGAGAGTAATACATGAAGATTTTGATAACGGTCCTGTTGGATTATCTACATTGGCAGCTTCAGTCTCTGAGGATATCTCTACTATTATGGATGTATATGAGCCATTCCTAATGAAAAAAGGTTTCTTAAAAAGGACATCTAGGGGGAGAGTTTTAACTCAGAAAGGTATAAGCTATATTGATGAATAAGATAGAAACGATTACTACAAATGAGAATATTGATACAGAGAAAAGAGGAAGGATTGTCTTCTTCTCTTTGTTAATCACTTTCTCAATATTCATTATCAAAATGTCTCAAGATTGGGGTGTTGATAAAGCATGGATGTCATATGTGATAGCACTAGCATATTTCTTTATAGCCTTTGTCGGTTTAATCTGGGTCTTCTCTTTCCAAATACGATTAAAATCCATTCCTTGTCTTGCACAAAGCGCTCTTTTTGTTGCATCGGAGTTTCTTTTTGTAGAGATGTTCTTCTTTGAAAAATTGGATCGTATATATGAGGCGGTTTTACTTTTAGTGATATTGGGAGTGATATGGATAGCAACATACGTGTCTTTTTTGATGGCTAATATCTTTAATGTTGGTCTTTACAAAGATATTCCTCTTGAGCAAGTGGCTAGAACTGCATCATATATTCTTTCTTTGTTTATGGTTTACTTCTTTACCTTCACTTTTCTTGCAAATGGTATGAATTTATATATCCTCCTTCCTGTAATGCTTCTTTCTTACTTCTCAATATCTGCTATGCATATTAGAAATCTAGAATTTGAGAAGAAAGATTTCTGGAGGCGAACAATATTAACGTCTTTCATTATGCTAGTTCTTTTTTTAGGATCTTTTTTAATCGGTAGTAAACATGAGTTTGTTTCTATAGTTCCTACAGTTGGTTTCTTTGTTTCAATAGGGGGGGTATCTAAGAGTGCAACAGAAAGGGAGTCTAAAATGAATATTATTTTATATGGATTAATTCTTCTTGTAGTATTTGCTGTAAATATTTGGAGTAATTTGTAAAGTTATTTTTCAACAATCTTTATGTATCCATAGGGAGTAGGGGGAGTAGCTTGTAGTTTCACAAGGCCTATAATATGTATATCCTGTAGTAATTAACACTGTGGATAAGTTAATGCTAATCATAGAGAAAGAAAAATATTAGTAGGTAAGGAACAAGGGAGAGAAAGAAATTGATCAACGATATCTGAGTGAAATATATATACACATAGGAGGGGGTACTACACTACTGAAATATATGTTATGATTTAGTAAGATAGCTACCGAGTATAATCACCCTTATATGCGGTCTATTGTCCGAAAGGACCAAGAGGGATATTAAGAGACTCAAAGTATGTATTTAAAATGTATATGTTAATATATTTATAGAATGGATTCTTCAAAGAAAATTAAAACTCCCCCTATTCTTGGTCCCAAACTTCCCAATCAGGATGACTTTCTCTTAGAACTTCAGAATAATAATTATAGTATGCAAACTGTTTTTAACTATGCTCGTGATCTTTGTATCTTAGCTGTCTTTTTAGATGCCAATGGTTATACATTTAAGAGTCTAGACAAGCAAGCTATATCTATATACAAAGGTTACCTTAGAAATGGTAATCATCTTAAAGATTTAGATGCTTTGAGGGAGCGATATACTAGAAAGGTTAGTATAACAACAGAAGATGGAGCATCAAGCTCTAAGGGGTCTAGAACAAACGATACTAACATAGAGGCTGTGGTTACTACTAAAGATATGGAAGAAAGAGATAGTGCGAGCTTTCTTGACCATGTATATCGTAAAGTTTATGGAACTCTTGGCATACTCAAGAAGCCTCAGAATGTTCGAGCTAGGAAAAATAAAGGATTGGATGCTAGGAGTATAAATAGAATGTTGTCTGCTTTCAGATCATATTTGAAATTTAGAATTGATAGAGATTTAGAATTACCAATTCCTCCAGATGCCGTTAAGTTAATGAAGGCAGACAAGAAGGAATCTAGAGTTGCAGATTTAAAAGATTTAGTTAGGTTGATAGAATCTCCTAGTAAGTTTGAAGAAGATGAGAGTGTATCAATAAGGAATCGTACGATGTTGGAGATTCTTTTCTCTACAGGTATGCGTATTTCTGAATTGATGAGTCTTAATCTAGATCAGATTAGTAATAAAGGAAGCTTGTTTATAAAGGGAAAAGGAAAGAAAGAGCGTTTTGTATATTTAAGTGATAGAGCTATGGATTGGCTTAATAGGTACCTAAGAATTAGGTTGCAACATGCTTTTATCAATAAATCTAAAGATGAGCAACCTGGAAATGTAGACAAAAGTTTCACAGGAGAAGAACCTAATCGTGAAACCATTACCGATAGTACAGTAGAGAAATTAGAAAAAGAAGGGGGAAGGAAATATATTAAGTTAGTTGAGAGTTATAGACAATCTAGGTACTTAGAAAAGTTTGACTCCCCTGCCCTCTTTATACCCTTTAGTGGTAAAAATTCTAGAAAGGAAGGTTGTAGACTTTCTACTAACTATTTCCAAGAAAAGATTGCGGATTACAGAAGAAGGTTAGGTATATTAATTCCTACTTCAGCACATAGTCTTAGGCATGGTTTTGCTACATATATGGCAGAGAATAATGCTAATCCAGCAGCTATACAGGTATTGCTCGGTCATGAGAGTCTTAATACAACAACTAGGTACTTACATGCAAGTCAAAAATTTGCAGAGAAGACTTTTAGAGAGAAGCATCCACTTAATAAATAGAGATTACATTTTTTTTAATATTTCCTGTGTATCAGGATTTCCTTCTTGTGCTTTTACTTGAGCAACTGCAGTAGGATCTCCAGCTTCATATCTTTTTAAGAGGTCTTTAGCTTGTTTTGTTTGTTCAAGTGTTTCTTGTAAGTAAGCAAGAATTAGTTCTAACTTTTTCTGTTCTGCATTTGGACCATATGCTGATTCGAAAACTTTATTTATTCTTTCTACCGCTTGTTCAGGTGTAGTTATTTTATCTTTTGATCCCGAAGCTAGTTGTTCTAATACTTCATCTGATGCAGTTTCTGCTAAATCTTCCATAGCAATATCTATTGCTTCTTCTGCAGCGAGATCCAGTAACTGATTTAATCTGTCTTCATCAAAGCCAACTTCTCTTAGTTGCGCTTTAGTATTTTCTATTTGTTGGGCAGTATCCATTTATATATTTATTTAATATTAATTATTTAATCATTGAGAGAACTTCTGATGCTCCTTGAACATTTGTAGAGTTAAGAATGGTTTCTAATGTTGGATTAGCAACACCAGATCTTATGGCATTAAAGTATCCATTAAGAAGTTGATGTACTCCTCCTGTTCCCATCTTTCCAGTTACATCTGAAAGTTTTAGACCAGCTTGAGCTAAATCACTATTAAGTTGAAATGCTGCCATATTAGTTTGACCTCCTGCAAAACTACTGGAAAGTAAGTCACTGACACCTTCACCTGGACTTCCAGCTAAGTTTCCATTCCATGCACTACCTGGTAAATTAACTCTTCCGTTTTGGATGAGTCCTGTTTCAGATGGATTAATACCTGTTGCTACTTCATTTGGAACTGGAGTATTGTATGGGTTATTTGTTGGACTTGCTCCAGGAGCTTGTCCTAGATCATTTTGAGCTACTCCTTGTGTTGCAGTTGCTGATTTATTAGCTAGAGCTTCAGCAGCTTTTCTTTCTATTATTCCTTGTCCACCCATGAAGACTTTTGTAAATAAACTACCTGCAGCTAATCCTATTGCATAACCTTTTAATGCATTAGTAGCATGTCGAGTTATTATTCTAGCTTTTTCCCAATCTTTAATCCTTTTACTATATTGTTCTCTCTTTACTGGATTTGGTTCAGCATCTCTTAGTTCTGTTAATTTGGTAATTCTTCTCCCTCCTACCCATCTAACACCTGCACTACCAACTAAAAGGCCAGTAGTTATCAAAGAAGCAACTCCTGCTACTGCCGGGCCGCCTACTATGGCTGTTGTTGTACCTGCTACTCCACCGATTACTCCTGCAATTAATTTTGCTTTTTTAGTAACTCTATCTCTAGCCTCTTCCTCTGGTGTCGGTTCTCCTCCTTCTGGTGTACCTGGTGTTATAAGTGGAGGTTCTGGGTTCTCAGAGTTATTATTCATATTTACCAAAAGGGTATTAATACTATTAAGCATTGTAGTAATTTCTGGGTTTGTTGGATCTTTCTGTTGTAATATTATCACTTGGTTGAGAATATTATTTGTTACTCCCATCTGTTTTGTTATCTCACTTGGAGTTACTATTTCTATCTCTACCCCTCCATCTGCTATTTTCTCAAAACCTTCATTAGCTTTTCTGTTACTATCTAAAGCTTCCTCGTGTAATCTAGCCTGAGTAATAGGGTTTGTTCCATTGAAGCCTTTATTAGCTTCTTTGTTACTATCTAAAGCTTCTTGATGTAATCTTGCTCGAGTAACAGGATTTGTTTCGTTAAAGCCCTTATTAGCTTCCTTGTTACTATCTAGAGCTTCTTGATGTAATCTTCCTTGAGTAATAGGATTTGTTCCGTTAAAGCCTTTATTAGCTTCTTTGTTACTATCTAAAGCTTCTTGATGTAATCTTCCTTGAGCAATAGGATTTGTTCCGTTAAAGCCTTTGTTAGCTTCCTTGTTACTATCTAGAGTTTCTTGATGTAATCTTACTTGGGTAACAGAAGGCTCAATAGGTTTAGCCTCTTCAACAGGTACAGCCTTTCCAGTATTAGCTTGATTTTCAGATGATGACATATCCATAAGCAGTTTCTTAATTTATACTACCTATAAATGTATACAAACATCATAAGAAAATCAAGTTTTGTTACTAAATATTTTAATGTAGAATACACATATATACATATGAAAAAGTTTTTAAAGAAAAACTGGGGAAGAATATTGCTTTTTATACTATTAATAACGATATGTATCCTATCCTTCTCTAAAGGTAAATACCTATTAGGAAATGATAACTATTCTCCGGAATTAAATCCAAGTTTAACGATAGAGAGAAGTATAGAATCACCTGCATGGAGAAGTTATAGAGTATTAGGTTTTGGATCAGAAAGTGAACAAGCAGATATATTTAGATCAATGTTCTTTTGGGTTACAGAAAAAGTATTACCTAGAGAATCATTAGGACAAGTTTTTGCATTAATGTGCTTATTTATTGGTAGTTGGTTTATAGGAGAGTTAGGGCTACTATTGAATAAAGATTTCTTCAAAAAGGAATATTCCCAATTGGTATTCTTACTCTCCTCAATTATATACATTACAACCCTTTGGACTCCATGGATATATTCTTTTCATATGAGTCCATTTGTTAGTCAATATGGATTACTTCCCCTACTACTCTTTACAGTCTATTTATATTTACGAGAACCTTATACAAAGAGATTACTTTTGGTATTTCTATCTGGGATACTATTTTCTTCTTCATGTGTAATTGCAACAATATTCTTTGTCGATATTGTTCTAATTGTTTTCTTTGTAATATATTTTGCTTTTGTATTGAACAAAGGAAAGAAATTTAAGAAAGGATTAAAGGGTATTTTAAAGATATTGACTATTTTATTGATAACTCAACTCTTTTGGTTATTACCATTTATGATATATACGGTGAACAATACGGGTGGAATATTTAGTTCATATAGTAATAGATCAATCACGGCGAATACAATAGATCTAGAAAGGGAAATGTTAACTGCTAAGAATTCAGCAAGACTATATACAAGGGTTCTTAATACGGTTGCGGATAATGAAGGAACGATGTTATTTTCTCTTTCAGAGAATTATGTTAATTATGATTTCTATAAAGTATTTTCATATATACCCATTTTCTTTTCAGTTGTTGGTTTGATATTTTTAATTGTTAAAAAAGAATGGAAATTATTAATCTTTTGGATTTTAGCGATAGTAAGTTGGTTTTTGATAAAGAATGGAAATGCACCAATAGGAGGAATATATATTTGGTTGCAGGAAAATATAGCGATCTTCAGACAGGTTCTTAGATGGGTATCTTCGAAGTTGGGAAACATATATCTAGTCGCAATTGCATGTACCTCTACTTTTGGGATAGTCTTCTTTCTAGATTTCTTAACATCCTTTTTCAAAAAGAAAGGTATAAAGTTATCTATATTTGTTGTCTCTATATCTTTACTTTTAGGATTACAACTCTTTTATGGGGAATTTCTCTTTACAAATAATCTATTTCCTGAAAGGTCGTTGATTGAAGATATTCCCGATGAATATTTTAAATTGGGAGAATATATAGAAAAGGAAGGGATTGAACAAAAAAGAATATACTATGCACCGCCGTCTAATAATGGATATTTTAGGGAATATGATTGGGGTTTTGTAGGTTCAGTATTTCTAAACTATATAATTCCGAATCCATTAATGGATCTCTCTTTAGCTATTGGCTCTGCAGCAGGAGAGAAAGCAATATATGAGTTAGAAGATGCATATCTCTCAGGGGATATTGAAAGTTTAAAGGTGTATCTAGAGAAATATGATGTAGAGTATCTGTTAATTGATCGGAATTTAACAGATACAGTGTATGGATACACAATTAATTGGGATCTTTGTGATTTTGTTGTCTCAACTTTTGATTTGAAATGGGAGTCAGGAAACTTAGAGTTATATACCTACAAAAAGGATGCTCCAGAAATACTTACTCTGCCCGATCTAAATATCCAAAATCCAAGAAAGATAGATAACTATATTAGAGGTACCTTTGTAGATCTTTCATATAATAGGCAAGATATTGTGCAGGATACCCTACTCTCTTTCGTGAAGGTAATCGGTAATAGTATTCGAGTATATCCAGCTATCCCAGATTTGAAGGGGGAAGAAATATCTTTAAAATACAAAGAATTTCCAAATACAAATTCTGACTATATTTCTATTAATGGTTTTGTATTGAGCAATGAGGATGTTAAAAATGGTATAGGAATAGATTCTGAATTTGGGGATATAAAGAACATAATAATATTAACAGATGATGATTTTGTAGAGACTGATCTGACCGATGAATATAGAGATTCAATTGTAGGAGATTGTTCTACAGGAGAATTTGTTGATTCGGTTTCATCAAAATCTGAAGAATTAGCCTCAGGTTTCAAATTAAGTGGAACAAAAGGACTCCCTTGTATTTCTAATGTCTTTTCTGTAGAGAAGGAATCTATGGTAAAAGTTTCTTTAGACTGGGAAACGGATGGTGATAGTTTAGCTGGAATATGTGTTTATTCATATGATCAAGAAAAATGTTTAAATAGTGAAAAATATTTATACACATCCGATTTAATTGGAAAGACAGAATTTATATTAGATAAAACAATTAGGCCAAAAGAAAACATTGAGATATTTTTGTATGCTTTGGATTCAAAAGATGAGGAATCAGAAATCATATATAGGGAAGTTACCGTTTCAACCGTACCAATAGTTAATAGTAAAAATATAACTAGCTCGGGCTACTTTATATATTCTCCTGATAGATCTGGTTTTCCCGTTATCAAAGGTCTTTCATATGAATATTTCCCGTCAGATTTTATTTGGCAATCATCTGCTGTGGAAGATACTAAATATCAGTTGTCAGTTAACAATGGAATGAATCAAGAAGTAGAAGATGGTACCGTATCTCAAGTTAATAGAGTTCTAAAAACGAATCCTTTAGAAAAATATATTTGGTATGTACATGGTGAAAATATTGAGAATATTCCATCAACACTTTGTCTTTACTATATAGGAGATGATAAATGTTGGGAGCCTGAGATTCTTTTGGATAAGGAAGAAACATATCTTTTGAAAACTTTTACAGCTACAACATCTTCTAAAGTATTAGAAATGTCATACATGAGTACTAGTTTCTCAGAGAAAACAAAGAATATTTTGAAGGAGGTTGTTGTTCAAAGAATTCCGGATGAATGGTTTAAATTAATAGAAATAGAGGAAAAGGGAGGGAGTATGGTTGAAGCTCAACCACTTTATAATTCTCCGCATTCCACTTGGTATATTGCAGATATCTCCAATGAAGACACTCTTGCAATTCCACAGGCAGAAGATAGGTCTTGGATAGCTTTTGGGAAAGGCAATTTACTTTGGAAACCAATATCATCTGAGAAGAAAGTCATAATCAATAATTGGAAACAGGCTTGGGATATCTCTGATTTAGAATTTAATACAATATTAGTAATATACTGGCCTAACCTACTTGGATATTTAGGATATGGATTAATAGTTGTAGAAGGGATGTTTTTAACAGTTAAACTTTTTAAAAAGAAAAAGAAATGAATCAGAATGGTCCATTAGTATCAATAGTATTACCTGTACATAATTGTGAGAGATATATCTCTAAAAGTATTGATAGTTGTTTAAAACAGGCATATGAAAATATTGAGATTATAATTGTAAATGATGCTAGTAATGATGGAACGGGAGATATTTTAAGAGGATATGAAGAGAGGTTTAAGAAAATTAGGATATTAAATATTGAGAAACAGAATTCATTGGGTGCAGTATTAAATATTGGTATTAGATCGTCTAAAGGTAAGTACATTGCTCGTATGGATGCAGATGATATTATGTACCCTATTCGTGTTGAGAAGCAGGTAGAGTTTTTAGAAGCTAATGAGGATGTAGTTGTTGTAGGTGGCCAAATAGATATTATAGATGCCGAGGGCAATATTACAGAAGAAAGAAAGTATTCTTTAAATGACAAAGCTTTAAGAAGGAATCTTTTCATATATCAACCTTTTGCTCATCCAGCCATTATGTTTAGAAAAAACATTGTATTAGATTTTGGTATGTATCCAGAAGATCTTCCTAAGGTTGAGGATGTTAAGTTAGCATTTCTGTTTTCTCAAAAGGGTGAGTTTGCAAATATTCCTGAAAAAGTTCTTAAATATCGTATTACTTTTGATACTGAATCACAGGCTAAGATGGTTGATCATTTCAAAAGGACTTGTTTGGTTAGAGAACAGGTTATTAGAGAATTAGGTATTAAGCCTTCTTTAAGAGAGTATATATTATGGAATTTAGAAAAAGTTACAGTATTTTTAACAAAAAAAATACCACAGAAGTGGTTTATGGGATTATTAAATATTGCAAGAAGGATTTTTAAGTAGTTTTAAGAAACACTAGCACAGGATGAAATTTTTTGTCAAAAGACAAAATATCCTATTTGGGATATGTACTAGGTTTCTTTGTTTCTTGTTTCGGTGGGGGTTATTTGATATTTATATATTCTTTAAGTAGGTTTATATCTTCAGAAAGCACGAGTAGTGCACCTGAGGAGTCATTTCCCGCAAAAGGAATTGTGATATTTGTTCCCGGTGGAATTATTACAGAATCACCAACCATTGTTGGGTTTCCTTTGTCGAAATCGACACTTTTTCCATCGAGAGTAGCAGTTCCTCTGTAGTTGCCCATGCCATCGGTATTTAAGATAGCGTAGTAACCATCAGGAATGATGATTTTAGCGGTTGAATTGAGAGTATCAATTTTCTCGAATCCTTTGCCAGTCATCTGTATTCCCCAGACATTACCGAAATTCATTTCCCAGAGTTTTGGAGAATATGTATAGATATCTCCATCTGAAAAAGTCAAAATTAATTCGGTGTCTGGTGCTTCCGCTACCGCTGCTGGTACTTCTGTTACCGTTGCTGGTACTTCTGTTATCGTTGCTGGTACTTCCGCAGGTGCCGCAATCTCTTTCGAAGACCAAAAGGTCCATCTCATATCAAAGGCGTTTGGTAAGATTACCATAAAAGCAACTCCAAATATGAGCAGAAATGCAGCCAATAAAGCGATGATCCATTTAATTCTTGTAGTCATGATACTTTCTCCTTTTTTTTTAGTCTTACTTCAATAATATTTTTAACATTGTAAAACGT
>CAZYNJ010000014.1:4938-13843 GCA_964648955.1 uncultured Candidatus Saccharibacteria bacterium | reverse complement strand
AGATATTAAAGAAATAAAAACACTTGACATACAATATCCCAAGTGATATTATCCTGATACCTAACTGTTATGGTGACTGTTAGCAGGAATTAGAGGCAGAGGTCCAACCAATCTCAACTATTTATTTAGTAATGCCTCTTTTTTCGCTTTTTATAACCCCTATAAAACAGCTATCAAAACTAACTCCTACTTACTCAACTATGTTATCCTAGCAATATGTTTAAAGACACAATCAAAATTTCAATAACCTCTGGAAATGGTGGACTTGGATCAACTCTAATGTATGGTCCTAGACCAATTGGTGGTGACGGTGGCAACGGAGGAGATATCATTTTAAAAGGTTCTGCTACAAGACGTGATTTGAGCCATTTAAGTCCATCCAAACCTTATAAAGCAAAAGATGGTAAACCAGGTGGTACAAAAAGAAGATCTGGTATAAAAGGTAACGACCTCATCATTGAAGTACCCCTGGGAACTGAAGTATATGAAAATGAAAAACTTTTATTAAAAATATCCAAAAATTTACAGGAAGAAAAGCTCCTTGAAGGTGGACTAGGAAGTTTAGGAAGTATTTCCCTAAGTGCTAACAACTTTAAAATGCGAGAGTATAAGTATAACGTAGAGGGTAAGGAAAAGACTATTAATTTAGTACTTAAACTTGCTTGCGATGTAATCTTCTTTGGCCTTCCAAACGCTGGTAAGTCTAGTATGCTTAATGAATTAGCTCATACCGCTGTAAAGACTGCATCATATAGTTTTACAACATTAGAACCACAAACAGGGCTTATGGATGGACTTATACTTATGGACCTACCAGGACTTATTGAAGGTACAGTAGATGGTAAAGGAGTAGGTGATGAATTTATTAAACATACTGAAAATGCCAATTTAATAGTTCACTTCGTGAGCTTAGAAGATATAGACCCTATCTCAAGTTATAAGAGGATCCGTAAAGAGATTTTAACGTTACCTGTAAGAATTCAAAAAATGAAGGAAGTTATCGTTCTAACAAAACATGATTCAATTAGTAATGTTAAGAGAGATGAAATAGTTAAAGAGTTGGGTAAATTAAATCCTGAGATTACTTATAGTTCTATTATTGATGATGAATCCTTAGAGAAAGTAAAAGAGCTGATCATTAGAAATTTTGAGCATAAAACAGTTACAAACAACTATCAACATTAACCCCATTTAAATCATACTTTCGCTTTTACATTTCTAATTTGTTAAAATTAGTACATAAATTATTATAAAAAACGAAATGTCAAGTAAAAAGAACTCTGTTATGATAACAGCAGCTATAATCATTGTAGTATTGGTCTTAATGCTTACTTCCGCCCTTTTTCTTTCATCTATATTTGAGATCAAAGATGGGGAAGTTATGATACCTAGTTCTCTAACCACAACAACTACAACCAATACAACTACTACATCTGAAGATACAACTCCTGATGAGTTAACTTTCAAAGGAACTTTCAACTGGGAGGAAAGAGATGGAGCTAGACCTGAAGATAACAGTACTTGCTATCTGAGAATCAATACCATCGAAGGCGTCGATATGGCAAATTTCAGTTTTGGTGAATATTTAAATGATGGCTGGCCAGTCTATCTAGTATCACATACTGGAAATCGTTATATATTTGAGGGTTCAGAGAGATCCTTAGTAGAGAGAGTGCGTATTATCGTTGATATTACAGAAACAAAAATGTCGGGAACTGTTGAAAACATCACCCCTGATATCAGCAATTTCGTAAGAGGTAGCTTCAAAGGGGAACCAATCTCCTTTGAGATGTATGCAGCCGAAGTTCTCAATTAATTAATGTGCTTTCTAATTTGTTAATTAATATAAACTCTCTTTTAAAATTTCCTCTTTAGGTAAGTTTGTCACATAACTTTGAGCTTCTTCCAATACTAAAGAAATTGCAGTTTAATTACGAAGTCTCTTTTGTAATTATAGAAGTCCTTTCGAGTATTTTCTTATATATGATCACTATTTCTTCTTTAACATCAAGACATTTATCCATCACCAATTCTAAATTGACAATACTCTTTATAATTCCAGTATTGTATTTGATAGTACCTAAAAAATTACTCCCAGCATAGTCAATTATTTCATCTGAAATATCACCATTCAAATCATACTTATTAATAACAATACCAAAAGGAATATTAAATTTCTTCACGACATCTAATACTCTCTTTATATCAGAAAAAGAAGATCGAGATGGCTCAGCAACAGCAACAACATACTCACTACCAACAATTGACGCTATAACTGGACAACCGGTCCCTGCTGCTGCATCTTGAATAAAAAAAGTGTTACTATCTGCAACTTCATCGGCATATTTTCTGATCTCTGTGACTGCTTGACCAGACTCAGCCTCTCCTGGTTCTATCTGTCCCTGAATAACAGGAAACCCTTTCTTTGTTTTATAAAGAGACAAAGTACAATTATCAACCTTTTCCATTTCAATTGCCCCTTGAGGACACATAATCTTACACAAACCACATCCTTCACATTTGTATGGAATGAGTTTTAACTTCTTCTCTTCGTCTAATATTAAAGCTCCAAAATTACAAACATCAACACATTTCTCACAGTTTATACATTTATCATTTTTAATAACTGGCTTCTCAACAGTACTTATTTTTTTTGAATAAACAGCATTATCCTTGATACTACTGTCTATTCCTAGCCATAACACAAGATTAGGGGCATCAACATCGCAATCTATCGCTACAACTTTTTTATCCTTAGAAAATAACACTGCCAAGGAAGAAGCCAACATACTTTTTCCAACTCCCCCTTTTCCAGAAACTACAGTTAATCTCATTCTCCTAAGTATTACTTATAAATTTAAAGAAAATCCATCTAACATTTTTAGCAATTCCACATTTTCAATTAGAGACCCCCTGGAATATATTTCTGCAAACTTTCTATCGAAAGGAATTTCTAAAGAAATATCTGTTGAATACTTATCAGATATTTGGGTAATTAGATCCTTATTTCCAATATCACTTCTATTCAAGATTATCTCGGAAGGAATCTTTAGTATCCGAAGAACCCTTAGTATGATACTGAGATCATGGGCTCCAAGAGGTGTTGGTTCAGTAACAGAGTATGCCCGATCTACACCATCCAAAGCGCTCATTACCGTACAGTGAGTTCCTGCAGCAGTATCAATAATAACAAGATCAAAATCACTAGAAATTGTATCAATATATTTGCGAGTTTGCTCAACAACAGGACTTGTTTCCCTTATTCCAACAATTGAGCGACCGGTCACAAGAGAAAAGTTCTTGGAGATATTATTTAAGAATATCTCTCCATTCATCTCTTCTTCTTTTGATATAGCTCCATAAGGACATACATTCCAGCAAACCCCACATGAACTACATAGATTTTTATTTAAAACAGGAACCTCATTGAGTGGCTGCAAAAGTGCCGAACTATTACAACTTCTCACACAAAATCCACATTTTTTACATTTATCAGGATCAATTTTAGGATAAAAGGTACGAGTTTCCTTAATGGGATCAGTCAGTTCCTTTACTCCTAAAAGAATAAAATCATTGGGACATTCAACATCACAGTCTACTAATAGGACCTTCTTTCCTTCCAATGACATTTTTAAAGATAAGAGAACAGCAAAAGAAGATTTTCCAGTACCACCCTTCCCACCAGTTACAGCTATTGTCCTCATACTATAAAGCTTGAATTATTTCCTCTAATGTTTTGTCTGTATTTTCTTGAATAACAACTTCAATATTCCCAGATTCTAAAGCATTAACAGCGTTTGGACCAAGTTTTCTTGTAACAACTTTAGATACACCACTGTTGATAGCAAGTTGACCCACGGATACACCCACCCCACGTGCACCTTGAGCCGAACCATTATCTATATATTCAGTATTTTTAGTCTCTGTATCATATATTGCGAAAAACTCAGAACGACCAAAAACTTCTGACAATTTACTGCTCTTATCCTTTGAAACAACAGGTATGAAAACTTTCATATTTGTAATACTTATAATTTATTTCTTTACAATCTTAGTATATCACGGCGATTAATTAAGTAATAAAAAGACTTAATAATGCTTGAGATTATCCTTTCTTTTGTTCGATAACCAATTTTCAATACTATCTACAAAACTCCAGAAAAGAAGGATCTTCTCAAAAGAGGGCGTGAATAATTTTTCGTTATTGTAAATATCCTTCAAAGAATTTGCAGAGGGAAACATATTCTCTCTTTTTAAATCTATTCTATTATAAAATTGAAAAGTCTATCCAATTTGTCTCCCTCGCTATAAAAGGCGATTCAAGGTATAATGAACCTCTATATCAAGTATATTGAAACTGATCCTCAGAAGAAGTTAACTAGGCCAGTAACTGCAAAAGGCCAACCTTTTTTATCTTCCAATATCATTAAATTACGACACAATAACTATGTATAAAAACAACCAAATCGAGCTGCTTGTCCTCCCCTCTGTACAGAATATCGGGGAGATAATGAAAGGTATTAATATCAAGGTAACAAAGGCATATTACTCAGACCTAGAATTCATTTTTCAAGGTAACCAGGTTTCAATCCTCCATAAAGGAAGAGATCTAAAAGAATTTTCAATAGTGTGGTTATCCTCATATTGGACAACAAGAGACCTCGCCAGTGCAGTTAAACAGTACTTAAACTTCCATAAAATACCCACTACCTATATAGAAAGCAATACTTCAAAGATTACAGATGCATTAAACTTCTCATTAGAAAACATACGCACCCCCGACACTTATTATGTTAAAGACCCCATAATCCTTAACCATTTAGATGATGTGGAAAAGGTTTGTGGCTACCCCATGATTATGAAAGCTACAAAAGGATTTGGGGGATTAAATGCGAAACTCATCAATTCAAGAAAAGAGCTTACAGAAACCATAGCAAATAGGGATCAAAGTTTACAATATATGTTCCAAAGATTTATTAAGAATGACTATGATTGGGGAGTAATGGTGGTAAATGGGAAAGTTGTCTCAGGCGAAAGAAGCTACCCTAAGATTGGAGAATTTAGAAATAACAGTAGTATTGGTGCCACAGAAATATTTGCAGACATTGAAACAATACCTGAAGAAGTGAAAGAAATTGCCCTTAACGGAGCTAAAGCACTTGGACTCTTCTGGTCACGAGCAGATATTCTTATCGACAAGACTACTAACAAACCATACCTTTTAGAAGTAAATAGGTTCCCTGGAATAACAAAGATGTCTACTGAAGTCTTAGGTGCCCGTGAATTTATCACTGACCACCTTGATATTAATAACTTACTACCAATGACAAATAAATATTCTTCGACTCAAAAAGCTTTTGTTATGTAAATATTGACTCTGAAGATGGGATTGAGGGCCTTGAATTTGAAGTGGTGTAGTTTTTTTACTTCTCTTGTACTGCAATACTCCTTGTTATTGTCCAAACTAGATTCAAGTGAATGATCTTTTCCAATAAAGAACTTACTAACTTTCTGATATGATATATAATCTGATATGAAATACATATTCACAATCTTCCTCTCGCTTCTCCTTCCTATCCTTTTTCCCATATCTCTCCAGAACATGGAAGTAGATGATCAAACATTTGACCCCATTGTAATTGAACCAACACAAGAAGAGCTAATATTAAAAGATATGAATATCGAAGAAAAAGTAGGTCAATTATTCATATTTGGCTTTGATGGAATTACATTAAACTCAGAAGTCAAAAATTTCTTTAAAGAAAGTAACCTTGGGGGAGTATTACTCCTAGAAAAGAATATTACTACTGAAAAGCAACTAAAACAGCTAATACAGGACATACAAAGTAGTAATAAGATACCTTTGTTCATATCCATAGACCAAGAGGGAGGAATTGTATCAAGGATAAAGGGAAATGAGATATTAACAAAACCTCAATCTCAAATAGATGACCCCAAAGAAGCATACTCTATCGCAAAAAGTAGGGGAGATATCTTAAAAAGTTATGGTATCAATATGAATCTAGCACCAGTAGTCGAGTATATAACAAATGTAAACTCCTTTATGTATGACAGAGTATACAGAGGTAGTAAGGAAGAAGTAATTACAAAAAGTATAGCAACAATAGAGGGATATACAGAATCAGGGATAATATCTGTACCCAAACACTATCCAGGACATAGTAACATCTCTCCAGACTCACATTATGAATTACCAGTTGTGAATATTAACAATGATCAATGGGATGAATATATAGAACCTTTTAGTGCGATACTAAAACAAACCGACGTGAAAGCATTAATGGTAGGACATATTAAATACCCTAATATTGATAGTAATCCTTCTACAATATCAAATGAAATAATAAATGAAAGGTTAAGAAAGAGCTTAAATTATAAAGGTATTGTAATCTCAGACGACATGGAAATGGATGCTTTAGAAAATATTGATAGCTATACAATAGTTGCAAAACAGGCACTACTAGCAGGAAACGACATCCTCATTTACAGTAAATATCGTAATGATCATCCTAATCTACAAAAGGATGTATATAATTATATAGTAGAAGAAGTAACTAATGGGAATATAGATGTAGAGATATTAGACGATAAGGTATTACGAATACTAAAAATTAAAATAGGTTTTAATATCTTAGATCCAGAGAATTATTAGGGAGTCAATAACTGTTAGGCTTACTCTATTGTCCACCTTGCATCTCATAGTAAATTCCCTTGACAAAGTATATACCTAGTGATAATATCTCAGTTACTCAATTACTACAGTGGTAATTGGCAGAGATTGGAAGCAGAAATCTAACTAATTTCAACTATTTATTTAGTAATGCTTCCTTTTTCGTTTTTTATAATCTCTATTAGAATACCTCCTATTAATTCGCTTTTCTTCTCTCGTTATGTTACAATGCCTCTGTTATTGTCCAAACTAGATTCGAGCGAATTATCTTTTCCAATAGAAATTTAATCCTATGTTTTCTACTTTGTACGCCGATATATGATATCGGGATTAAAATTTTTAATATAGTTTTGTGGGAAAAAGATACAACAATTACAATAGACATGGGTCTAGAAGAAGAAAATATGGCGGAAAAAAGATTCCTCATGAGAAATATATAGCAAAAGCTGAAAAAGGGTATGTTGCACCTTCAATATATGTTGAAGATAAAACATATGAAGATTTTGATATATGTACAGTTCTAAAGAAAAATATTGAAAGGAAAGGTTACAAATATCCTACTAAGATTCAAGATCAAGCAATACCTGTAATTCTTCAAGGAAAAGATGTTTTAGGTCTTGCAAGTACTGGGTCTGGTAAAACAGGAGCCTTTTTAATTCCCATCTTAAACAAAATTATTAAAGATAATACTCAAAGATGCTTAATAATTGTTCCTACTAGAGAATTAGCTTCACAAATCCAAGATGAATTTAGAGATCTCTCTAGAGATACAAACATCTACTCTGCTCTTGTAATAGGAGGAATGAGTATTGGAAGACAGATTAATCAACTTAAAAGAAATCCTCAATTTGTAATGGGTACACCAGGAAGATTGAAAGATCTCTATGAAAGAAAAGTCCTTGATTTGAATAAATTTAATAATATAATTCTAGATGAAGTAGATAGGATGTTAGATATGGGTTTTATCCCAGATATCACCTTCCTAATTTCAAAGTTAAGAGATAAGAAACAAACCCTCTTTTTCTCTGCTACTATGGCTCCAAAAGCAGAAAGTGTTGCTAATACTTTGCTTCAAAATCCTGTTAGAATTCAAGTAGAAAAGGAATCCTCACTAAAAAATATCGATCAAGATATTGTAAAAGTTAGACATGCTGAAGATAAGATTAATATTCTTACAGATTTATTAGATAAAGATGCATTCCAGAAGGTGTTGATATTTTCTAGAACCAAGAGAGGAGCAGATAAACTTTCTAATCAATTATATAAGAAAGGCTTTAGAGCAGATGCTATACATGGGAATAAATCACAAAATAAAAGATTGAAAGTATTATCAAACTTTAAAACAGATCAATTAGACATCTTAGTGGCTACAGATGTTGCTGCAAGGGGACTAGATATCCCTAATGTATCTCATGTGATTAACTACGACGAACCAGAGAATTATAAAGCTTACATCCATAGAACAGGGAGAACAGGTAGAGCGGGAAAGACTGGATGTGCTCTAACATTTGTTAGATAATTTATATTTCCATATCTCTTGATCTTCTGTTATTTTTGCAAGAAGAGACACCCTTACTCTTGATCAACCAAAGGAACAAAGGAGAAATTTCCTAACATTTCTTCTGTAAAGATATTCCCTTTTTTAGTAACTCTCATAAGCTTCTGGCTTACTCCAGCGTTCTTAGGATATATAATAGTTCCACCATCTCTTAATTGCTCTCCCCATTTAACAGGTAAAATTTCTGTAGCTGCTGCACATACTATCCCATCATATGGAGCATATCTGGGATATCCTAGTACACCATTTCCTATAACTACTTCAATATTGGTATACCCCAATCTTTTAAGAGTCTTTCTAGCTCTCTCTGCAAGCTCAGGTATCCTCTCTATCGTTATAACCATTCTACATATCCTACTAAGTACTGCAGCCTGATATCCAGAACCAGTACCAATATCTAAAACAATATCGTACTCCTTAGGGCCTAGTGATTGTATAGAGTAGGCCACTGTATATGGTTGAGAAATTGTTTGTCCATATCCTATTAGAAGAGGAATATCTCTATATGTAAATCTCTGGTATCTTTCTGGAATAAACTCCTCTCTAGGTACCTCTACCATAGCTCTCAGAATCTTTTTATCAACAATATCCCTACCTCTCAAATGGAGCTCTAGCATAATCTCTTTTTGCTTTTCTAAAGAGATGTATTGCATACA
>CAZYNJ010000014.1:0-4838 GCA_964648955.1 uncultured Candidatus Saccharibacteria bacterium | reverse complement strand
AACAAAAATGCAGAGCGCCGGACTTACACCGGAACACCAAACCAATAAAAACTGTAAACAGTAAATAAAGGCTCTACAACCCGAAGGAAGTAGAAAGATGATAGGTTCTAATAACCTACAATACTCTGCAGAACATGAGATAAAATCTCAAGATATTTAAAGGTACATTTGGAGTCTAACCCCTCCTAATAAAAATGTCAAGCATTACCTTGGAGCTTATAGTAACCCCTCTTTCCCTCCCCGTTGAAGATTTCCCATCTTGACTCTTAACCACCTTCCTGTAATATATATACGGGGTATTTAATATACCAAGGCGGCTGGGCTTAGTACTAAGCTACGAGGAAGGAGTCATCGAGATATCAGCGGGTACTCCTAGGTTAAATTACTAACCTAAAGATTAACTACAAATAAACAAAACGTTAATTAGTAATTCCCCACATTTTTAATCTAATTTCTTAACCACTAGACATATGTGTGGAGTATTTGGTTACACTGGCAAATTAACTGCTAACGATTTAGTATTTCAAGGATTAAAACGACTAGAGTACAGAGGATATGATTCATGGGGAATAGCTGTAAATGATAATAAAAAGATAAAAATATATAAAAATACAGGGGAGATAAAAAAGGATAGTAAATTCAAGAAATTACCTAGAACAAATATTGCAATAGGACATACTAGATGGGCTACCCATGGAGGAGTGACTGTTAAAAATGCACATCCTCATCTTTCCACAGACAAATCTTTTACTTTAGTTCAAAACGGTATTGTAGAAAATTATGAAATTCTTAAAAAGAAACTCCTTAAAAAAGGTTACACTTTCAAATCAGAAACAGACACCGAAGTAATTGTCAGGTTAATTGAGGATGAGTTGAAGAATTCAAAAAATTTAAATACTGCAATTAAAAAAGCTTTTAAGAAATTAAAAGGAAGAAATACGATAGTAATATTAACAAATAAAGATCAGAGAATCCTTGCAGTAAAGAACGGCTCTCCTTTAGTAGTTGGGATAGGAAAGGATGGTACATACTTAGCTTCTGATTCTTTGTCATTTTCTCCATATACTAATAAGATAGTTACTTTAGATAATTTTGATTTCTTAGAAATAAAAAATAAAGACATACATATTGAAAACATTAAAACGGGGAAAAAGGAACTTAAAATTAAAAATATTAAGAATTCTTCTTCAACCATTGATAAAGGTAAATATGAGCACTACATGATAAAAGAAATTGTTGATCAAAAAGATACCATTGTAAATGCAATTCAATATACAAAGAAAGATCTCTTACCTCTCCTTAGAGCAATTAAACAAGCACATAGAGTATATGTAGTAGGTGCAGGAACAGCAGGTTTTGCTGCAGGACAAATCTGTTACTTTCTAAGAAATATTGCAAAGATAGATGCTCAGGATATTAGAAGCTATGAATTTAATTCATATATCAATGTAATTAAAAAAGAAGATCTAATAATTGCTGTATCACAAAGTGGAGAGACAGCAGATACTATAGAGGTTTTGGAAATTGCAAAAAAGAAAGGTTGTAAGATAGCTAGTATAGTAAATATGCTTGGTACTACGATATCTAAAATGTCTGATTATCCATATTTTGTAAATGCAGGTCCTGAGATATGTGTAGCATCTACTAAGGTGTTTACTGCTCAATGTTCATGGGGGTATTTAGTTTCAAAGGCATTAGTAAAGAAAGATAAAGAAGCCAAAGAGAATATTAAAAAGCTATCTAAAAAACTTAATACATATTTTAAACAAAAAACATATAAAGAGATACTAAAGTTAAGTAAGAAGATAAAAAATAGTGATCACCTCTTTGTATTAGGAAAAGGTCAGAATTCATTTATTGCATTAGAAGGAGCCTTAAAAGTAAAAGAGATTTCATATAAACATATAGAAGGTTTCATGGCAGGGGAATTAAAACATGGAGTAATTGCTTTAATAGAAGAAGGGACTCCTGTATTTTCCATTATTTCTAACGATGATAATTCTAAAGATATCATCTCTGCAACAGAGCAAGTAAAAACTAGAGGAGCTTTTACAATAGGAGTAGGGGATAAGAAGTTTGAGAAGTACAATGTATGGGATATGTTCCTATCTACACCCCAAGTAAAGGACCTTTCTTCACTTTCAAATGTAATAGCTTTTCAATTAATATCGTATTTTCTTTCAAAAGAATTAGGAAATAATATTGATAAACCTAGGAATTTAGCTAAATCAGTAACTGTGAAATAATAGGATAATAATCTAAGAAAATTAAATCCATTAAAAGAATAAGTCTGTAGAAAGATATCTCCAATATAGCCTTACATTATCCCAACTCTGCCTATATATTCCTCCTGGAAGTACGTATACTTTTCCTCTGGCATTAATAGCACCTTATCTATCCCCATATCTTTAATAAAATCAGGCTCATGACTAACTAACAATATTGTACCTTTGTATTCACTCAATACTTTTAATAATAGTTTTTGAGACATAGGATCTAAATATGTAGTAGGTTCATCCAATAGTAAAACATTAAAATCTTGTGCAAATATCTTTGCTAATGCTAATCTTGTTTTTTCTCCACCAGATAAACTCTTAACTTTTTGAAATGGCATTTCTTTAGATATTAAGAAATTTCCTAAAAATCTTCTTTTGTCTAAATCACTCATACCTTTGATATCAAAGTTTTCAAATACAGTTTTATTGTAATCTAAATCCTCATATTCCTGAGAATAGTAACCTATGAATGTATTACCTCCCCATTTAATTTCTCCACTATTCTTTTTTAATTTATCTGCTAAGATTTTTAATAGTGTAGTTTTTCCAACTCCATTTTTACCAATAATGGCTACTTTCTCACCTCTTTCAATAAGAAAGTTAATGTCTTTTAATACAGGTACATCTTTAATATATTCTTTTGATATATTTGAAACTTCTAAAACATTCTTAGAACTAGTTACTAAAGGTGGTAAGTTAAATCTCATCTTCTTACTTTTTACCAAGAGATTTTCTTTTTCTTTAATATCTTTTTTAACTGTTTTAACTAAATCAAATCTTTTAGCTGCTTTTCTCTTTTCTTTTGCACTACCTCTTTTTGAGATTTTTGTTGCAGATATAAATAATCTTTTTGCTCTTTTTTCTTCTTTTTTAATTGCTTTTACTAACCAATCTTCTCTAAGAGATTTCATTTTAAGAAATTGATCATAGTTACCTTTATAGATTTCTATATCCTTAGTTCTTTCGTTCATATATATAATCTTATCTAATGCTCTGTTCATTAATCTTAAGTCATGAGAAACGATAATGACTGTACTAGGATAAGAAATCAGATAGTTCATCAACCATTCTGCAGATGGTATATCTAAGAAGTTTGTAGGTTCATCTAAAACTAATATATCTGGTCTCTCACAAAGGATTCTTACTAATTCAACTTTTATCTTTTGTCCACCTGAGAGTTCAGAGAGTACACTTTCACAATCCTTATCCTTCATTGCTAAATTATTCAAATACCTATTTATCTCCCATTCCTCTATATCTATTCCTTTATCTATTATTAAATATTCACCAATGGTAAGATTTTCCTCTCTATTATGATGGACCTCCTCTTTATCAACCCCTATCTCCTTATGAATTTCTTGAGAAAGATATGACATTCTTCCTGTAAAAGATACCGATCCTAAATCTGGTTCTATTACTTTCGCTATTATTTTTAAGAGTGTAGATTTACCAGCTCCATTTACTCCAACTATCCCAATCTTCTCATTATCTCCAACAACAAATGAGATATCTTTTAGTATCTCTCTAGCTCCAAGTGATATATTTATATTCTTTAGGGTCAACATAGCCCTAGATTATACAGGTATTTATGATTTTTGAAAAAATGCTCGTAGAGTAATTAGATTTTTACTATAATCCTCCTGTATAAATGATTACATATAAGCCATCTGCAAGTTTTACAACCCCAGGATCAGCTCCATCTGCTCTTTTTCCTTCATCCATAGTCCAAATATATCCATCTATTGAAAATGCTGACTGTATACCCATTCCTGATCCATAGAATCTTAATCCATCATCTACAAGTACAACATCTCCTAAGAACTGAATATCTTCAGTAAAAGTACCAACTTCTTCAAAATCTAAACCAGTTTCAGATATAGAATGAAAACTAAGCATACTTCTTTCCTCATCACCTTCGTGACTTACAGTATAGTGATGATACATTCCATTAAAATATATAATAGCAGGATCTAATATAATGCTATCTACTTCTAACTGCTTTCCTTCATTTACAAACTCAGAGTCCATACTCTCTCCTAATGCAGAGTAGAGTTGTGGATTACCATCTCCTTGTGTTTCATATGTAAAATATAGTCTATATTTACCATCTTCAAGGAGTACTAATGTAGGGTCTACAGCATTTGGTCCTTGGGGTAATCCAGATATATTTACTTTCTTAATACTACTCCATGTTAAACCTCCATCTGTAGATGTTGTGTAACAAATCTTGTCAAAAAGTTCTTGATTTTCATATGAGAAATATTGGAAGGTAGCAATTATCTCCTCATCGTTTCCTAATATTAAATTCCCAACTCCAGAATGAGGAATGTAAAGCTTCTCACCTGTAAAATCTAATCCATTATCAGAGTATGCAATATATAAATCTTGATACCATGGTCCTTGTCCATTATCATTTATCCACGAAGGGAAATCTTTTGTTTCCTCAGTATATACAAGATCTTCTTCTAGAGGACTCATTGTAAAAGTAGTTTCCTCAGTTTCCTTTTTCTTCTCTTCAACCACTATTTCTTCTTTCTTTGTTAAAACAAGTATTAAAACTAT
>CAZYNJ010000013.1:0-13900 GCA_964648955.1 uncultured Candidatus Saccharibacteria bacterium | reverse complement strand
AGTTTTACCACTACCTGATTTACCTACAAAAGCAACAGTTTCATCAGGATGAATATCTAAATTCACTCCATGTAATACCTCATTATTCTTCTCGCTATCTCCATTCGTATAACCAAAACTAATATCTCTAAGAGATATTTCACCCCTAACATTCTCCAATGGCAAAGGATTTTTCTTCTCCTTGATTTCTTGTTCTAAGTCCATTATTGTTATAAATTTTTCAATATCTACACCTAACTTTAATAGTTTCCTATATTTCCCTATTAATTCGAAGATTTTCCAATCAACTTCTGAAATATATCCAAAAACTGTTACTAACAAACCCAATCCTAACACTCCTGAAACAACCTGATTATATGTTAAGTACATCATCGTTGCAGATCCCGCGAAAACAATTGAATAAACAACTGCATCCATTTCTCTAAATGACAAATGATATCGAAGTGTAGCCTTTTCCCAAAGTTTAAACATACCCCTTAGTCTTCTTTTTTCAAATTTCTCTTGGCCAAAAAGCTTTATAGTTTCAAAACCTGTCATATAATCTGCAATTATGGAACTTACCTCATCATTCCTATTGTTTGCTTCTCTCCTTAACCTAAGGTTTTTCTTAACTAAAGGAATTGTTAAGAAGAAAGAAAAGACTATAGAGCAAAGCATTATCATTCCTAATCTCAAGTCAACTGTGAATAGATAATATATAGCCAATGAAAACTCAACTAATACTTGGAATATCCAAAGATTTAATCCCCAATATAATTCAAAAAAAACATCTCGTATCCTTTTGTTTAATGAAATAAACTCTCCTGAAGACTTACTCATATGATATTTGTAATCAGCATCTAATAATTTTTCCACATAATCTATTCTCGAATATTGATTCAATTGTTTTGCAGAAACTCTATCTCCAAAAGAATCTTGCAATGCAACAAATATCTTTTGAAAAAAGAATGATACTAAAAGAATAATAAGATATTTAAGAGAATCTTGTGTTGTATTAAAACTCTCGACTAATTTACCCAGTAAAATAGGATAAAGTACACTAAGTATAGCTATCAATAAGGTACAAATAATACTTACTATATATTCAAATTTAACTTTTGAAATATAACTAAAATATATTTTTAATAATTTTTTAAAGTTTTTCATAATAGTACAAAAATATTATACACATAAAAAGTGTATTCTGACAACAAATACTACAACTTGTTATCCTTGGGACCGCTTTGTCCCGAATCCTATAGTTATTGACACTTTTACTAATTACGCTATATAATCAACTCTTAGTACCTTAACAATCAAGGTATTCAAATATTCCAAAAAGGAGGAACACATGAACGCGCAAAAAGTTGAAAGTTATCAACTCAACAAAGATGCTTATATTATCGAGAAAGATAACATCTCTATTGCTTATTTCCCATTACAAAGAAAGTTTTTCGAAATATCTACAGAAGGGAAAGAAGCTCTTATAAATCATTTTCATTTTGGTATAAGGAATAAAACAGTAGAGAATTTTCTAAAAGAAAATAATTTGCTTGAAAACCCTAAATATCCTAAAAACAAAAATGATCCACAAAAGCCAACTTCTTTATGTCTTGCACTTACATCTGGATGCAACCTAAGATGCATTTACTGTTATGCTGATGCCGATACAAATGCAGATGTAATGACTTTTGAAATAGCAAAGTTATCTATAGATGCTAATGTCTCAAACCTTCAAGATATAGGATCAGATACCATTAGGATTTCTTTTTTAGGAGGAGGTGAAACATTAACTGTTTTCCAATTACTAAAAAGAATAATCAATTACATCAATAACAACTACGATCTGAAGAAGAAATTCTCGCTAGTAACAAATGCAACACTGATCACACCTGAAATTGCTCGTTTCTTTAAAAAGAACAATTTTCGGATTACGGTTTCCTTAGATGGTCCAAAAGATATTCATGATAAACAAAGACCAAAGGCAAATAAGAAAGGATCTTTCGACGAAACATTAAGAGGAATGAATCTCTTAAATCAAGCGAATGTAAATTGGGGTATAAGATCAACAATAACAACAATAAATGGAGGAAGCATTCTAGAATTAATAGATATTGCAAAAGATATGAACTGTGGTATCAAGTTAGAACCAATTACTCCAACAGGAAGAGGAGACTCTCTCCCTATAGATCCCAAGGAGGGTTTTATCGATATTCTTGAAAAAGCCATAGATTACGGAGAAGAAATAGGGGTGAAGATTCGTTCATCTTATCTAACAAATCTAGGGATTAAGACACAATACTGTGGCGGAAATGGTAATTTATGTTGTGTCCTTCCCAATGGAATAATTTCTTCTTGTTCTAGAATAACAAAGAAAACAGATAAGCTTTTCGATATTTACTCGGTCAGAAAAATAACTCCAAACGGAATAACAACTAACCAAGAAAAATTAGAACAGCTAAGATCTTTGACTACGTTAGACTCTAAATGCGAGAACTGTTTTGCAAAATGGCACTGCGCTGGTGGATGCTATAGCACAAGACTTCTCTATCATGGAATTCCCGAGGAACATTGCTTAATAATGAGATATTTTGTATGGAAGGATATTATCAAAAATCTAGAAAAGGAAAGGAGGTGAGATAAGTGAATAATCAAGCAGAAATGTTGTTTGGGGAAGTTATTTCTCTGTCCGATGCTGAATGTAATCGCGGATGTGATGATCAGCACTGTTCTGGCTACGAAGATTGTAACCAATGTAATCCAGACGAGTAATAACTAATCAAATAACACCAGCAAACCTCAGGGGTTTAAAATTAAATTAAACCCCTGAGTGAAGTTTCTTATATACCTTGATATACTCTAATTATGATAAAAATCATACCTCACAAAAACTTTATACTCTTCTCACTAATCTACTATTCTTCTATTAACCCTAAAGATAAAGGTTATAAATTCCCATTATCAGAAAAGATATTGAAAGATCTTAGCTCTATCAACAATCTTTCTCAAATAAAACTACTCGAGAAACACCTTACAGAAGGGCTTATTAATAAAAATATATTTAGATATTTAAGATTAGCATTATATACTGATGATAATCTTGAACCAGAAGGAAAAAAATATGGTCACTATAGTTATGGGAATTCTGTTTATACCATGTATCAAAAATACCTTAAGAAAATATTTCAAGATATAAAAAAGGATATTCACTATGATGAATATTATGAAAAATCAATACTTCCTCAATACACAATAATTTGTAAGAATCTACAACCTTTTTTTAATAAAAATAATTTTTCAAAAGAATTTAATTCTTTTTGGAAACTACCGTTCAAACCCAAGCTTTTCGTCATTCCCAATGTTTTTTCTTCGCAAGGAGGGTTTGCCACTACAAAGCCAAAGAAATATTACTCCCAGACTGGAACATATCTGAACAAAAAGAATCATACTTATGAATTTATCCCTGAAAAAGTTTGGTTTAATTCTGTACATGAATTCTGTCATTCAGCATTCAAGGATTCCCTCGTTCAAACAAATAACTTTAAAAACTACCTTGAATTGTCTGAAGAAAAGTTTAAACCTATTAAAAACGAAATTCCAGAGAAGATACTAAGAACTTACAATACGGGATATGCTTACTTTGAAGACACCTTTATTAGAGCTTGTAGAATAAAAATTCTGGAAAATTATTACAAAAGAACCAATCCTAATCTAGACATAAAATCATTTGTCGAGGACTCCATAAAAAAACAAGAGATCAAAAATGGCTTTAAATTCGTTAACAATTTCTATAAAATGCTAACATCTGAAGAACAGATTCTTCCTGCAGATGTATATATCAAAACACTAAAGAATCTAGAAGTTTAAATCTTTCACATACTCTAACAATTCCTCCCCATCCTCAATCTCCATCATTTCCTGTCTAATCTTACTAGCTCCTTCAAAACCATTTATATATATCTTAAAGAACTTCCTTAACTCGTAAATCTTCCCTGTATTACCATATTCCTTCATATATAACTTAATATGCTCTTCTAACATCTTCTTCTTTTCCTCAAAAGATATATCTTCAATATCTTTACCACTAAATACCCAAGGGTTACTCCATGCGTCTCTACCAATCATTACTCCATCAACACCATATGTGTCTACCTTCTCCTTTGCTTCTTTTAGAGATTTAACATCTCCATTACCAAATATCAATGTGCTCTTTTCCATCTCATTCCTTAACTTAACAACCTTCCCAATCTCTTCCCAATTAGCATTTTCTGAGTATCCCTGTTTTGCAATCCTCCCATGTACAGTAATCACATCTAAATCCTGTTCTAAAAGAAAACCTAACCATTCCTCAGTCTTAATACCCTCATATCCAATTCTAGTCTTAACAGACACAGGAAGACCCCCAGAACCCTCCCTAATAGCCTCTATTATCTCCTTTGCTAGAGTAGGGGTCTGAATTAACCCAGCCCCTGTACCCCTTCTTAAAACGTTTCTAACAGAACAACCCATATTTATATCAATACCCTTAAATATTGGATGTTTTTTTCTAATTACCTTTGCTGTTTTCTTAAAATTCTCAGGCTTTAGACCCCAAAGCTGTACTACAATCGGAATATCACTCTCTAAAACTCTTAACCTTTTAGAAACATCCTTTCTACCTTTAGAATTAAAACCATCAACATTAATAAACTCTGTATATGTGAGATCAGGTCTTGAGGACATTGTAACTATCTTTCTAAATATACAATCCGTAATACCCTCCATAGGGGCTAGTGAAAATATCGGTTTATCTAATTTTTTGTAAATATTCATGCTTCATTATATACCACCTAACGACATATGGTACGGAGAAACCCTACCCTTTGTGCCTAGCTTGATAAAAGATACAATTTCAAATAAACTAGTGTGAAAGGAACTGCCTAAATGAAGAATAATCCAATCTTTACTGATACCACAGGACAACAAATTATAAAAGAAGTAGAACCCGATTCTTACATCGAGATATTCTGGTATTCAGTAAGAGATTTCTTCTCATGGTGGTATATAGAAATGCCAATCAAATACCTGAGAACATGGGTTAGGGTAATGGTAATTCTTAATGATCAACTATCGATAACACTACTTATTAAAAACTTCTTCCTTCCGTGGATGAGACATAATTCATTTGCAGGCTATTTCTTTGGAATAGCAATAAAGACAATATATATACCAATAGCAATATGCGCATTTCTTCTAGGGTCTTCTCTCTACTTTGCCTTTATCATTTGCTGGATATTAATACCGATAGGAATAGGAATCGCATTAATTAAAACAATTACTAACTAAGATGGGAATGGAATACAGTAATAGAAATAAAACATTGATAGGATTCCATTCAAAAGATACGGATAAGATTGGACTCTTGGAAGACAAATTCCCCATTTTAACAAAAGAGTCAGAAGCCCTTTTTCTTTTGACTAGAGACCATTACTTCTCAATTACGACACCACAGATAAAGAGTTTAACTCAAAATTATGATAGATATCATTCATATGACTTAGTGAAGAGAATAATTGCAAACATATTAGTAATACCTGGATTCATTATTTCCTTAGGACTAATATTTAAATCCGTGGGAGGTGCAGATACTCTTCCCCTGATCACAGAATTTCTCTCATCGAAAACAGCTGATTTAATATTTTTAATCTCCATGTTAGGAGTAATTGTTCTTTGGCATGATTACTATAAAGCCTCCTCCAGAAAAGTTACTCTTCCATCTGCAAAGAATATTCCTCTGCATGATTTGGAGGATATAAGAATGAATAGTGTGAGGTTTGGAAGATATAAGCAGATAGATGTAATACAATTTTTAAACAACCCTGCTGTTAATATCCTTACAGAATTCATAAAGAATGACTCTCTGTATACATATGAACTCTATAAATATCTAATATCAGAATACCCAGAAGTAAGAGAAATCCTTAGGAGAGCAGGTCTAAAAGTTGAAGGAGATGTACTAAAAAGTAATGATATTACTTCTGACACATTACCAACATATCCTATTAATAGTGTAAGAAGTTTAATAATATATGCTCTTGAAGAGGCCTTACTCACAGATTCTACAATGATTGCACCTGAACACCTATTTCTTTCAATTACTAAAACTTTCCCATCTATTGAAAAATATTTACAAAAACAAAAATCTTCTCTAGATGTTCTAAGAGAAATTGTGAGATACAGAAATTACAGAATTGAAAAGGCAACGAAAGCAGAAATATTCAATCCAGATGTTCCTTACTTTAAAAATGGAGGAATTGGGGGACAATGGATATATGGGTATACATATACACTCGGACACTTTAGTAAGAACTTAAATGAGGAAGTCGCAAAGACTAGAGATGTATATGGGATAGGGCAGGATGATGCAATAGAGGCTCTAACAGCTATCTTAGGAAAAGTTTCTAACAAACATGCATTACTTCTAGGAGAACCAGGTGTAGGTAAAACTAGTATTGTATGGGGGGTTGCACAAAGGATGAATAGGGGAGATGCCCCAGAACAATTACAAGGAAAGAAAATCATTCAATTAGATCTAAACTCATTGATAGCTTCCTCTGGAGATACAAAGACTGAGGAACTTGTTAAGAAAGCAATGAAAGAATTAGAAACTGCAGGGAATGTAGTCCTCTTCATTGACGAAATGCAAGAGCTAATGCCTACAAAATCAGAAGGATCTGGACAATCGGTATCTAGTATAATCTTGCCTTACTTAATGAATAGTAAATTCCCTGTAATTGGTACTGTTAATTACTCTGACTACAAGAAATATTTTTACGAGAATGAAACTCTTAGACAAATATTTACTAATATTGAAATTAAGGAGATGTCTACATTCTCCGCTATGGAAATATTAGAAACGAAAATAGATATATTGGAAGCAAACTTCAACCTCTACATTACTTTTTCTGCTCTAGTAGCTACGGTGGAACTAGCAAAAAGATACAACAAAGATAGAAAGTTACCAAGTAGTGCAGTACAACTTTTGGAATCTGCATGTGCTTGGGCACAAACAAATAATATTAATGTCTTAACCTCAGAACATATTTCTAAAACAATCTCTCTACAGAAAAAGATCCCAGTAACAGATATTTCTGCAGAAGAGAGTACAAAGTTAATGAAGTTAGAAGAAGATCTTCAAAAGAAAGTAATAGGTCAAGAAGAAGCAGTGAAGAAAGTTTCAGAGACACTTAGAAGATCTCGTACAGATATACGTAATCCTAACAAACCTATCGGTGTATTCCTCTTCATAGGCCCTACTGGAGTAGGTAAAACCCATCTTGCAAAAACGATATCAGAAGAATTCTTTAATGACAAAGAGGGAATAATTCGAGTCGATATGTCCGAGTACCAAGAAGTTAATAGTATTCAAAAGTTCTTAGGAAGTACAAAATCCTCAACCTTCGGGCAAACATCAGTATCTTTAATAGATAGGATAAAAGCTAAACCATATGGAATTGTTCTCTTTGATGAAATTGAAAAAGCACATCCACAAATATTAGATCTCTTTTTGCAAATATTTGATGAAGGAAGACTAACTAGTAATAAAGGAGAAACTGTTGATTTTACAAATTCTATAATTATCTGTACCAGTAATATCGGGAGTAAAATTATCCTAGACTCCCTACAAGAAGACAGTTCCCTATGGGAAGATGCTAAATCCAGAGCAGAAATAGAATTGAGACAAGCATTAAGACCAGAGTTACTTAACAGGTTTGATGATATTATCTTCTTCTCTCCATTAGATTTAGATGAGCTCTCCAAGATAGCAGAACTTCTTCTTACAGATCTTGCTAAGAGACTCTCAGAGAAGAATCTTACTCTACAATGGAGTCCTCAAATATGTATGCTTCTTGCCAATAAAGGGCAGGAACCAGGGATGGGAGCGAGACCTCTTCGACGATTTATACAAGACAAAATAGAGAGTAATATTGCTGAAGAAATGATCAAAGGGAATATAAAAGCGGGAGATACAGTAAATATTAAAGAGGAATGGTTAACTTAAAAAGTTGCTAATATACTGAAAGTTAAATATAATAGCAACGTTATAATATTTTCTACTACTTAAATAATGGCAGCAGTACCAAAAAGAAGAATATCCTCCGGAAGGAAACACAGGAAAAATTCACATCGTGCACTAAAGAGACCTGCTTTATGTGTATGTCCAAAATGTGGTAACAAAAAGAGACCTCATTTTGAGTGTCCATCTTGTGGTTACTATGGAGATGGTAAAGATCTTAAACCTAAGAAAACTTCTAAAAAATAAATGAAGAAAGCAAGAGATCCAAGACATTTAGCTAGGGAGATTGCATTACAAACTCTCTTTTCAGAGGATTTTCATAAAGATGAGATTCTTAATATAGAGTTCTTTACTCTTAGAGATCTTAGTACAATTGATGAAATAGAGAAATATGACAAGAAACTTTGTAAAAAACTTTTTGCTGGTGTAAGAGAAAATAAAGAAGATATTGATAAACTAATTACAGAATTTGCCCCTCAATGGCCAATATCACAAATGAAGTTAGTTGATTTACAAATACTGAGAATTGCCATATTTGAAGGATTCTTAACAGATACAACACCTCCTAAAGTTGCAATCGATGAGGCTATAGAGATTGCAAAGAGTTTCGGAGGAGATGCAAGTGATAAGTTTGTAAATGGAGTACTGGGAGCAATATATGAAAAAAAGTTTAGTGATAAAAAATAGTATGAAAGATTTAAAAGGTTTAGAAAAGATATTAAAAGTTAAGTTCGAAGATATTTCTTTGTTAGATACTGCCGTCACCCATAAATCATATTTAAATGAGAATGGAGAGAAGGGAGAAGATAGTAATGAACGATTGGAATTTTTAGGAGATGCCGTATTAGAATTAATTATTTCAGAATATCTTTTCTCAGAATATCTAGAAAGAGATGAAGGCGATTTAACTAGCTTTAGAGCTGCTGTTGTTAGAACTACTACATTAGCACAAACTTCTAGAGAATTAGGTTTTGGAAAGTATCTCAAAATGTCCAAAGGAGAAGAAGATTCGGGAGGAAGAGATAAGGATTTTCTTTTGGCTAATCTTTTTGAATCAATACTTGGTGCAGTGTATCAAGATCAAGGATATTCCATATGTAAAAAATATCTCCATAGAGTATTAATCCCTAAGATAGACCCTATCGTTAAGGAAAGATTAGATATTGATCCTAAAACTAAATTACAAGAAGTTACTCAATCGATGTTTAAGGAAACTCCTTCCTACGAGGTTCTCAAAGAGAAAGGTCCTGATCATAATAAGTTGTTTACTGTTCAAGCAAAGATTTCTTCCAAAGATTTAGGTGTAGGGGAGGGGAGTAGTAAACAGAGAGCGGAAGAGGAAGCAGCAGAGAAAAGTTTATATATACTTGAATATTAATATATCATTTGTTAAAATTGCTACGCTATGTTAAAAATTAGATTAAAAAAGACAGGGAGAAAAGGTCAACCACATTATAGAATAGTAGTGGTGGAGGCTAGTAAACCTAGAGATGGTAAAGTTGTTGAAGAAATAGGATATTACAATCCTCGAACTTCTCCTTCTACATTCGATGTAGATAAAGAAGCTGCACAGAAATGGCTTAAAAATGGTGCACAGCCTACAGATACAGTTGCTCAATACTTTGTTAAATTAGGTTTACTTAAGAATCTTAAAAGAGGTTCTACAAAACCTAGTACAAAAAAGAAGACAAAAGAGCAGAAAGAGTAGTATACTTTAGTGTAACTTATTTATTTAATTATTTGAGTCATGAAAGAGCTACTCGAACACATCGTCAAATCGATAGTGAATAATTCCGATGTAGTAGTGGTGGAAGAGAAGGAAAGTGTTGACTTCCCAGGACTAACAATACTAACTATTGACGTCGCAGAAGAAGATAAAGGTATTCTCATTGGTAGAAAAGGAAGAACTATAAATGCCATTAGAGACCTTGTCACTATTAGTGCTATTCGCTTAGACAAAAGAGTCAAAGTAATGATAAAGGACGATCGAAAACCAGAAGAACAAAAGGAGATACAACCCAAGGAGGAGAATGTAGAAGATATCCTTTCCGATGAAATCTAATTCGTTAGTTCTCTAGTTTCTCAGATTTCTGTCTTAGAATTTTCATTGTTTCTTCATATTTATTGTATGGAGAAAAAGGAATATATAAATCAATATTTTGAACTTCTTCTGGAATATAATAACCTGTTGTTGTAAGAGATATATTCCATAAGTCAGCCTCTGACCCTCTGAGAGATATACCTTCAATAGATACAATATATGGAGATGCTACCTGTAACTCATCTAGAAAGCTTAGAATACTATCAAAAGATCCAGCATATGACAATGGACCGTTCACTGCATATGTATAATCTGGATTCTCTCTATTCCCCCCTGTAACAACTTTAACATCTCCTGCTGTTAATTCTCTAGATTTTAAATTCTTACTATTGGCTAAAGTGTCTATATAATATATAAAATCAGAAACTTTTAAGGAAGTAGGTATAACTCTTTTTGCAATAATCAAATCTGCCTGTAAAAGAGTCTCATCAAATCCTCCTAAACCTTCTTCCAATTTCTCTAACATCTTCATTTTACTACTAATTTCCTTAGACTCTCTCCTAAAATCAATTGCCGAATTAATCATCGGGATAAAGACAAATATAGAGAGAAGTATTAAAACTATAAATACAAGAATCGGGACTATTACATCCCCAATATTTACACGAGATTTTTTCAATCTCTCCCTTATTACCTTCTCTGTATCTTTTGTTTGATTAGCTGTTCTCATCTTCTACAATGTTTACAAAATCTTCAAATATAAATTGACCTTTAAAAGAAAATCTGGCTCCAGAATCTCCTTTGTTAATAGAATCTAAATTAATATTCTGTATAGAGGAGTCATCCCCAAGTAAATACCAAAACTTAGCAACTTTCTCTAGATCCTGAGAATCCCCTGTAAATTCAAAAGATAGATTCTCTTGTATCTCGTAAGCATTAATCTTAATCCCTCCACTCTTTTTAGCTATATCTTCAATATATTCTATAACTTCTTTAGGGGAAAAGGTTTTTTCTCTTATGCTCTTATGTAAAAATATCCTATCTACAATCTCATTATTATCAATAATACTTTGTGAATTCCTTTGCATTTTCTCTTCATACGCATATAATTCTTCTCGATTGTTATTTAATTCCATTTTTGAAAGGATGTTAAAAGAGATAATAAAGACAGAGACAAGGACTAGAACTAAAAGACTAAGTGCAGACCCTATATTTAAAAAAGCTTTTTTCCCTTCTTTTTCCACTTCTTCCTTTGTAGGAGTAGGCATCAAATTCATACCTTCTTCTAAAGAAGTTTCCTCTTGTTCAACTACAGTTTGATCTATGGGAGCAGTTTTTTGCTTTAAAAAATCAAATATCCCTTTCTTTTCTTTAGGAGATTCCTTAACTTCTTGTTTTGTATCTTTTACCTCTTTATTCATCCTTTAATGCCAATCCTATTGCTACAGAAAATGAAGAACCACTCTTGGATACTAAATCCGCATATTTATCTGGTATCTCTATTCCTTGCCAAGGATTCGCTATAGTACAATTAATTCCTAAATTTTTAGTCATATACTCAGGCAACCCAGGTAGTAGAGCACCATCCCCATTTAAAACCACTTCCTTTGGTACTGCAGAAAGGGTTTTAGTTTTGAAAAATTCTAAACCTCTTCGTACCTCCACAACTATTGATTCTGCGATTGGAGATAATACCTTGTGTATCTTTCCTTCTAAAACATTCCCAACCAATCCATAGTTACGTTTATATTCCTCAGCTCTACTGTATTCGAAACTAAACTTATTAACAATCGCTTGTGTAAATGAATCAGAACCAATTGCAATACTTTGGGAAAATACCAATGATCCATCTGTCATGATACTCATGTCTGTACTATTTGCTCCGAAATCTAACATTATTAAATCCTTTTTCTGAGTAGCCCTAAACATTGCTCTACCCATAGCTACTGATTCTGTCTCTATCGCTAAAGCCTCCAAATCAGCCTTATCCGCCACATTTTGATATATCTGTATAATCTTTAAGGGAGCAGCCACTAACAATACCCTAGGTGCATTTTTCTCTTCATTAAAACCAATGGTTACATAGTTCATATGAACTTCATCTAAAGGCATTGGTATGTACTGTTTAGCTTCGTATGTAACAGCTTTCTCAATCTCCTCTGGTTTAAATCCAGGAAATTCTAGAAATCTAGTGAATACAGAAAACTCAGGCAATGCCATTACTACCTTTTTGTTTCTAATCTTTGAGGTATCATATAGCTTCTTGAGAACATCAGCTAACTTTCTTTGATCAGCTTCATCTTCACTGTTAATGACTCCTTTAGGAGTAGGTTGACTCCCAAAATTTACTAACACGGGCTTTCCTGTTTGTATATTTTTTAGTTCAACTGCTTTTACAGAGTGTGTACCAAAGTCTATACCTACATGGTCTGGCAACTTAGCCATAGGAATATTTGGACAGTAAAATTAATGGCTATTAATATATTAACAGAAAGTAATAGATAGTGGAAATATGTTTGGAGAATTTAACATTAGGTAATATCTTCTATCTTTAGACTCTTCTGCTCCCCTGTATTTAAATCTTTTACAGTTATAGTGTTTTGTGCTTTCTCATCTGTCCCATACAGTAGTATCTTGTCAAAAACTCTTTGATTGGCATATCTCAAAGCTTTCCCAACTGTTTGCATTTCTAAACCATTAACAATATTCATTCCTTTTCTTCTTAATTCAATAGCTAACCTATATGTATCCACTCTCAAGTCTTCAGAAAGGAGTGGGAGATAGTATATTATTTCTTTAACTTCTTTTCTGATTTTCTCAATTAAGCCCCAATCTTCTAAGAAAAGCTTCGTAGTCTCATCTCCTGGTGCACATCCAACTGCAGGGAATGTCTCACTTCCAAATATCCCTGCTAACCCATCATACCTTCCTCCACCAAACATAGATCTAATATTTCTGGGATTGTTATCAAACATTTCAAAAACCATACCAGTATAGTAATCCAAGCCTCTTACAACACTTGATTTAAACTTTATCCAATCTCCATATCCAAGGGATATTAGTGTATCTATTGTTTTTTCTAATTCAATATATCCTTCATTTCCCTTTATCTTAGGAAATTTCTTTAATAGCTCTTCCTTGTTTTCTGATTCTATAAAAGTAATTAGGGAAGAGATTTGTTCTTCTCTTAAACCAAAATCTTTTAACATTTCCAAGAAATCTTCCTTCTCTAACTTTCCCCATTTATCTAACATTCTTACAACCTCTATCTTTTGTTCATCATTAACTTTAACTTCTTGGTCTAATATATAATCAACCATCTTCCTATTACTAATTGCTGCTATAAATGATCCTTTAGGCGGGTTGAATGCTAACATTATCTCTATACCCATCTGTATTATCTCTATATCTCCCTCAATATCATTTGATCCAAACATATCATAATTTAACTGCCAGAATTCTCTATTTCTTCCTCTTTGAGGCTTTTGATTTCTATAGAAATTTGCAATACTAAAATATCTAATTGGTTTAGGATTAGAGGTATATATTTGAGATATCATTCTAGTAACAGAGGGTGTCATTTCTGGTCTAATAGCTAGTTCTCTCCCCGCTCTATCAGTGACTATTGTTAATTCTTTTCCTCCAACATCACCTCCAGATTTAGCTCTGTACATATTTGCGTCTTCGAGTAGGGGAGCTAGATATTCTTCATATCCGAAGGATTTACATACTTTTCTCCATGTATCAAAGATATATTTTCTAATTGTGTATTCTTCTGGAAACCAATCAGCCATACCTTTTTGTGGTCTGTTGGATATTTCCAT